>NZ_JAMYOM010000004.1:0-299514 GCF_040319805.1 Mesorhizobium sp. M0848 | reverse complement strand
GACGGCGGTAGTAGCCGTCCGGACGCGCGCGGTCTGACTAGGTCAGCCCTGGGAGGGATCAGTTCGTGCCCTTGCCGCCGCACTTGCCGGTGGCAACGTTGAAGTTGCCGCAGGACAGAGGCGCGCGCCAATCGGAGATCAGGTCCTTGGAATCAGGCAGATAGTCGGACCATTCGTCGCCCATCACCAGGCCCGGCGTGCGCGACACGGTTTCGAACTGGCCGTCGGCCTGGATTTCGCCGATCAGCACCGGCTTGGTGATGTGGTGGTTCGGCATCATCGTCGAATAGCCGCCGGTCAGGTTCGGCACCGACACGCCGATCATGGCGTCGATGACCTTGTCCGGATCGGTGGTGCCGGCCTTCTCGACCGCCTTCACCCACATGTTGAAGCCGATATAATGGGCCTCCATCGGATCGTTGGTGGTGCGCTTGTCGTTCTTGATGAACTTGTGCCAGTCGGCGATGAACTTCTTGTTCTCGGGCGTATCGATGCTCTCGAAATAGTTCCAGGCAGCGAGATGGCCGACCAGCGGCGCGGTGTCGAGACCTGCAAGCTCTTCCTCGCCGACCGAGAAGGCCATGACCGGAATATCCTCGGCCTTGACGCCCTGGTTGCCGAGTTCCTTGTAGAACGGCACGTTGGCGTCGCCGTTGACGGTCGAGACGACGGCGGTCTTCTTGCCGGCCGAACCGAACTTCTTGATCGCCGAAACCTCGGTCTGCCAGTCGGAGAAGCCGAACGGCGTGTAATTGACCATGATGTCTTCCGCAGCCACGCCCTTGGCCTTCAGATAGGCTTCGAGGATCTTGTTGGTGGTGCGCGGATAGACGTAGTCGGTGCCTTCCAGCACCCAGCGCTTCACCGAACCGCCATCCTCGCTCATCAGATAGTCGACGGCCGGAATGGCCTGCTGGTTTGGCGCCGCACCGGTGTAGAACACGTTGCGCTCACTTTCCTCGCCCTCATACTGGACGGGGTAGAACAGGATGTTGTCGAGTTCCGAGAACACCGGCAGCACCGATTTGCGCGACACCGAGGTCCAGCAGCCGAACACCGCCGCGACCTTGTCCTTGGAGATCAGCTCGCGCGCCTTTTCGGCAAACAGCGGCCAGTTGGAAGCCGGATCGACGACGACCGCCTCGAGCTTCTTGCCGAGCAGGCCACCCTTGGCGTTCTGCTCGTCGATGAGCATCAGCATGGCGTCCTTCAGCGTCGTCTCCGAAATCGCCATGGTCCCCGACAGCGAATGGAGAATGCCGACCTTGATCGTGTCGTCGGCGGCCTTCGCCGGAGCGGACATCAACAGGCCGGCGGCGACCACGCTCGCCGAAAACATTTTTGTTATTGTCGAGAAATTACCCCTCATATTACGGACTCCCAAGCTGGTTGATTGCACCGCAACACTACAAAGCAACCCCCATGCCAATCGCTCCGGCGACCCCGAAAGGGTACAAATAGTTCAGAAATATCAGCGTCTTGGAATGTAGGGCCTCCAAAACAAAGAGAGGCGGCCAAGAATCGATTGAGGGAATTTTGCGCAGCTTACGCAGTCGTTGCCTAATTTTCACTCATTCTCTCAGGCTGCCTATATTTTGATCTCAACAGCAGTGCCTCAGGCGACCGATATTGCGGCGCGGTGCAAAAATAGGGCAAGCTCTCTCTTCAAGCGAGCGACGTCATGGTTTCAGGGATTTCACGCATTTTTATCGGCATACTGCTTCTGGCCGCAGCAACCGGGCCTGCGCGAGCCGATTTCAGCGACGGCAAGATGCCTGACGGCACTTATCATTGCGAAGTGTACCTGCTTGGCATGTTCCTCAGCCTCGGCGACATCACCATCAAGGGGAACGTCTACAGCGGCCCGGTCTACACCAGCCTCCGCGTCTTCGACCCCGTGCAGCAGGGCTATAACTATCAAATGGACGCAAACGGCGTGATCTCGTGGCTGGGGCCGCTGGGCGGATATACCACCGGCGGCAATTCGCTGTCGCTGACCCAGGCGACGCTCGACGGTGAAACCGCCCCTTCCTTCGACATCATCATGAAGCAGCCCGACGGCGCTTTCACCGCCTCGACCTGCACCAAGCAATGAAGCGGCAGGAAAAAAGGCGCGGAACCTTGCGGGTTCCGCGCCAGCAGTCTGTCGGGAGGATTTGACTAGATCGTCTTTGCCGACATTTGCGCGGCGATGTAGTCGGCCTGGCGGATCGCGAGCGACACGATCGTCAGGGTCGGGTTTTCGGCGGCCCCGGTGGTGAACTGGCTGCCGTCGGACACGAACAGGTTCTTGATGTCGTGCGCCTGGCCGTGCTTGTTGACGACGCCGTCTTCCGCTTTCTCGCTCATCCGGTTGGTGCCGAGATTGTGGGTCGACGGATAGGGCGGCGTCGGGAAGGTGCGGGTGGCGCCGACCGCATCGTAAAGTGCCGTAGCCTGTTTGTAGGCGTGGTTGCGCATCGCGGTGTCGTTCGGATGGTCGTCGAAATGCACGTCGGCGATCGGCATGCCGTGCGCGTCCTTTTCGTCGGTATGCAGCGTGATGCGGTTCTCCGCACGCGGCATATCCTCACCGACGATCCACAGGCCGGCCATGTGGTCGTAGTGATCGAGTGCGGTGGTGAACGAGCGCCCCCAGGCACCCGGATCGAGGAACGCCGCCATGAACGGCAGGCCGAGCGACAGCGTCTCGAACTCGTAACCACCCACGAAACCGCGCGATGGATCATGCCGCGCCTCGTCGCGGATGATGCCGGCCATGGTCGTGCCGCGATACATGTGCACCGGTCTGTCGAAGATGGCATAGACCGAGCCGGTGGTGTGACGCATGTAGTTCTTGCCGACCTGACCCGACGAGTTGGCAAGCCCATCGGGGAATTTTCCCGATGCCGAATTGAGCAGCAGCCGCGGGCTCTCGATCGAATTGCCGGCAACCGCGACGATGCGCGCCTTCTGCTCCTGCAGCTTGCCGTCCTTGTCGGCGTAGACGACGCCGGTCACCTTTCCGCTAGCGTCGTGGTTGATCTTGATCGCCATGGCGTTCGGCCTGACTTCGAGATGGCCTGTCGCCTCGCCCTTGGGGATCTCGGTGTAGAGCGTCGACCATTTGGCGCCCCATTTGCAGCCCTGGAAGCAGAAGCCGGTCTGCTGGCAAGACATGCGATCGTCACGATCGACCGAATTGATCGCCATGTTGCCGGTGTGGCATTCCTTATAGCCGAGCTTGTCGGCGCCGGCCTTCAGCACCTTGAAATTGTTGTTGCCCGGCAGCCGCGGCCAGTCATTGGTGCCGGTGACGCCCATCTTGGCTTCAGCCTTGGCATAGTAGGGCTCCAGCTCGGCCAGCGTGATCGGCCAATCGAGCAGGTTGGCGCCTTCCAATTTGCCGTAGGTCGACAGCGTCTTGAACTCATGCTCCTGGATGCGCAGCGAAGCTCCGGCCCAATGCGTGGTCGAACCGCCGACCGACTTGACGATCCAGGCCGGCAGGTTGGGAAAGTCCTTGGCCACACGCCAGTCACCCGACGTGGTGCGCTTGTCCGTCCAGGCGAGCTGGCTGAACGAACCCCACTCGTCATTGATGAAGTCTTCGTATTCGTGGCGCGCGCCGGCTTCCAGGATGACGACGTCGACACCCTTCTGGGCGAGTTCGTTGCCGAGCGTGCCGCCGCCGGCGCCCGAGCCGATGATGACGACCACGCCGTCGTTGTTCAGATCAAATGAAGCTGCCATGGTTTCCTCCCATGATTTCTGTTTGCGGGTTCAGGAACGACGGGGCTCAGAGCCACTCGATGTCGTCGAAACCGCGCGCGATGTAGCCGCCCTTGGAATAGGACTCGCCCTCGTAACCGAAGATCGGCCACACCTCTTTCTGGTTGTAGAGGCTGACGACGAGGCCGCCTCTGATGGCCTGGAAGAATGGCGTCACCTCGATTTGCTTCAGCACGGCGACCCGCTGCTCCTCCCAGCCAAGGCCGCGATAGCCGCCGCCACCGGACTTCTTGTCGAGGTCGGCGATGCCGTCCTCGAGCATCGCCTTGTAGGCGGCGTCCTTGCCGGCCTGCTCGTCATGACCTTTCACGGCAATGGCGTAATATTTGTCCGGAACCTGATCGTGCGGATAGATGTCACGCGCCATCTGGATCAGCGTCGCCATGGTTTCGGGCTTGAGTGCCGATGTCTCGAGCCCCCAGGCATGTTCGGGGCTGATGACGGCGCTGCCGGAGATGACGAGCAGCGCGCCGATGCCGCCGCGTCTGAGAAGCTCTCGACGGGAAAGCCCAGGCTTCGCGTCATAGATCGTGACCATTTTTATTCCTCCCTGCTTGCTATTTGCACCCTTGAGAGTGCCGTTGCTGGCGCTACCTGCCGGTGCGGCTGCAATGTCTCCTATTGAAAGCGACCTGTGCGTTGCAGAACCTCGATCTTGTAGCCGTCGGGGTCCTCGATGAAGAAGAAACGCGCGATCAGCGACCCGTCGCGGTTGAACTCGACGATCTTCTTCGGATTGAGGCCAAGCGCACCGAGACGATCATGTTCGCCGTCGAGATCGGCGACCGAGACCGCAAGGTGACCGTAGCCGTCGCCCAGCCCGTAAGGCTCCTGCCGATCCTTGTTCACGGTCAGTTCGAGCTCGAACCCCGACTCGGCATTGCTGAGGTAAAGGAGCGTGAATGTCTCGAAATCCAGCCTGTCGGCGACATCGAGCCCGAAGGCGTTTCTGTAGAAATCGACGGACCGGGCCTCTTCGAGAACCCGGATCATGCTGTGGATCGCCTTGGCCAAATCAGTCTCCGCTCTGGTGTGGAGACGATTATGCGCGGCACGGACAAAAGGTGGTGGCAGCCGGTTACCACGCCCGAAGCCGTGAACCGTCCTCCATCGCCAACAAGGACAAAAGTCCGATTGCCGTGGCGGCGATTTTACCCGAGAATGCATGTGGGGACAGGTCAAGCAGTGTCAAACTGCACGCCCGTCCACCCAAGACCAACAATCATGGGAGGTTTGTCGGATGTGCAGGGTGTTTGCGGGCCAGGATCCCGAAGGCTATCGCCAGATCAACCGGTCGATTCGCATCGACGGCCACTCGACCAGCATCCAGCTTGAAGGAACATTCTGGGCGTTGCTCGACGAGATCGCCGAAAACCAGAACCTGACGACGCCGAAATTCATCTCCAAGCTCTATGACGAAGCCATAGAGCTCAACGGCGCCATCCCGAACTTTGCGTCGATGCTGCGCACCACCTGCGCGCTCTATCTGCGCGGCCATCGGCCAGGGATGGATGAGCAGATGGTGCCGAAGCGGGAAGCTGCTTAGCGTATTGCGCTCAGCTGAGTTCTTGGGCGAGCCCGATGAGAAGCCCTCCAGGCCCTCGAATGTAACATAGCCGATACACGTCTCTATACTGGACGACTTCGCCTTCGAGCCGCGCACCGCGATTGCGGAGCCTTTCGAGCGTCCCGTCAATGTCGTCCACAGTGAACATGACGCGGAGGTAGCCCAGGGCGTTTACCGGGGCGTTGCGGTGATCGGCGACGACAGGCGGCGTGAGGAAACGGGACAGTTCGAGCCGGCTGTGGCCGTCCGGCGTCCGCATCATGGCAATCTCGACGCGCTGATCGCCCAGTCCCGTGACACGTCCGGCCCATTCTCCTTCGATCGTAGCCCGCCCTTCGAGCTCAAGGCCGAGCTCGCCAAAGAAACCAATCGTCTCTTCAAGGTCATCGACGACGATTCCTATGTTGTCCATCCGTTTGAGCGCCATGGTGTTCAGTCTACAAGGTGTCGTCCAGGTCGTAAACTCATTAGCCTGCTTGCCAGCTGAGCAAGTATGATCAAGGGATCTTGAGAGCCTGGTGATGCGTCGCGGTGGGCCTGGCATTGACCGCGACCTCGAACGCCACCCGGTCAGTGGCTGGTTCCTGATTCATGCCTGATGGCACGACGCTGTTTCTATCGGTCCAGGATCCGGGCAGGTAGGCCGGATGCTTCGCGGGATCGTGGCCCGACTTCCGGGCAGCCATCCGGCTTCAACAACACACCCAGACCCGATCGGCAGTCGACCGAACCCTCGCTAACGATTTTGTGATGTGGTTGACGAGGTCATTTTCATCTCGCAGTCTATCGGCATTCGATCTGCGGATTAAACTAACTATCGTTGTCATGATTACTTTGGCGTCACTTCCCGGGTGCGTTCTCTTATTTTCGAGATTCCTAATATGAACCATCGCAATCCTGTTCGAATGAATCGGCGTCTTTTCCTGTCCTCGGTCGCAATATTTACGGCAACCGCGACATCGGCCGGTTTTGCGCGATCGTTCTCGGGCACTTTGCCCTGGACGCCAATGGCATCCGATCCACCCGCGCAGGTCGTGGCCGGCGGCTGGCACTTTTTCTCAGCCCAGGAAGCAGCCCTTGTCGAGGCGATCGTCGACCGCATCATTCCGGCCGACGAGCTCAGCATGGGCGGCAAGGAAGCCGGTTGCGCCGTCTATATCGACAGGCAGTTGATGGGGGCGTTCGGAGTGTCGAGCCGGCTTTACACGCAAGGCCCGTTTCTGCCTGGACTGCCCACCCAGGGCTATCAGGGCGAGGCCAATCCGGCGCAGCGTTACCGCACCGGGCTTGCCGCCATCGACGCCTTCCTGAAACAGCGGGACGGCAAGACATTCGTCGAGCTCGCATCGGCCGAACAGGATGCCTTCCTGACGGCAATGGAGGCCGGGCAAGTCGACCTGCCCAATGGCGTCAAGGGTCCCGGTTTCTTCGGGCTTCTGCTGCAGAACACCATGGAAGGGTTTTTTGCCGACCCCGTCTATGGCGGCAACAAGGACATGGTCTCGTGGCGCATGCTTGGTTTTCCAGGTGCCCGCTACGACTACCGCGACCATGTCAGCAAACACAATCAGCCATATCCGCAGCCGCCTGTCTCGATCATCGGGCGTCCCGAATGGCTCGGCAAAGGCGCCTGATCATGACCAAGATACTGCCTCGCAAAGACGTCGTGATCGTCGGCCTCGGCTGGACGGGATCCATTCTGGCCCACGAATTGACCGATCAGGGCCTCGACGTGGTGGCCATAGAGCGCGGCCCCTGGCGCGACACGGCAACCGATTTCAACATCGGCTATGCGCAGGACGAGTTGCGCTACAGCATCCGGCGCGACCTCTTCCTGCAGCCGACCGTCGAAACCATGACGGTGCGCAATGACCCGTCGCAGAAGGCGCTGCCGATGCGCGATTTCGGCTCCTTTCTCCCCGGCAACGGCGTCGGCGGCGCCGGCGTCCACTGGAACGGCCACACCTGGCGGTTCTGGGATTCGGACTTTCAGATAAAGACCAATCTGACGAAGAAATACGGTGCATCGAGAATCGCCGATCTCCAGGTCGAGGACTGGGGCGTGACCGGCGCGGAGATGGAGCCCTATTACGACCAGTTCGAGTATCTGGCAGGCATCTCGGGCAAGGCCGGCAATATCAAGGGGCAGTTGCAGGAAGGCGGCAATCCGTTCGAGGATCCAAGGTCGCGGGATTATCCGAACCCGCCGATGCAGATGACCTACGCGCCAACCCTGTTCGCCGAGGTCGGCCGGTCGATCGGCCTGCATCCCTTCCCGACCCCATCCGCCAACATGTCGCGGGCCTATGTCAACCCGCTCGGCATCGCCATGGGTCAATGCACCTATTGCGGGTTCTGCGAACGCTTCGGCTGTGCCAACTATTCGAAGTCGAGCGCCCAGACCACCGTCCTTCCCGTGCTGATGAAGAAGTCGAATTTCGAAGTTCGCACCGACAGCGAGGTTCTGCATGTCGATCTGGCTCCCGAAGGCAAGTCGGCGCGCGGCGTCACCTATGTCGATACGTCAGGCGAGGAATATTTCCAGCCGGCCGATCTGGTGCTGCTGTGCGCCTACGGCCTGCACAATGCCCGGCTGATGATGCTGTCCGGCATCGGCAAGATCTACGACCCCGGCAGTGGCGAAGGAACGGTTGGGCGCAATTACTGCTACCAGACAAATGCCGGCGTGCAGGTGTTCTTCGACGACAAGAACTTCAACCCGTTCATCGCCGCCGGCGCGCTCGGCCAGACGATCGACGATTACAATGGTGACGCGTTCGACCACGGCGCGCTGGACTTCGTCGGCGGCGCGGGCATCAACTGCATTCCCACCAACGGGCGCCCGATCGGAACCAGGCCGACCTTGCCCGGCACGCCGAAATGGGGCAGCGCCTGGAAGAAGGCAACGGTCGAGGGTTACAAGAGCACGCTTGGCTACTCGTCCCAGGGAAGCAGCTACGCGACGCGCAACAACTACCTCGACCTCGACCCGACCTACAAGGACCGTTTCGGTCGTCCGCTGATGCGCATGACGTTTGATTTTCCCGACAACGACATTCGCATGTCGAACTATGTCTGCGACCGGATGGAGGAAATCGCCAAGGCGCTCGGCGGCAAGCAGTACGCCGTCGGCCGCCGCAAGAAGGGCTGGGACAGCGTCCCCTACCAGAGCACCCACAATACGGGCGGCGCCATCATGGGAACGGACCCGAAGAAGAGCGCGGTCAACACCTTCCTCCAAAGCTGGGACGTCCCCAATGTCTTCGTCATCGGCGCGTCGGCCTTCCCGCAGAATGCCGGCAAGAACCCGACAGGAACCGTCGGCGCGCTCGCCTTCCGTGCCGCCGATGCCATCCGCAATCAATATCTGCGCAATCCCGGTGCACCCCTGGTGCAGGCATGAACAAGCTCGTTTTCACGCTCGCCATCGGCGCCGCGGCCCTCAACGCGGGCCCGGCACGGAGTGCCGACCAGGCGGACCAGATCATACGTGGACAGTATCAGGCCGTGCTCGGCGACTGCGCAGGCTGTCATACGCAGGCCGGGGGCAAACCGCTGGCGGCGGACTGCCGCTCGAAACGCCGTTCGGCATGCTTGTCCCGCCCAACATAACCCCCGACGGCGAAACGGGCATCGGCAATTGGTCGGAAGCCGATTTCCGCAGCATGATGAAGTCAGGCATCGGCCACAATGGCGTGCGGCTCTACCCCGCAATGCCCTACCCCGCCTATACCAGGATGAACGATCGGGACATTTCCGACCTGTGGGCCTATCTGACGACGGTTGAACCGGTATTGAACAAGGTCGAGGCCAATCAGCTGCCCTTCCCGTTGAACATCCGGCTGGCGATGCTGGGCTGGAATGCCCTCAACTTTACCGAGGCAAGCTTTCAGCCGGATTCCTCCAAGTCGGCGGAGTGGAATCGCGGCGCCTATATCGTCCAGGGTGCAGGACATTGCGGCACCTGCCACTCGCCCAAATCTTTCCTTGGCGCCGACAAGGACAGCGAGTTCCTGCAAGGTGCCTCCCTGCAAGGCTGGTTTGCCCCCGACATCACCAACAATGCGCAATCGGGCCTTGGGAAATGGTCTCAGGAGGATCTGGTCCAATACCTCAAGACCGGCGTCAACGCGCATTCGATTGCATCAGGTCCGATGGCGGAGGCCATCGAGAACTCCACGTCGAAAATGACCGATCCTGATCTCAAGGCGGTTGCAGTCTACCTCAAGAGCCTGGGCTCGGATGTCGACAGCGTCCAACCGGCAAAGCCTGACGCGACACGGATGGCAACGGGCGAGGCAATCTATCGCGACAATTGCTCGGCTTGCCATGGTGGAGATGGTGCCGGGTCAGGCGTGCTTTTCCCTTCCCTTGCCGGCAATTCGATCGTCGCGCAGGGCAGTTCCGAAACATTGGCCCGGCTCGTCCTTGCCGGCAGCCAGGCCGTGCACACGGCTGATGCACCGACTACGCCCGCCATGCCCTCCCTGGCCTGGCGCCTGAAGGACCAGGAGGTCGCCGACGTCCTGACCTATGTGCGCGCCAGCTGGGGCAACGCCGCCCCGGCGGTCTCCTCTGACGATGTCGCTGCCGTACGCAAGGGGCTGACCCGGTAGACCCGTACTCTAGCTCTCTGCTGCGACAGCGAGCGCCAGACGGCTCATGTCTGCGAACAATTCCTGGCGCTCGGAATAGTCGGTCTGTTCGCCGGTCTCGATGTTGTCGACCACGACACACATCGACAGCGCACGCGCTCCGAAATGCTCCGATATGCGATAGAGCGCGCTGGTTTCCATGTCCACGGCCAGGGCTCCTTCCGACCGCGCAACGGCAAAACGGGCGCGCCCTTCCGGGTGATAGAAGATGTCGCTGCACACCGTCAGGCCGACATGATGGTCGATGCCGAATTCTACCGCCTTGGCCAGTGACGATGCGAGAAGCGCCGGGTCGGGGCCAGCGGGTCCATAGAGGCCGAAGACCTGGCCGCTCTGGGCGCTTTCCGCCTGTGCCGATTGTGAGATGACAAGGCTGCGCAGTTTCGCCTTTGCGGTCAGGCTGCCGCAGGTGCCGGTGCGGATCAAGGTCCGGGCGCCATAATGGTCCAGCAGTTCATGCGCATAGATCAGAAATGATGAAACGCCGATGCCCGTCGCCTGAATGCTGATGGACTTGCCACGAAACAGCCCGGTGAAGCCAAGCGTGCCGCGGCGGCGATTGATGCAGCGCGGCGCTTCCAGGAACGTTCGCGCCATCCACTCGGCACGCTGCGGATCACCCGGCAACAACACCGTGTCGGCGTAGTCGTCCTTGTCCGCTTCGTTGTGCGGCGTCACAAGTTGCTCCCCTAAGCCTTCCTGCCGTTTCACCCGCAATCATGGCGTTGTCACGGCGTTGTGCAAGGAGGAACATGGGAAAGGCTCTAAGACTCCAGCACGTCCTTGACGATCGTCGCCAGTTGCTTGAGCGAAAACGGCTTGGGCAGAAAGCCGAAATGCGCATCTGCCGGGAGGTTTCTGGCGAATGCGTCCTCGGCGTAGCCGGACACGAAGACGAACTTGATGTCCGGCTGGCGCTTGCGCAATTCACCAAGCAGTGTCGGTCCGTCCATTTCCGGCATGACCACGTCGGAAACGACGATATCGACCTTGCCGCCCAGCGCCTCGAACACTTCCAGCGCCTCGACGCCCGACGATGCCTCGTGCACGGTGTATCCACGCGAGGTCAGCGCCCGCATGCCGCCCATGCGCACGGCATCCTCGTCCTCGACGAGCAGCACCGTGGCCGAGCCCGACAGATCCTTGGCCGGATCGGCGACCTTTGCCGGCGCCGCCGGCGCATCGCCGGGCTCGCCTGCTTTTTTCGCTTCGGCGATGTGACGCGGCAGGAAAATGCGGAAAGTCGAGCCTTTGCCGACTTCGGAATCGCAGAAGATGAAGCCGCCGGTCTGCTTGATGATGCCGTAGACCATCGACAGACCAAGGCCGGTGCCCTTGCCGACTTCCTTGGTGGTGAAGAAGGGTTCGAAAATCTTCTTCAGCACGTCGGGCGCGATGCCGCTGCCGGTGTCCTCGACTTCGACCACGACATAGTCCGCCGGGGCGAGTTCGCGGTAGGAAAAGGCCTTGCACTCCTCGGCGGTGACATTGCGGGTGCGCACGGTGAGATCGCCGCCCGCCGGCATTGCGTCGCGCGCGTTGACCGCAAGGTTGACCACCACCTGCTCGAACTGCCCGATATCGACCTTGACCGGCCACAGGTCGCGGCCATGGTCGACCTTCAGCTTGATGTCGTTGCCGACCAGGCGGGCGAGCAGCATCCTGAGATCGGCGAGCACGTCGGTCAGGTTGAGCACTTCCGGTCGCAATGTCTGCTTGCGCGAGAAGGCCAGAAGCTGCCGCACCAGCGAAGCCGCCCGGTTGGCGTTCTGCTTGATGTTCATGATGTCGGGGAAGGACGGGTCCGACGGGCGGTGGTTGGTCAACAAAAGGTCGGACGCCATGATGATGGCAGTCAGCACATTGTTGAAATCATGCGCGATGCCGCCGGCAAGCTGGCCGACCGCCTGCATCTTCTGGCTTTGCGCCATCTGCCCTTCGAGCGCTTTCTGCTCCGTTGTCTCGACGGCGTAGACGATGGCCGACTCCTCGGCGCCCTCGCCGCCGGTGCCGTCGGCGACGGCGTTGACGTAGAAGCGGATGTGCCGTTCGTCGTTGCCGGGCAAAAGCGTGTCGATCGGCTCGATGTCGGCCTGCCGCTGCTGCGCTTTCTCGAAGGCAGCCGCGAAGGCCGGCCGGTCGCGTTCATGGATCACCGTGTCGAGCCGTACGCGACGGTCGACGGCGTCGCGATCGACGACAGACGAAAACAGCGACAGGAACGGCGCATTGGTACGCAGGATGCGCCCATTGTGGTCGACGCCGGCGATCGCCATCGGTGTCGAGTTGAAGAAGCGGGTGAAGCGCACTTCCGAAGCCCGCAAATCGGCAGAGGCATCCTCGCCTTGCGTGCGGTTGAGCACGATCGTGCGTGTCGGCCCGTTCAATCCTTCGCGGCTGGCCGAAACGCGGTGCATGAAGCGCACCGGCAGCGCTTCGCCCGTCGTGGTCGTCAGGTCGAGATCTATCACCGCGTTGCGTGTGGTGCCGGGGTCGGCCTTGACCGAGCGGACCAGCGCCATGCCGTCGCCGGCCACGATCTCCGACAGAGACACGGCGCCGGGCGTGAAGCTGGTGAGGTCGATGCCCAGCCATTCGGCGAGCGTGGCGTTGATATAGGTGACGCGGCCCTCCTGGTCGGCCGAAAAGAAGCCGGCCGGCGCGTGGTCGAGATGATCGATCGCCTTCTGCAGATCGAGGAAGAAGCGCTCCTGCTCGGCCCGCTCCTGCGAGATGTCGGCAAGCTGCCAGGCCAGCATCGGCAGCCGCTGGCCTGGAACGCTGAAGGCGCGGGCGCGTGCCCGGTACCAGCGGGCGCCAGGCTCGGCACCGGGCCGAATGGACTGTGCGAGCCTAAACTCGCCGTCGCCCGGCTGGCCGTCGCGCAGGCCGGATGCCAGGCGATAGATCGTCACCGAGGCTTCGGGGACATCCGAGAGCAATCCCTCGACGGTCTTCAGGTCGGCAGCGGACGATGCTCCGGTCATATCCGCATAGGCGCGATTGGCGTAGACGACGCGGCCCTTGGTGTCGGTGACGAGAAGCCCCTGCGACATCGAATCGACGAAGGATTTCGACAGTTCGTCGCCTGTCGAGCGTGGCGTGACCTGCACGAAGCCGATCGCCGTCGCGAACAGGAAGCCGACGCCGATCATCGCCAGCACGCCGAGCATGCCGAGCAGGAAAGGATCGCCGAGGCGCTCGCGGAAAAGCCCGAAGACGATCGCCGCCCCCGTCAGAACGACGATGAAAATGATAAGCCGGGTGACCGCGCCGGGTCGCGTATTCTGGTCGACGATCGGTACCGGATAGAAATCGCCGCGCGCTTCCTTGGCCATGTGCCCCCTGCTCGTGAATTCCGGTGTTCCGACACCCGCCCCTAGCGGGTTGAATCACATTCTCCTAGTCCGGAAAAGGCCTGGGCGGCAAATGTCGGATAAAAATGATGTCTTCCAGGCTTCGGAGTTTTTCTAGCTGTTCACCAGCGTGAAACGCAACTTGCGGTGGCCCGCTGCAACGGTCTAGTGTCTCTTCACTTCCAAGGGCGATCAGGGGAACCCAATGCAATGGCTCGATAGCGTGGCAGGTCCCGGTTATGCCGCAGCATTGTTGTGGACGTTTGCAGCGCTTGTCCTGCTGGTTATCGTTCTCGTTATCATCAAGCTGGTGCGCAACCTGACATTCGGAACCTTCGTCGCCGGTGGCCGGAACCGCAAGACGCGACTGGCCGTCATGGATGCCACCGCCGTCGACAGCCATCGCCGGCTGGTGCTGATACGCCGTGACGATATCGAGCACCTGCTTCTGATCGGCGGCCCGACCGACGTCGTCGTCGAGCGCGATATCCGACTTTCGGCGCTACGCCGGCCGGCATTGACCGGAGATGGCGGCTTGCAGCCGGTTCCGGCCGCCGCGGCCCCGGCAAGACCGCGTCCGCCGCAACCCGCTCCGCCGCCGGCGAGACAGGCTCCCGCTCCACAGCCGGTGAACACGACGCCACCCGCCCGCCCGCGTACAACAGCGCCGCCGGCACCTGCACCGAAGCCGGCAACGCAAAGCTATCAGCCGACCAATGTCACGCCGTTGCCTGCCTACGGCTCCGCCAACGCCAACACCGCCCGGCACGCGCCGCCCCCACCGCAGCCGGTGCAGGACAGCATCGACGACACGCTGATGAGGGAACTCGAAGTGTCGCTGGATCAGCCCCGTTCGGGCGGCCCGGTGGGCAAGCCGGCGGCGCCGCAGTCGCTCGACGACGAGATGACCAAGCTTCTCGGCGAACTCTCCAGTCAGAAGAGATGAGCAACCGCCGGGTCGCTATCCCCGCGGAAAACATCGTCGCCGGTCTACTGGTCTACTGCCGAACCACCTCGTCCGAAGCGCCAAATATCAAGGGTTTACTGCCTTCGCCCGCCCTGAGCGGTGGATGCCGCACCAATAAAAATGGCCGGAAAACCGGCCATTTCAGAATCGAGTTCGTTCGATGACAGCCGGCCGTGAGCCGCCGGCCTTGACCTTCAGTCGTCGCGATAGACTTTTTCGCGGCGCTCATGCCGCTCCTGCGCTTCGATCGACAATGTCGCGATCGGACGTGCATCGAGCCGCTTCAGCGCGATCGGCTCGCCGGTCTCTTCGCAATAGCCGTAAGTGCCTTCGTCGATGCGCTGCAGGGCGGAATCGATCTTTGCAATGAGCTTGCGCTGACGGTCGCGGGCCCTGAGTTCGATGGCGCGGTCGGTTTCCGAAGAGGCGCGATCGGCCAGATCGGGGTGGTTGGCGTTTTCTTGCTGCAGGATTTCCAGTGTTTCGCGCGCTTCGCGCAATATGTCATTCTTCCAGGTGACGAGCTTTGAGCGGAAGTAGGATTTCTGCCGCTCGTTCATGAACGGCTCGTCTTCGGAGGGTACGTAATCGGCGGTAACGATGTCGTTCATTCGACTCACCCAAACTGCCCCAATTTTGGCGCCTATATATTCGTCGTCCGACGCCTGCACAAGCGCAATCGGCCGCTGTCTCACGCAATTGTTAAAGTACCCGTCACGCGTCTCTGCGGCCGCGTACGGTCGCTTTGGTACAAAATTCGCCGAGACACTTTCGATCCGGTGGCACATGCTTTCCGAGATTGCCGTGACCCCGGGGGCCGATACGCAAGAGACCTTTGCAGCAAGCAGCATTGGGTGATTCGCCGTGTTGAAGAGCACGGGCCATTGTGCGCAACGCCGTTCTCGTGGCTAATCCCGGGACGCTTCGGCATTCGGAGGTTGGGTGAGCAGGCTTTATCTGTTGCGACATGCAAAGGCTGGCTGGGCACTGCCCGGCATGCGGGATTTCGATCGCCCGCTCGATGCCTCCGGCCGCGCCGATGCCGAAATGGTGGGGGCCGCCATGCGCTCCCGCCTCTATGTTCCGGACCGGACGCTCTGCTCCAATGCCAAGCGCGCCAAGGAGACGCTGGAAGGCCTGGCCGGCCAGACCGACACCGGCCGGGTTCTGTTCTTCGACGCGCTCTACAGCGCGGACGCGGCCGGGTACCTCCACCTTATCCGCGACAATGGCGGATCAGGCTCATTGCTGGTCATTGGCCACAACCCGATGATGGAAGACCTCACCATGGCAGTTTCGGGCGACGGCGACGAAACCGCGCGGGCCACGCTGAACCATGGGTTCCCGACCGCGGGCCTGGCGGTCGTCCGCTTCGACGGCGATCTTGCCAGCGCCGCCCAAGGCACCGGCTATCTCGAAGCGTTCCTGACGCCGGCCGATCTCTGAAGCCATTTCAAAGCCTGGTTGCAGAGCCTATATCGGACGGACCGAAGTCCGAGAGAGCAAATTTTGGCATCATCGCTGACCACCTTCACCGACGAAGCGAGGATTGCCCTCGACACGCTGTCGGGCCGCGCCACCGGGCTTTTTTCCCCATCGCTGCGCCTCGGCGTGACGGGATTGTCCCGCGCCGGCAAAACGGTGTTCATATCGGCCCTTGTCCACAATTTGATCCATGGCGGCCGCCTGCCGCTGTTCGAGGCGCAGAAATCTGGGCGCATCGCCCGCGCCTTCCTCGAGCAGCAGCCCGACGACGCGGTGCCGCGTTTCCAGTACGAGGACCACATCGCCGCCCTGGTCAACGACCGCGCCTGGCCCGATTCGACGCGTGCCATTTCGGAACTGCGGCTGACCATCGAATATGAATCGGCTTCCGGCTGGAGCCGCATGTTTTCCTCCGGCAGATTGTCGGTCGATATCGTCGACTATCCCGGCGAATGGCTGCTCGATCTGCCGCTGCTCGGCAAATCCTTTGCCGATTTTTCGCACGAAGCCTTCGAAATGGCCGTTCTGCCGGTGCGCGAGGATCTTTCGCAGAGTTGGCGGGCGCTGTCAGCCGGGGTCGACCCGAACGCCGATGCCGACGAGATGACGGCGCGCCGCCTGGCCGAAAGCTTCGCCGCCTATCTGAAGGCCTGCAAGCTCGACGAGCGGGCGCTTTCGACCTTGCCGCCCGGCCGCTTCCTGATGCCGGGCGATCTCGAAGGCTCGCCGGCACTGACCTTCGCGCCCTTGGCCGGGATCGGCGACAGGCGTCCGCGCCCGGGGTCGCTGCACGCCATGATGGACAGGCGCTATGAGGCCTACAAGACGCATGTCGTCAAACCCTTCTTCCGCGAACACATCACCCGACTCGATCGCCAGATCGTGCTGATCGACGCCATGCAGGCGCTGAACGCCGGCCCCGGCGCCATGGCCGACCTGGAACGCGCGGTAACCGAGATCCTCAGCTGTTTCCGACCCGGCCGGGGCAGCTTCCTCACCGATCTGTTCTCGCGGCGCATCGACCGCATCCTGGTTGCCGCGACCAAGGCCGACCATCTGCATCACGAAAGCCATGACCGGCTGCAGGCGATCGTGCGGCGGCTTGCCGACCGCGCCGTGGCACGGGCGAATTTCACCGGCGCCGATGTCGATGTGGTCGCCATGGCGGCGGTGCGCGCGACGCGCGAAGGCACCGTCAAGCAAGGCCGAGAGACGTTGCCAGTCATTATCGGCACGCCGATCGCCGGCGAGAAGATCAATGGCGCAACCTTCGATGGAAAGACTGAAACAGCCATATTTCCCGGTGATTTACCGGAGAAAATTGATGCGGTTTTTGATCTTTCGGGAGCCGATCACAAGCAGGATGCCGCGGACCCTGCAATCCGCTTCGTCCGTTTCCGTCCCCCAAAGCTAGAACGCACGGCCGAAGGTATCACCCTGTCGCTGCCGCATATCAGGCTCGACCGTGCCTTGCAGTTCCTGATCGGAGATCATCTGGCATGACTGCGCCCCGCAAGCCGGCAGCGTTCCGCATCGAGCCGGAAGCCGAACCAAGGCAAGAGGCGCCGCAGGCGCGCCGTGCCCAGGCCGATGCCCAGCGCAAACCCCGCGCGATGAAGGCCGATGTCGCGATGGTCATCCCGGCGGAAGTCGATGTCTTCGACGAGCCTGACATCATTGCCGCGGAGCCGCCGCCGGCGATCGCCCCCAGAAAACGCTCACTGCTCGGCAGCATCTTCTTCGGCGCCTTTGGCGTGCTGGTTTCGCTAGCTGTCGGCCTGTGGACCGACCAGCTCATACGCGACCTCTTCGCGCGCGCCGAATGGCTGGGCTGGCTGGCCGCGGGCATGGCTGCCATCGCCGTGCTGGCGCTTATGGTGATCCTGATTCGCGAGTTCCTGGCGATCGCCCGCCTTGCCGAGGTCGAAAAACTGCAGAAGCGTGCGCTCGACGCGATCGCCCGCGACGATCCCAAGGCTGCACGATCGGTCGTCGACGAATTGTCGGCCTTTGTCGCGGCCAAACCCGAAACCGCGGCCGGCCGGCGCGCGCTGGCCGAACTGCGCGGCGAAATCATCGACGGCGGCAATCTCGTGCGCTTGGCCGAGGCTGAAATTCTCGGACCACTCGATGCCAGGGCGAAGGTGATGATTCTCGAAGCCGCCAAACGCGTTTCGCTGGTGACGGCGGTCAGTCCACGCGCACTGGTCGATGTCGCCTATGTCGTGTTCGAGGCCGGGCGGCTTATTCGCCGCCTGTCAGAACTCTATGGCGGACGGCCGGGAACGCTGGGTTTCTTCCGCCTGGCGCGCAGCGTGCTGGCGCATCTGGCGGTTACCGGCTCGATCGCGATCGGCGACAGTTTCGTCCAGCAGATCGTCGGCCACGGCCTGGCCGCGCGCCTTTCGGCCAAGCTTGGCGAGGGCGTCGTCAACGGCATGATGACGGCACGCATCGGCATTGCCGCGATGGAGACGGCGCGACCCCTGCCCTTCAGCGCCGCCAAGCGTCCCGGACTTGGTGATTTCCTCTCGGCGCTGACATCGTTCGCAACCAGGAAAGATGGTGAAACGACCCCATCCGGCAAGTGAGCCGGGCTGGAGTGTCTGGACCTTCGGAATTGTTACCGGACTGCTTTGCGGCGGCCCCGCGGTGACGAAGCATTAACCAATCTTGTTCATGGTCAGACGGGTTCCAAACAGCATCTTTGTTGCCGGGTGTCGTCGATGAAAAGCGTAATTCTATCCAGCGTCCTGCCCTTGGCAACGGTGATTACGGCAGTCGTCGGCATTGCCGGAGTGGCCTCTGCGGCGGAGCCGGACAAGCAGTTCTTCCAGTCCGCCGAAGGCAAGTGGATCGGTCCCGGCGAAATCGTCGCCGGCAAATACAAAGGCACGAAGTTCAACTGCAGCTTCACCGGCTCGACGCCCGACGGCAAGGTCGGCATGTCGCTCGACGGCGGCTGTCGGGTCGGCATGTTCACCCAACCGATGTCGGCCAAGATCGAGCGCAAGGGCCGTGAGGGCTACAAGGGCAGCTTCATGGGTGGCGCGACCGGTTCCGGCCTCGACATCATCGGCGGCAACGTCGTCGATCCCCGCAAGGTGGTCTTCACCATCAACCGCAACCAGCTGCGCGGCGTCATGCAGGCTCGCATCCCTGACGACAATTCGATGACGGTGACTATTGCCGTGCGCGTCGACGACCAGCTGGTGCCGGTGATCGGCATGAGCCTGAAGCGCGTCGACGCGGTCGAAGTCGGCTCCATCGCGCCGAACTGAACAATTCAAAAGAAAAGGCGGCGACCCACCGGGCGCCGCCTCGTTTGATCCAATCGAATCAGGGCGTTAGCCTTTGATCGTGGCCGTCAGTTCGTCATAGGCCTTGCAGGCGTCGGCCAATGTCGTAGCGCCCTGATACTTGGTTGTCACCGCCTGGACCTTGGCCGTCAGATCAGCCGCTTTGGACGGGTCCTTGGTAATCGCTTCCTGAAGTGCTGCAGCCATGTCCTGCGCCTTCTTGGTCGCGATTTCCGCCGTGCACTCGGGCGCCTTCGAGCAAGCCGAACCGGCAAGCACCGCCAGGCCGACGGCAACAAACAAAAACTTCTTCATGTCAGTCATCTCCTCAAAAAGGGCGCGACTTGATCGTCGATCACCCTCCAATGGCCGAAGCCGAGCGTCCTTAGCCTTCGATTGCGGCAAGGTGCAACGTGTTCCCGGCCTCAACTTGTGTATCGCGCCTGCAACATCGGCGGCGGCCCGGATTCAGGCTATTTTATCAGCGGCAGCAAAGTTCAGCAGCGCGGCTGCAGCAGCGCCAAGACGGCGGTCGATGCGGCAAGGATAGCAGTCAGAGTCAAAGGCCCAGTCGCGCCATAGGTGTCCACGACATAGCCGCCGACAACCGCGCCGATGGTGATGGCAATTTGGAAAGAGGTGACCATCAGGCTGCCCGCTGCCTCCAGCGCATCAGGCGCCGCGCGCGACATATTGGTCGGCAGCACCACCGGCGCCATGCCAAAGGCGAAACCCCACAGCGTAACGAAGCCGAAGGCAACGCCGATATGCGAGCCCCAAAGCACCAAAGTAAGTGCCGCAACCGCCATCAACGCTGCGGTGACTGCGAGGGCCATGTGGATGTTGGTGTCGGCCATGCGGCCGCCGGCAACATTACCGATCACGGCAGCGATGCCAAACCCGAGCAGAGCCAGGGCAATCGGTCCGGTTGTAAGGAGTGTCACCTGTTCGAGGAAGGGACGCACATAGACCGAGCCGGCAAAATGCCCCGTCATCAGCAAAACAATAGCCAGCATGCCGAGTTGGATGCCGCGCCGCCGGGTCAGCCGAAATACATCTGCAAGGCTGTTGCTTGCCGTTGCAGGCAAGGTCGGCAGGCTGAGAAACTGCAGCAACATGGCAAGCGCGGCCAGCCCGGCCGTCATGGCCATGGCACTGCGCCACCCTATCCAGTCACTGATCAGCGCGCCCATCGACGGTGCGGCAATGGTGGCAAGCGAGACGCCGAGGGTGACGATCGCCATGCCCCGACCTGTCGCATTGGCGCCAACCAGCCTCGCCACGACGGCGACCGAAAGTGCCCAGAAAGCGCTGAGAGCGATGCCCAGCCCGGCCCGGCCCAACAGCAACAGCCAGAAATCGGTCGCCAGCGCCGCCAGGATATTGGAACCGACCGCAAGGGCGCTGAGACCAACCAGCACCGCCTTGCGGTTCAAGCGGCCGATGAGAACATTGCTCAACATGGCCGTCACGGCGCCGACGGAAGCGGTGGCGGTGACGACCTGTCCGGCCGTCCCCTCGCTGATGCCGAGATCGCGTGCCATTGGCGTCAGCAGACCTGCGGGCAGGAATTCGGCAGACACCAGGGCAAAGCTGGTGGCCGCCAATGAAATGACCGCGAACCAAGTGGCTGCGCTCCACGCGGCTGGTGCATCGGCATCACGGCCAATCGCGGCGTCTTCAAGCTGTAATGTTGTGTCAGTCACGGAAAGATCTCCAAAGTTTGGAGGTCTTAAATAGGCGAGTCCGCTCGGATGATATGTATCTTAGAATCCGAAATTCATATCCATTCGTCCGGGAATTGTGCGACGCACAACGCCAGGCGAGACATTGGTGATGCGCTTGAACGCGCGCGCGAAGGATGCCTCGGAATCATAGCCCAAACGGGTAGCGACTTCGGCAACCGACAAGCCGTTTTGGCCCAGCAATTCGCGGGCAAGCTGCATACGCAGGCGGGCGAGATAGTGTGCGGCACCCTCTCCCAATACCGCACTGAAACGCTCGGCGAAAATCGAACGCGATTGGCCTGCCACGCCGGCCAGGCTTCCCAGCGTCCAGTTGTGGCCGGGGTCGCGGTGCATGGCCGCCAAAGCCCGGCCTATATGGGGGTCGCGGATGGCTGCGAGCCAACCGGTGGTCGAGGCTCCGTTGCAATTGACCCAGCAGCGTATGAGCCGGGCCGTTAGCAAGTCGGCCATACGCGACAGAATCGTGGCGCTGCCCATCTGCGGTTGCGAGGCCTCCACCGTCATGGCCGCCAGCAAAGGACCGACGACCGGGTCATTGCCGGCCACGTCGCAACCCTTGATGACAGGCGGCATCAACGTGATCAATGGGTTGAGCGCATAGGAGTCCAAGGCCATGGAGCCGCAGAAAAGGGTGCTCGTCGCTCCCGTTCCTTGCCGTACCACTTCGCAGACGTTGCCCCCCAACTTGATCACCTGGCAACCTTCGAGCGAGTCCCCTGCAACGTCCGGCGCGCTGGCCAGCCGATGGGCGATGCCTTGCGGCAGCAGCACCAGATCGCCATCGCGCAACTCCTGCCAGCCTTGCGATTCAGTATGAATCCAGCACGGGCCCTGGCCGACAAAGTGAAACCGAAGCAGCTGTTGTTGCGGAAAGTCTATGCTCCATGGGTGCCGGAGCTCGCAGCGACCATAGTTGACACCACTCAAGCGAAAGTCTTGTAAAACTTCGCTGAGCGCATCCATCGGGATATGTGGCGTCGAAGACGGCCGGGACGAATAGTCAGGCATATACGAGATATAGATGCCGAACGTCCGACAGGCAAGCGGGGACCGTTGTTCCACCAGGGGAATCGCTGCAACGGCACCCTACCTTTCCCGGCAGATTTCTCGCCTTGCCTCCCGCTCCAACTGCATGCAAGGAGTGCTGTGAGACACAGGGACAAGAGGCATGGCGGCGGAAGCATCGGGCAGTGATCTGGTTCAGGTGGTGGCGCTGCTTGCTGCCGGTGTCGTCGCCGTTCCCATTTTCAAGCGCATGGGCCTCGGCTCGATTCTCGGCTATCTGGCCGCCGGCGTGGTGATTGGCCCGTTCGGCCTCGGCGTCTTTTCCGAATCGGAAGCCATTCTTCATGTCGCCGAACTCGGCGTTGTGATGTTCCTGTTCATCATCGGGCTGGAAATGCAGCCATCGCGGCTCTGGGGCCTGCGCCGTGAGATATTCGGCCTCGGCGCCCTGCAGGTCGGCGTCTGCGCGCTGCTGCTGACCGGTGTCGGCATGGCTGGAGGGTTTCCGATCGCACAATCCTTCGTCGCCGGCGCCGGCTTCGTGCTGACTTCGACAGCGATCGTCATGCAACTTCTCGAGGAACGCGGTGAAATCGCCGCCCCGAAAGGCCAGCGCATCGTATCGGTCCTGCTGTTTGAAGACCTAGCCATCGTACCGCTGCTGGCCCTGATCGCGTTCCTGGCGCCCGGTGGGGCCGACACCAGCCTGTCGGAGCGGCTGACCGAGGTCGGCATCGGGCTCGCCGCGATCGTCGGCCTGGTGGTGGCAGGCCGCTATCTGCTCAATCCGTTCTTCCGCATCCTGGCGGATGCCCGTGCCCGCGAGGTGATGACGGCGGCAGCGCTCCTGGTCGTTCTCGGATCCGCCCTCGCCATGCAGCTCAGCGGCCTGTCGATGGCGATGGGTGCCTTCCTGGCCGGCGTGCTTTTGTCCGAATCGACCTTCCGCCATCAGCTCGAAGCTGACATCGAACCCTTCCGCGGCATCCTGCTCGGTCTGTTCTTTCTCGCGGTGGGCATGTCGCTCGACCTGCATGTGGTCGCGGCGAACTGGCGGCTGATCGCCCTTTATGTCGTCGCCTACATGGTGATGAAGGCGTTCGGTATCTACATCGTCGCCCGCATCCTGAAATCAGGCCACCGCGAAGCCCTGGAGCGCGCGGTCTTCATGGCACAAGGCGGCGAATTCGCCTTTGTCCTCTACTCGGCGGCCGCGGCGGTCGGCATCATCGACGGCAACGCCAACGCGACGCTGACGGCGATCGTCATCATCTCCATGGTGCTGACGCCGCTGGCGATCATCGCCTTGCGCTATCTGACGCCGCGCGACGAGCAGTCGCTCGACGGCGTCGATGTCGCCGATGGCCTGACCGGCAGCGTGCTGGTCATCGGCTTCGGCCGCTTCGGCCAGATCGCGAGCCAGCCGCTGCTGCTGCGCGGCATCGACGTCTCGATCATCGACAATGATGTCGAAATGATCCAGGCGGCGGCCGATTTCGGCTTCAAGGTCTACTATGGCGACGGCACGCGACTGGACATCCTGCATGCCGCCGGTGCCGGCCGGGCGCGCGCCGTGCTGATCTGCGTCGACAAGGCCGATGTGGGTGTTCGCATCGCCCAGCTGATCAAGGCCGAATTCCCACTGCTCACAGTGCTGGCCCGCGCATTCGACCGTGGAACGGCGCTGCAGCTCATTCGTGCCGGCGTCGACTACCAACTGCGCGAAACCTTCGAATCCGCACTTGTTTTCGGTGGCTCGGCACTGGAATCGCTGGGCGTCGACCCCGAAGACGTGGCTGAAACGATCGAAGACGTCAGGCGCCGCGACACCGATCGCTTCGAAACCCAGCTTGCCGAAGGCATTCGCGCCGGACAGCGCTTCCTGAGAGGCAATATCGGCACGCCGATTCCGACACCGCTCTCCACGCCGCGCCGGCCTGGTCAGGCACTCAATGAAGAAACCGCGGGTGTGCTGCACAAGTCCGAACCCGCCGATTGAGCAAGGAACTATGCATGGAATTGGACAGCCGGGCCCTATCGGTCACCAAATTCTGGCGCGATGCCGGCGAGGATGCCTGGTTCGAGAAGAACGAAGCATTCGATGCCGAGTTCCGCGACCGCTTTCTCGGCCTGCACTATGCCGCCGCTCGGCGTGAATGCGACGACTGGCTGGAACATGCCGAAGGCGCGCTGGCGCTGATGATCCTGCTCGATCAGTTTCCGCGGAACTGTTTTCGCGGCACCGGCCATATGTACGCGACCGATCCGCTCGCTAGATATTTCGCAGAGAGGGCGGTCGCGGCCGGCCATGACCTGGCACTCGAGGAAGAACTCCGCGTTTTCCTCTACCTGCCGTACGAGCATTCGGAACTGCTGGCCGACCAGGACATTTCGGTCGAGCTGACGCAGGCCAGGGCCGAGCCCTACCTGAAATACGCTGTCGAACACCGCGATATCATTCAGCATTTCGGCCGTTTTCCGCATCGAAACAAGATGCTTGGCCGCGAAACCACGGTGCAGGAGCAGGCGTTCCTGGATGGTGGCGGCTTCTCTGGCTGAAGATCCGGCTACTGCCTCGTCCGGACCTCAGGCCAGCCACCAATCCCGGCCGGACGACAATCGCTCGATGCCTGAGGTATCGACGGCGACCAGGCGGTCGGTGATGCTGCGGCCGCTGACAACCAGGCTGGGCGCGATCTCGGCCAGCGGCGCCAGCACGAAGGCGCGCTCCAGCATGCGCGGATGCGGCACCTCCAGCCCGGTCTCGTGGATGACGCGGTCGCCGAACACCAGAATGTCGATGTCGATCAGCCGCGGCCCCCAGCGCTCCTCGCGCACCCGCTTCAGCTTGCGCTCCGCATCGAGGCAGAGGTCGAGCAAGGCACGCGGTGCAAGCACGGTGGAAATCTCGGCGGCCGCATTGAGAAAATCCGGCTGATCGAGCTTGCCCCAGGGCGGCGTGCGATAAAGCGACGAGACGCCGGTGACGCGCGTATCCGCGTCGGCATCCAGCATTCGCAGCGCCGCGCCCATGGATTTCGCCGGATCGCCAAGATTGCCGCCAAGGCTGAGATAAACGGTACTATTCGGGCCAGACAACGGTCACCTCGACATAATCGAGCACGCCGGGCACCGGTGCGTTCGGCTTGCGCACCGTGATCTCGGCTTTCTTTATCTGCGGAAAACGCGCCGTCAGCGCACGGGCCACTTCGAGCGCCAGCGACTCGATCAGAAAACGGCGCTGCCCGGTGATGATCTTTTCAATGACGGTGAATGCAATGCCGTAATGGACCGTATCCTCGATGGAATCCTCGGCAAGCGCCCGGCCCGGATCGACGGTGAGAACGGCATCGACATAGAAGCGCTGGCCGAGCCTTTCCTCCTCGTCCAGCACGCCGTGCCGGGCAAAGAAAGCGCAGTTCTTCATGCGGATGACATACATCGCTCAGTTTCTCGCCCGGTCCGTCTGACGCGCCAGCATAGCATCCGCAAGCGCCAAAGCGTCCACGTTGAATGCGACATCGTGGACGCGAAACAGATCGGCGCCCTGGAGCCTCAATATAACGCTGGTCGCCGCTGTTCCGACCCCTCTGTCGGCGGCATCACGGCCGGTGACCGTGCCGATGAAGCGTTTTCGCGACGTACCGACCATCAGCGGCAAGCCGAGTGCATGCAATTCCGAAAAGCGTGCCATTAGGTCGAGATTTTCCTTCGCCGTCTCCTTGGCGAATCCGAAACCGGGATCGAGCACGATATGATCGTCGGCGATGCCGTTCTGGCGGACGATTTCCAGCGACTTTCGCAGGAACGTCAATTGATCGGCAATCACATCCGGCAGTTTCTGGCGATCCCGCCCGGTATGCATGATGACAAGCCCGGCGCCGGTGTCGGCGGCGACACGCGCAATATCGGGCTCGCGCTGCAAACCCCATACATCGTTGACGATATGAGCGCCGGCGGCAACCGCCAGCCGCGCCGTGTCGGCGCGATAGGTGTCGACCGAAATCAGCACCTCACTCACGCCCGCCAGCGCTTCGATCACAGGCAGGATGCGGTCCTGTTCCTGACTGGCCGATACCGCGGCAGCACCTGGGCGCGTCGATTCTCCGCCGACATCGACGACCAGTGCCCCTTCCCCGATCATGCGGCGCGCCTGGGCCAGCGCCTTTTCAGGGGCGTCGAACTGGCCGCCATCGGAAAAGCTGTCGGGCGTGACATTGAGGATGCCGACGACCACGGCCTTGCCGCCAAGGTCGAGATGGCGTCCATGCGCCAACTGCCATCGCCTGGCCGTCATTGCTCATCGACCATGGAGTTCATCAATCATGTGTGATCCCTGGCGGATCAATTTCATTGCGCCGGCAACGGCCGTAAAGCAAGGTGGTCGAAGAGGCAACATGATGAAACGATCCATGCTTGGCATGAAAAAACCGTCCCTGTGCGTGAAACAATCCTTGGCTTGCGCGCTGCTGCTCGCCATGACCCCGCTTCCGGCGGCTGCCGCCAATCTCGTCAAGACGTACAGCTATTTCGCCATCGGCGGCAGCACGCTCGACGACATCGAGGCACAACTCTCCAAACGCGGGCCGGAGGTGAAAAGCACCGGCACCCGGCACCCGGGCGCCACGCAAATGGCCTTCACCACCCGTATCAGCTATGCGCAGACACCGAGTTCCTGCCGAATCGCCGACGCGGTGGTGACCGTCAAGGTGAAGGTGATCCTTCCCGAGTGGCGCCGCCCGCGCAAGGCCGATGCCGATGTCAGGCTGTTCTGGGATACGCTGTCCGCCGACATCAAGCGCCATGAGGAGCGCCATGTCGAAATCGCCAAGAACCATGGCGGCGAACTCGAAGAGGCCTTGAAGGCCACCTACCCGCAAAAGAACTGCGACGCCGCCAAGGCCAAGGCGGCCGCGATCACCGCGGCTGTCCTGGCCAGGCACGACCGCGCCCAGCTTCAGTTCGACCGCGTCGAAAGCGTCAATTTCGAAAGCCGCATCCTGCGGCTGCTGCGCTACCGCATGGAGCGCATCGGCAACGGCCGACTGCCGCCGGCCTGAACGCACCCGAACTGAAGCCAAATTCGCCGAAGCGTAGTGCCAGATTCGAAAAACTTTCGAGCCGCTGTCGAAACCGGCCTATATGGGACGACATATATCAGGCTCGCCAGACGCGAGCATAAAACACCAATGCGATCCGAACGGTCGAGAAACCGGAACGGCTGAACAGCGCCGGTCAAATCGCAAGCTTATGGATGAACGATCATGGACCAGGCTGTCGATAACAAAACGATGGCGGAAACCGGCACGCCGATAACAGAGAGCGAAAAGAACGCCATTATCGGCGGCGTGCTGTTGTCGATGCTGTTGGCGGCACTCGATCAGACCATTGTCGCGCCGGCCATGCCGACCATCGGGCATGCGCTCGGAAACGCACACTATCTGCCATGGATCGTCACCGGTTATCTCCTGACCGCTACCGCCGTGGCCCCGCTCTACGGCAAGATTTCCGATGTCTACGGACGCCGGCCAACCGTCTATGCCGCGATCCTGATCTTTTTGGCGGGATCGCTGGTCAGTGCGATGGCTCCCAACATGTTTGTGCTGGTTGTCGGGCGGGCGATCCAGGGCGCCGGCGGCGGCGGCTTGTTCGCTTTGACGCAGACCGTCGTCGGCGATCTCGTTCCGCCGCGCGAGCGGGCACGCTATGCCGCCTGGTTCTCCGGCACATGGGCCGTCGCCAGCGTTGCCGGTCCGTTGCTCGGCGGCACTTTCGCCGAGCACCTGCACTGGTCACTGATCTTCTGGATCAACATTCCGCTTGGTGTTCTTGCGATGGCGATCATCAACAAGCCGCTCAAGAAACTGCCCGTTGCCGCAAAGCGCCATCGTATCGACGCCCTGGGCGCGTTGCTTCTGATCATTGCCACGGCGCTGCTGCTGCTCGCATTGAACTGGGGCGGCAGCGCCTATCCCTGGATTTCGCTTGAAGTCATCGGCGTTCTCTGCGGTTCGGCGATTTTCTGGGGCGCTTTTGCCTTGCGGCTTATGCGAGCCGCCGAGCCGCTCATCTCGCTTGAAGTGCTTGGCAATCCAATCGTTCTGGCAGGCACGCTTTCGATGTTCCTGCTTCAGGCCGCAAGCGTCGGCATGGCTGTGTACCTGCCCGTCTATCTTCAGGCGGTGCTCGGCCTGTCGGCAGCAGAGTCGGGCATCGCGATGCTTGGGCTTCTGCTGGGGACCGTCGGCGGCGCGGCATTCAGCGGGCGCATGATACCGCATTTCACCCACTACAAGCGCATTGCAATGGTGGGCGTCGTCTTCAGCATGCTGTGCCTCTGCCTGCTGGCCGTCGTCGCAGGATATGCAACGCTGCTGGAGGTAGAGGTCTTGACGATCTGCATCGGGTTTGGAACCGGAACGACGTTTCCGGTCACCACCGTGTCGGTCCAGAACGCCGTCGATCGCGTGCATCTCGGCGTCGCGACGGGCGTGCTGACATTCCTGCGTTCGCTTGGCAGTGCGCTTGGTGTCGCGATGCTCGGCGCGGTCGCTCTGGGCTACGGCCTGCCGCTTGCCGGTGAAGGCGTGCGGATCGTGGGCCATAGCGCGACGGTCGAGCCGTTCGTGATGATCTTTGCCGTCGCCGCCGCTACATTGCTGCTGGGGCTGATCACGCTGACGCTGATGCCCGAAAAGGAGCTTCGCGGTTACGCCGACAATGCGACGCCCATCCTCGCCGAGTAAGCTTCAGCCGGAGACGCCGAGCTTCTTCTGCAGGCTGGTCGAGGAGGTCGTGTACTGGAAAACGATGCGCTCGCCGGGGCTGATGATGCGCTTGGCGGCCTGCGCCATCAGCGCCACTTCGTGGAAGCCCGACAGGATCAGCTTCAGCTTGCCCGGATACCAGTTGATGTCGCCGACCGCGAAGATACCAGGCACCGATGTCTGGAACTTCTCGGTATCGACCGGAATAAGGTTCTCGTGAAGGTTGAGACCCCATTCCGCGATCGGTCCGAGCTTCATGGTCAGGCCGAAGAACGGCAGCATGCGCGTGCAAGGCACCTCGACATCGCCGTCCGGTCCCTTGATGGTGGCCGATGACAGTTGGCCGTCGGCACCGGTCAATCCGGTCACCTGCCCGACCTGGAATTCCAGCTGCCTCATTTCCTGCATGGCATACATCTTGTTGACGCTGTCGGGGGCGGCACGGAACTCGGGCCGCCGGTGCACCAGCGTCACGCTCTTTGCCACCGGCTGCAGGTTCAGCGTCCAGTCGAGTGCCGAGTCACCGCCGCCGACAATGACGAGGTCATGGCCGCGAAAATCCTCCATCCGGCGCACCGAATAGAAGACACTCTTGCCTTCATAGGGCTCTATGCCGGGGATCGGCGGACGCTTGGGCTGGAAGGAGCCGCCGCCGGCGGCAATCACCACCACCTTGGCCTCGAACACCTCATTTTCGTCGGTGGTGACGCGAAAACTGCCGTCCTCCAGTTTTTCCAGGCTGGAAACCATTCGGTTGTAGCTGAAATCAGGCTTGAACGGCGCGATCTGCTCGAGCAATTTGTCGACCAGCCCCTGCGCCGAGATCGAAGGCCAGCCTGGAATGTCGTAGATCGGCTTTTCCGGATAGAGCTCCGCGCACTGGCCGCCCGGCCGATCCAGAATGTCGATCAGGTGGCACTTCATGTCGAACAGGCCGAGCTCGAACACGGCAAACAGGCCGACCGGCCCTGCCCCGACAATAAGCACGTCTGTCTTGGTGGTCTCGGTCATGCGATGTGCCTCGCTGCGAAGAGAGCAGGACACTGCATGACCAATGCTCCGCTGCCAAGCCGCAGCGGGAAAAATCAGTTGGCAAAGATCCTGCGCTTATCCCTGGCGGGCGGGCACGCGGACAACCAGGCCGTCAAGCGCATCGCGGACCTTGATCTGGCATGACAGGCGCGAGTTGGGCTGGACGTCGTAGGCGAAGTCCAGCATGTCCTCTTCCATCGCTTCCGGCTCGCCGACTTCAGCCGTCCAGGCTTCGTCGACATAGACGTGACAGGTGGCACAGGCGCAGGCACCGCCGCATTCGGCTTCGATCCCGGGCACGGCGTTGCGGATCGCGTTCTCCATGACCGTAGAGCCGTTCTCGGCGTCCATGTCGAAATGCGTGCCGTCATGGGCAATGAAAGTCAGCTTGGTCATTTGTCACCTGAAGGGAGTTCCAGCCGAGATAATCACTCCGGCTGACAAGTCAACTGCCGCATGAAAGCGCCGCCCGATGACGTTTTTCCGCAAATCGGGTTCGGCGCGGATTCAGCGGTTGATGGCGGCGATGAAATCGCGCACTTCGTCGATCAGCGTGCCAAGCCGCTTGAGCGTCTGGCCGTCTTCCGGCCGGTGCTCGATCTCGGTGGCGCAATCGGCAATGGCAAAGGCGCCGACGCCCCGTGCCGAACCCTTTAATCCATGGGCGAGCAGAAGCCGGTCCTTGATGTCGGCGTCGACTATTCTGTCGCGCACGGACACCGCCTGCTGTACAAACAGCGCCAGCACCTCTTGCTCAAGGCTGCGGTCGCCCATCGTCTGGCGGGCAAGGTGTGCCAAATCGACCGGCCGTGACCGCCTTGGTCCGGATACGTCGCCCCCGGGCATTGAGAAGGCAATGCCGCTTTCGCCACGCATGAACTCGAACTCCGTTTCTTCGATTCGCCCAAAAACCTAGGCGAATCCAATGGACAACGGGTTAATGAATGGCCGGGAAAAATGTTGCCAAAGCGGCGCCCAAATCACAGTTCCGTTAACCTTATATTTAAAGTTTTACGTATCCCGCGGAATGCATGTTTTCTTTACCCCCCTGTGTCATTACGATACGAGGGGTCCATTTTCAGCCTCCTGCGCGGGGCAAGACAAACAGAATTATAAGCCCGCGGCAGCTAGTACAGGGTAGCGAAGGCATGGCAAAGAAACCAACGACGACGAGAACTCTCGACAGCGACGTGGCCAGGGAACTGGAAAAGGCGCTCGATCTCGACCTCAGCAACGAGATCGGCAGCGGCGACCTCGACATCGCGGCTTCGATGGAGGATCTGGAAGCTCAGATATCCCAGGCGGCCGACGAGCTGGCGCGCGAGGGACGCAATCATAAGCCGGAACAAAACCCGGAGCCTGTGGTCAATCAGAACCACGCCGCGAAACCCGCGCCCAAGGCCAAGCCTGCCGAATTGCGCCCCGTGGAACCGCGCAATGGCGCCCAGCCCGCGGGTTTCGCGCCGGCCAATGACGATCGCCAGAAGGACTACAAGACGCTTCTGCACAGCCTCAACAGGCGTGCCTCGAACACCATTTACTGGGTCGTCGCCTTCGTTTCGCTCGCCTGGTTCGCCGGCGCCGGCGGTTTGGCCAATCTGCTTTTCGGACCGAGCATCTGGAGAATCCGTACGCTCGACCAGTTCCTTGCCCGTCCGGAACTGATCGGCCTCGCTGTCGCGGCCATCGTGCCCGTCATCCTGTTCTGGGCCTTCGCCGCCATGATTCGCCGCGCCCAGGAAATGCGCATCGCCGCACAGTCCATGACCGAAGTGGCCTTCCGCCTGACCGAGCCGGAAAACCTTGCCCAGGATCGCGTCATGATGATCGGCCAGGCCGTTCGTCGCGAAGTCGCGGCCATGGGCGAAGGCATCGAACGCACACTTGCCCGCGCCGTCGAACTGGAAACGCTTGTCCACAGCGAAGTCAACCAGATCGAACGCTCCTATTCCGAGAATGAATCCCGCATCCGTTCGCTGGTCGACGGGCTCGGCAGCGAGCGCGAAGCCGTCGTCACCCATGCCGAGCGCGTCCGCGCCTCGATCACCGGCGCGCATGAGACGCTGAAGGACGAGATCGGCGCCGCCTCCGATATCATCCGCGACTCGATCCTGAATGCATCGACCAAATTGTCGATGACGATCACCAATTCCGGCGACACGCTGATCGATCGCATCAACGAAAGCTCGATGTCGATCTTCGATTCGGTCGAAGGCCGGCTCGATTCGATCACCGATCGGCTGTCGACCTCGGGCGAGGCCTTCGCCAGCCTTCTCGACACCCGCATTGCCAAGCTGACGGACACCACGGACGGCCTGACGCGGTCGTTGACCGATCTGCTCGACGATCGCACCACCGGCATGGTGTCGCTGCTCGGCGGCGCCGCGCGCACCCTCAATTCCGAATTCGAGGCCAGCCTCAACGGCATCGAGCGGACGCTCGCCGAACGCGGCCAGGCACTGATCAGCGAGTTCCACACCCGCGCCGAGGCGCTCGACACCGGAACGCAGAAGCTCAATGCGGCACTCGAGGCCCGCGCCCGCCAGATCAACGAAACGCTGGTCGAGCGCGCCCGCGAAATCGCCCACACCTTTGCCGAGAGCAAGGATACGTTGTCGGCGATGATCGATCAGGGCAAGACCCAGATCGGCGCCGACATGGCCGACATCGTCACTTCGACCTCCTCTATGCTCGAAGCCCGCGCCAGCGACTTCGCCGGGCGCATGGAAGCCGCCCGCCACGTCGTGTCGCGTTCGTTCGACAGTGACATCCAGCGGCTCGCCGACGCCCGCGTCGGCATCGAGGAAGCCGTCGAGAACCACAGCAGGAAACTGTCAGAAAGCCGCGAACGCATGGCCACGGCCATGGAGGCCGACCTGGCGAAGTTCGCCGAGGGCCGCGCCGGCATCGATGCGGCGGTGACCAACCAGGTACAGAAGCTGGCCGAAGGCCGCAGCCTGATCTCGCGCGCTCTTGAAGAGGATCTGCGCAAGGTCAATGAATCGCGGGCGGCCATCGATGCATCGCTCGGCAGCCATCTCGAAAGGCTGGAAGAAGGCCGCAACAGGCTCTCCACTGCCTTGAACGAAGACTCCGGAAAACTGGTGCAAGCTCGTACGATCATTGATGAAATGGTCGCAGGTCATGTCGGAAAACTCGCCGAGGGCCGCAACATCCTGTCGCGCGCTTTGGAAGCCGATCTCGGCAAACTGTCCGACAGCCGCGCCGACATCGACGGTCTGGTCGCCGGTCAGGTGGAAAAGATCGCCGAAGGCCGCGCCGTGCTCGCCAAGGCGTTGGAAAACGACATCGTCGGCATCAAGAGCCTCATCGAAACCCATTCCGCCAAACTGGCAGAGGACCGCACACAGCTTTCCCATTCGCTCGACAATGATCTGTCCGGCATACGCGGCCTGATCGAAGGGCATTCAGGACGCCTCGCCGAAGACCGCAGCCTGCTGTCGCAGACCCTTGAAGCCGACCTTGCCAAGCTGGCCGAAAGCCGTTCGAGCATCGACGGTCTGGTCGCCGGTCAGGTCGAGAAGCTGGCCGAAGGCCGCGACATTCTCAAGCGCGCGCTGGAATCCGACCTGAACACGATCAAGGGCGTCATCTCAAGCCAGTCGGAAAAGCTGGCCGAGGATCGCGGGCAGCTTTCGCGGGTGCTGGAAACCGACCTGCAGAATGTGAACAGCGTCATCGCCGATCACATGAACAAGCTTGTCCAAGACCGCTCCGCCCTGTCCAGGGCACTTGAGGACGACCTCACCAAGCTGGCCGACAGCCGCTCCAGCATCGACGGGCTCGTCGCCGGTCAGGTCGAGAAGCTTTCCGAGGGTCGCGACATCCTGCGGCGCGCTCTGGAATCCGACCTCAATGCGATCAAGGGAACCATTGCCGATCAGTCGCAGAAGCTGGTCGATGACCGGGCACAGTTCGCCCGGGCGCTCGAGGCTGATCTCGAAAGCGTCAACGGCTTGGTCAACAGCCATTCCGAAAGGCTCGTCCAGGATCGTTCAACGCTGTCGAAAGCGCTTGAAGCCGACCTCGAAAATGTCGGCGGCCTCGTCAACAGCCACGCGGAAAGGCTCGTCCAGGAACGCTCGACCCTGTCGAAGGCGCTCGAGGACGATCTCGCCAAGCTGGCCGAGAGCCGCTCCAGCATCGATGGCCTGGTCGCCGGCCAGGTCGAGAAGCTCGCCGAAGGCCGCGATGTTCTCAAGCGCGCGCTGGAAGCCGATCTCGCCAAGCTGGCCGAAAGCCGCTCCAGCATCGACGGTCTGGTCGCCGGCCAGGTCGAGAAACTGGCCGAGGGCCGCGACATTCTCAAACGCGCCCTCGAAGCTGACCTGCAGAAGCTTACCGAAAGCCGTGGCGATATCGACGACGTCATCGCCGGACATGTCGGCAAGCTGTCCGAGGGCCGTAATATGCTGGCCCGCGCACTGGAAGACGATCTGGGCAAGTTGGCCGAGGCCCGCAAGGACGTCGACCGGTCGCTGTCGGGTCACATCGACCAGATCGCCGCCAGAAGCACCGGCATTTCCGACGCGATCGCGGCGGATGTCGAAAAGATCGAGCAGGCGTTCAGCCGCCAGACGGGCATCATCGAGGAGCGCGCCGGCACCATGGAGCGTGCGCTCTCGACAGGCGTCGACAACGTCCGCGCCGTGCTCGAGAAGAGCGCCGTATTTGTCGCCGGCGCCCTGCGCGAGAAGGTGCTGGAAGTCACCAGCACCCTGCACGAGCAGGCCGGCGCCGCGTTCAGCGACGCCGACCGCAAGATCGCCGAGCGCGCCGAGCAGACCTCCGCCGCCCTGCTGGCGCGGGCCGAAGACATCGCCCGCACCTTCGAGGATGCAGACCGTCGCCTGCACGCCCGTGCGGAAGATACGTCGAGCGCCTTGCTTGCCCGTGCGGACGACACGTCCAGCTCGCTGCTGGCCCGCGCCCATGAAACCGCCGATCAACTGGCTGCTCGCGCAAGCGAGATCGCCGGCACCTTCGAAGCGGCGGACCAGAAGCTCGCCGCCCGCGCCCAGGAAACCGCCGATCAGCTGACCGCCCGGGCTCAGGACACCGCCGATCATCTGGCAGCTCGTGCAAGCGAGATTGCAGGCACGTTCGATGCCGCCGACCAGAAGCTGGTCGCCCGCGCCATCGAAACGGCCCAGTCGCTGGCCGCGCGCGCCGGCGACATCCTGCGCAACTTCGAAGGCGCCGACCAGCGGCTCGGCATGCGCATCGGCGAATCGGCCGAAGCGCTTGCCGCACGCGCATCGGACCTTGGCCGCATCTTCGATGCCGCCGACCAGCAGCTCGTCTCGCGCATCGCCGAAGGTTCGGAAGCGCTGTCGAGCCGTGCTTCGGAAATCGGCCGTATCTTCGACGACGCGGATCAGCGCCTGGTGTCGCGCATCGCCAGCAGCACCACCACGATCGGCGAGCATGCCGAGACCATCGTCGGTGCCTTTGCCGATACCGAGCAAAGGGTCGCCGAACGCGCCAGGCGGACCGGCCAGGACATGGCCGTGCACGCCCGCGAAATCGAGCAGGCGCTTGCCGGCGCCGACGAGCGGCTCGCCTCGAGCGCCGCGGCCGCGGCCGCCCGTGTCGAAGAGCAGGTCTCAGGCGTCGAGAACCGCCTCGCCTTCACAGCCGAGACGATGGGCCAGAAGCTCAACGAGCAGGTGTCGAATGCCGAGGCGCAACTCGTCTCGCGCGCCAATGTGATCGCCGAGACCTTCACCGCGGTCGGCCAGCATATCGGCCAGAGCACCAACGATGCCGCCAAGACGATCGGCGCCAACACCCGCGAACTCAACACCATGCTCGCCGCACGTTCGGCCGAAATGTCGAAGATCCTCGACGAAACCGCACGGCCCTTGGTCGAGCGTTTCGCCCAGGGCGGCTCGGACCTGCAAAAGAGCATGGAAGAGGTCACCGAACGCGCCACCGAGAAGCTGCGCAGCGAGAATGCCGCGCTTGTCGACGCACTCGCGAACCGCACCGCCGAAACCTTGTCGGCGGTCGAGGGCGCCCGCTCGTCGCTGTCCGACAGCGTCGCCGATCTCATCGGCCGGATGACCAAGTCTAGTTCGCAGCTCGGCCAGCTGATCGAGCAGGCCGCGGTCAATCTCGGCCAGGTCGATGAACGCCTGAGCGGCAGCACGCAAAGCTTCGCCGCCACCACCGAGAAAGCCGCGCAGACCTTCGCCAGCTCGGCGCGACTGGTCGATTCGAACACGACAAGGCTGACGGAACTGTCGTCGTCCACCTTGCGCGAGGTGGCGTCGATCGCCACCAAGTTCGACGAACACAGCCGCCTGCTGTCCAGCGCTTCGGACCTGCTGAGCTCGGCCCAGAGCAATCTCGAACACACGCTCGAGAGGCAATCGTCGCTCGAAGACCTCGCCGTCGGCCTAGTCAAGAAGTCGGAAGATCTCGAAAGGGTCATGCGCTCGTTCGAAAATCTCGTCGGCCAGACGCTGCAGAATGCCGAAGGCAAGACGATGGAATCGGCCGACAAGATCCGCAATGCCATCACCGACGTCGTCGATTCGGCAACCAAGCGCTTTGCCGATGCGACCGAGGAGATGCGGCGCACCGCGGGCTCGATCAAGAGCGAACTCGACCTGACCCGGGCCGAGCTCAAGAAGGGCGTCATCGAAATGCCGGAAGAGGCAAAGGAATCGACCTCGGCCATCCGCCGCGCCGTTTCCGAGCAGATCAACGCCCTCAAGGAGCTTTCGGACATCGTGGCCAAGTCCGGCCGCGGCGGCGGTGACGGATCAGAACCACGCAACCTGCGCCCAGCGCCGCAAGCGCCGGCCGCACACGCCGCCGAGCCGCCGCGCCGTGCACCGGCACCGCAGCCGGACCTGCGCACGCCTCAGGCGCCCTTGGGCGGCCCTGCATTGCGAGGCACGCTCGACCTTGAGCGTCCTGCCGAGGCGGCACCGCGTCCGCGCGGCGATGCCAGCGCCCGCACGCCTCAGGGCGGATGGGTGCGCGATCTGCTTACCGCGGCATCGAACGATGAGGACCTCAGGTCGGCAGCCCCTACGGCCCCCGTGGAAGCGCAGCGCGCTACCCCTGCCCAGCGCTCGCCCCTGCATGTCGTGGAATCGCTGAACTCGCTCTCCGTCGACATCGCGCGTGCCATCGACCACGATGCTTCGATCGAGCTGTGGAACCGCTACCGGCGTGGCGAGCGTGACGTCTTCACGCGGCGGCTCTACACGCTGAAGGGACAGCAGACGTTCGACGAGATTCGTCGCAAGTATCAGGCCGAGGCCGAGTTCCGCGCCGCCGTCGACCGCTACTGCGACGATTTCGAGAAGCTGCTCAAGGATGTCTCGCGCAACGACCGCGACAACATCATGGCGCAGACCTATCTGACGTCGGACACAGGCAAGGTCTACACCATGCTGGCCCATGCGAGCGGCCGCCTGCACTAAGACAGGAATTGAACAGGCGGGGCCATGGTCCCGCCTGTGACTGTGCTGAACCTCCGGCACGCGCCGAACCTGCCCGCAGCACGTTTGCAAGCCGATCGACGCGTTCGGGACTTGCCCAAGTCGGATTTCCGACGCACTGAAGTCCACCGACAATACCCGCTGCCCTGACGCTCGAAGGGTGTGATCGTGAAGACGGCAATCATATTCGACTGCGAGTTTCTTTGCCTGGAGGGCTCGCAACGCCGATTCTGGTGCGCGGCACACGACCCCGACCCGGTGATCGCGCAGATCGGCGCGGTCAGGCTTGGACTTGAAGGCGACTTCCCCCTGCTCGGCACACACAAGGCCTATATCAGACCGGTCGACCGGTTTGGTCAGAGATACGCCCTCGACCCGTTCGTCACCAAACTGACCGGCATCACCGAGGAAGATCTGGAGACCGAAGGCGTGGCGCTAGGAGATGCGCTCGCCGACGTCGATCGTTTTTCCGACGGGTCGCGATTCTGGTCCTGGGGCAAGGACGAATTGAACATGATCGCCATCAGTTGCTATGTCGCGGGCATTCAGCCTCCGGTCCCGGCCACCCGGTTTGACAATGCCGTCAAGCTGCTGATCGCGGCCGGAATGCCGATCGAGGATCTGGCGAGAACGCCGAGCAACAAGCTCGCCGATTACTACGGCGTCGAACACCCGCCATTGCAGGGGCACGACGCGCTCGGTGACGCGCTGTCCGTCACCTATACCCTGCAGTACCTGATGAAGACCGGAAAGCTCCGCCCGGAAATCTTCGACCGCTTGTAGGTAGAGAAGCCTGGGGGGATGAAGCTTTGTGGGATTCCGGCGCCCCCGCGCTCAGATCACCGAATCCGTCCAGCTCACGATCTGCCCGGCGGCGTCGCCGAACGCCTTGTCGAGCGCGCTGACATAGGCAGGATTGCCGCTGCCCGAGACGGGTGCGGCTGCGGTGAAGCTCTTGGAGGCACGGACCTCGCCGTTGCGATCGTTCAGGATGCGCACGAACAGGTCGACCTCGGCATGCTCGCCGCCTTCGACGCGCACCTCGAAGGACCGGATTTCGACGATCACCTGATAGTCGATCGCCAGGCCCTCGCCCGGCTTGCCGACGCCGGCAAAGCTGCCCGAGCGCTGGAACGTCTCGGCCAGCCGCGCCTGCACGATCAGCGGCAGCCGGTCGGCCCATTGCGCGCCCTTGAGATACTGGATCGAGCGATCCGACGGCTTGATGACGATGTTCTGGCTGTCCAGCGCCTTGAGCGCCGACGGCTGCGCGATCAGGATCTGCCGGCGGCTGTGGCCATGCGCGTCGACCGAAGGCGCCGACAACTCGAACGTATCGAGCGGCGCGGGCTTGCCGCCCAACGCCGCGCAGCCGGCCAACGTCAAGGCAAGCAGTGCCGCAGCCGAAGTCAACCCGCCCGTTTTCACCCACACAGACTTCACGCGCGATCCCCGTTGTCCCCGGATCGTAAGATCGACCCGCTTTCGCGGCTCATGTTTCTGGGGCGCGCCGTCGCCGAAGTCAACGCCGCGCCCTGCCATCGAATTGCCGAACCTCGCCGTCGCCACCCGAAAGGATGCGCTGCGGATTGCGGCTGAGATCGGTCACCGCCTCTTCGATGCGGCTGATCGAACGGCGGCTGTCCTGCACCAAAGCCTCGACATTCGAAAGCCCCTGTCCCGAGAAGCGCGCCAGATTGTCGGTGATGACGCCAAGGCGGGCATTCAGCGTGTCGGCAACCTGCTTGAACGACTTCAGCGTCGCCCTGGCATCCGCCATCACGCCGTCGGCCTGGCCCGACCCGAGCAAGGTATCGACCTTGGCAAGAATGCCATCGACGCGCACCGAGGCATCGTTGAGCCGTTGCGCGAGCTGCTTTGCATCCTTGATCGTCTGGTCGATGTCGTCGGCCCGGTTGGCGAACTTGTGGGTAACCTCAGCGATGTCGGCGGCGGCCTTGTCGGCGCTCTCGCTGGCCTTTTGGATGTTGGCGAGCGCCGAGCGCACTTGTGCGGGATCGATACCGTCGAGCACGTTGTCGACCTTGGCCAGCGTGCCTTGCGTCCGTTTGGTAAAATCGTTGACCGACCCCAGGGCCGTATCGACGTTCTTGATCACGCCGTCGAGCTGTTTCGACGTCTCCTTGAGGTTACCGGTTACCGCGTCGACATTGGCGACGATGCTCTTGATCTTGTCCTTGTCGACGGCGTTGAGAAGGCCTTCGGCTGCTTTCAGCGTGCCGTCGAGTTTGCCGGAAACGCCTTTCAGCTCATCCGCCAGCGTGCTGGCGGCGGACAGGAACTTGTCGATGCCGTCCGAATTCTTGGCCAGCGCATCGGAGAAGGTCTGGACATTCTGGACGGTCTGCGTCAGCGGCCCGCGAACGTCCCTGGTGAAGCCTTCGAGCTCGGTCAGCACCTTGTCGGCGCGGGTGAAGATATTCTGCGCCGTCTGCAAGAGGTTGGTCACCGCCGACGGGTTGGCGACGATCTCGGCGACCTTGCCTTCCTTTTCCGCCTGGTCGAGGAGTTTCACTTCCTTGGGGTCGGCGCCCTTGAGCTCGATGTTGGCCTGCCCGGTCAGGCCGGCAAGCCCGATATCGGCTTGCGTCGATTTGGTGATCGGCGTCATGCGGTCGATCTCGGTATCGGCGATGGCAACCGTCGGATTGTCGACGTCGATATAGACGCGCTTGACGTCGCCGACCTTGACCCCGTTGAACAGCACGAAACTGCCGCGGCCAAGCCCGGACGCAGAGCCCGGAATGCGCACGCGCAGCAACGTCGTCTCGCCCTTGTCGCCGATGGCCGCCGTCCAGTAGACGAAGGCAAACGCCGCCAGGATCGCGGCCAGCGTGAAGATGCCGACAATGACGTAGTTGGCTCTGGTTTCCATTGTCCCACTTATGGCTATGCGCGCGCCGCAAGATCAAGTTGCCGGGCGCGTTTTCCGCGGAAATAGGACTTTACCCACGGTTCCTCGCTCTTCAGCATGTCGCCGATGGTGCCTTCGACCAGCACTTTTTTCTTGCCGAGCACGGCCACCCGGTCGCAAGCGGTGAACAGCGTGTCGAGATCGTGCGTCACCATGTAGACGGTCAGATCCATCGTATCGCGCAGCTTGACCACCAGCTCGTCGAACTCCGCCGCGCTGATCGGATCGAGGCCCGATGTCGGCTCGTCGAGGAAGACGATGTCGGGATCGAGCGCGAGCGCCCGGGCCAGCGCGGCGCGCTTGATCATGCCGCCGGACAGTTCGGACGGGAATTTCTGCGCTGCATCGGGCGGCAGCCCGACCAGCTCGATCTTGAGCATCGCCAGTTCGTCCATCAGCTTTCGCGGCAGGTCGAGATATTCGCGCATCGGCACCTGGACGTTTTCCAGCACTGTCAGCGCCGAGAACAGCGCGCCGTGCTGGAACAGCACGCCAAGCCGCATGTCGATGCGCAGACGCTCCGCATCATCAGCTTTCTCGATATCGACGCCGAACAGCTTGATCGTACCCGACTGCTTGCGCGTCAGGCCGAGAATGGTGCGCAGCAGAACGGATTTACCAGCACCCGAGGCGCCGACAAATCCAAGGATTTCGCCGCGCCTTATGTCGAGCGACAGTCTGTCGAGGATAAGCTTGTCGGCGAAGGACACGCTGATGTCATGCGCGGATAGCACGATGTCGCCCTCACCCGCGTCCTCAGCCAATGCGCCTGCCCTTTTCCTGTTTCGCAGCTTCATCTCAGAACTCGATCGCTGCGTAGAACATGGCGAAAAGTCCGTCGAGGATGATGACGACGAAGATCGACTTCACAACCGAAGCGGTAACATGCTGGCCGAGCGATTCGGCGCTGCCGCCGACCTTCATGCCTTCGACCGAGGCAATCGTGCCGATGATCATGGCCATGAACGGCGCCTTGATCAGGCCGGCAAAGATGGTGCTGAGATCGATGGCGACGCGCAGCCGGTCGATGAAGGCGGCGGGCGGGATGTCGGAATAGAGCCAGGCAGCCAGTATGCCGCCGCCGAGTGCGGCGAAATTGGCGATGATGGTCAGGCACGGCAAGGCGATGACCAGCGCCACGAGCCGCGGAAAGACCAGGACGCCGATCGGGTTGAGCCCGATGACCTTCAGCGCGTCGACCTCCTCGCGCATCTTCATCGAGCCGATCTCGGCGGTGATCGCACTGCCGGAGCGGCCGGCGATCATGATCGCCGTCATCAGCACGCCAAGCTCGCGCAGGATCAGCACGCCGACCAGATCGACGACGAAGATATCGGCGCCGAAATAGCTGAGCTGATAGGCGCCTTGCTGGGCAACGATGGCGCCGACGATCGCCGACATCAGCACCACCACCGGAATGGCGCCGACGCCCATGCGGTCGATCTGGTTGAAAATCGCCGCCGGGTTGACGGCATGGCCACGGCCGAGCTTCATCTGCGCGCCACGGATGGTGGCGCCGAGGATGTTCATCGAGGCGAGAAAATCGTCGCGCATCTCGTAGACCCGGCGGCCAACCGCCTCCAGCGCGCGAATGACGATGTTGGGCGGTCGCGCCGGGCCGGATTCGGGTTCGCGCCGCACGGCCTCGCCGACAGCTTCGAGCAGGATCGAAGCGATCTCGCTCTGGCCTTGCATCTGGATCTCGACGCCCTTCTTCTCGAAGGCGCTGACCAGCCGGTCGATCAGCCAGGCGCCGGCGGTGTCCATCTTCTCGATCTTGGAAACATCGAGCGCCAAGGTTTTGAAGCCGCTTCGCTTTTCGATCTTGCGCATGTCGGCGTCGATGAGCGCGACGGTCCTTGTGGTCCAGATTCCGGAGAAAGCGCAGCCAAGAACGCCATCCTCCTCGCCGATCGCCACGCGCGGTTCGTGGTCAGCCTCCCCTGCGGTCGTGCCGCTTGCGTCGCGCTTGCCGATGGTCAACATGGCGTCCTGTTTAGCCTGACGGGTCTGACCTGTCGATTTGCCGACAACGGTTGTCGCATAGCAGGAGCAGAAAAATATGGCGCGTGTCATTTCGGTCGAGGCCGAGCGTTTTCCCATCGCCGGAACCTTCACCATTTCGCGCGGTTCCAAGACCGAAGCCGAGGTGATCTCCTGCACGATCGGCGACGGCGGCCACTTCGGCCGCGGCGAATGTGTCCCCTACAAGCGCTATGGCGAGACCATGGAGGGCGTGCGCGACGCGATCGAGGCCATGCGCGGCCGAATCGCCGCTGGCATCAGCCGGACAGCCTTGCTCGATGCTATGCCGGCCGGAGCCGCCCGCAACGCCATAGACTGCGCCCTGTGGGATCTGGAGGCAAAGCTCAGCGGAACCTCGGTAGCAGTCGCGATAGGTGCTCTTCCCTTGCAGGCGCTCGAAACCGCCTACACGCTGTCGCTGGGCGAGCCGGAGGCGATGGCGGCGCAGGCCCGCGCCAATGCCGCGCGGCCGCTGCTCAAGGTCAAGATCGGTGGCGACAACGACATTGCCCGCATCCGCGCGGTCAGGCAGGCAGCGCCAGACAGCCGCATCATCCTCGACGCCAATGAGGGCTGGAGCGACGACAACATCGTTGCGAACCTCGCCTTTGCCGCCGAACAAGGCATCGCGCTGATCGAACAGCCGCTGCCGGCCGGTCGTGACGAGATCCTGCGCCATATCGCCCATCCCGTGCCGATCTGCGCCGATGAAAGCGTGCATGAGGCTGAGAATCTCGAAGCGCTTGTCGGTCTCTACGATGCCGTCAACATCAAGCTCGACAAGTCGGGAGGCCTGACTGCGGCACTGGTGCTGCGCGATCGCGCCCGCGAACTCGGTTTCGGCGTGATGGTCGGCTGCATGGTCGGCACGTCACTGGCGATGGCGCCAGCGGTGCTGCTTGCCCAGCATGCCGATTTCGTCGACCTCGACGGTCCGCTGCTGCTTGCCCGCGACCGGGTACCGGGCCTTATCTACCAGGGATCGCTGGTGTCACCGCCCGATGTGGCGCTGTGGGGCTGAGCGCGCAGCAAGCCCGATGAGCACCAGCCCGATCAAGGCGATCGGGATCATGGCAAAGAAGCCGTCCACGCCGAGACGGTCGTAGAGCGGGCCGGACGCCAGCGTCACCACCGCCATGAAGAAGCCGTTGGAGAAATAGGCAATGCCTTGCGCGGCACCTGTCCGCTCCTCGGAGACGGTTTCGCCGATCATCTTCTGCAGGCCGATCAGCCCAAGCGCCACCGAGACCGAGTGCAGCGACTGGACACCGAAGAAACCGGGAATGCCGAGGCCGAGCGGCCAGACCAGCGGAAAGGCGATCCAGCGCACGATGGAGCCGATCCCCGCCATCACCATGATCGACACGACGGAGAACCGGTCAAAAAAGCGGGTGAACATCATGAACATGCAGACTTCCGACACCACACCCCAAGCCCATAAGAGACCGACAACCGAATCACTGATGCCGATCGATTTCCAATAGATGGAGACGAAACCGTAGAGGAATGCGTGGCTGGCGGTGATGACGCCGACGCCGACGGAAAAATACAGGAAATACGGGTTGAGAAGCTTCGGCGCCGAATGCTGGATGTCGGCGGCCGACAGCGGTGAGGCGCGCCGCGGACGGCCTAGACGCGGCGCCAGCAGGCCGGCGGCAAGGGCCGCGGCAAACGCCGCCAGAATGACAACCGGAACGGCCTGCGAACCGGTTGCCGACAGAATGAAGCCGCCGGCGACATTGGCGCAGAGATAGGAGATCGAGCCCCATTTGCGCATGCTTGTGTAGTTCGAACCGAAGCGGCGGACACCCGAAAGCGCCAGCGAATCGGCGATCGGCGAATGCGGCGTCCAGACAATGGTCAGCGCCAATGAGACCGCCAGCACCATCGCATAGGTCGGCGGCAGGAAATAGCCTGCCGACAAGAGCAGTGATGCAGCCATCAGCGCGACATAGACATCGGCGCGGTCCCTGGCACGGTCGGCCAGCGCGGTCAGTAACGGCGTCGTCACCACGCGCAGGAACATCGGCGCCGCCAGAATGACGGCGATCTGCTCGGCGTGAAAACCCTTGGCCTGCAGCCACAGTGGAAAATAAGGCAAATGCGTTCCGAGCGGCACGTACAGCGTCGCGAAGATCAGGCTCATGCGCAGTTCGAAATGGCGCGGCTTGACGAGTTGTTCGGACGAGAGCTGCGGCAGGGCCATGAATCGATCCAATCGCGCTGTATTCGACCGGACGGCAACGCGTGTCGATCCCTTAACATGGACGAAAACCGGACGAAACCGGTTGGACTAATTGATTGATTCCGAAGCCCGAAAAGACTTCGGACTATGCCGCCTGCCCTACCCGATCTTCGATGAGCAACGGGATAAAGGGCTCGTCCGGCGCTTCGGGCAGCACCTGCGCCCAGGTCAGAATTTCCATGCGGCCGTCAAAATGCTCGACCACGGCCGTACAACTTTCCACCCAGTCGCCGGTGTTGATGTACTGGACATCGCCAAAATTCTCGATGACGGCATGATGGATGTGGCCGCAGATGACGCCGTCGACATGCGAGCGGCGCGCCTCGTCCGCAAGCATGGTCTGGAACGAGCCGATGAAGTTCACCGCCTTCTTGACGTTGTGCTTGGCCCAGGACGAAAACGACCAATACGGCAGGCCGAGCAGTTGCCGCAGCCGCGTCACCACGCGATTGACCAGCATGGCCGCGTCATAGGCATGGTCGCCGAGATAGGCGAGCCAGCGCGCATTGTGGACGACGGTGTCGAACTGGTCGCCATGGATGACGAGCAGGCGCTTGCCGTCGGCGGTCTCGTGGATGGCGCTGTCGGCGACGACGATGCCGCCGAAATGCACGCCCTGGAACTGGCGGGCGAACTCGTCATGGTTGCCAGCGATGTAGGTGATGTTGGCGCCCTTGCGCGCCTTGCGCAGCAGTTTCTGCACGACGTCATTGTGGCTTTGCGGCCAATGCCAGCTCCGTCGCAGCCGCCAGCCGTCGACGATGTCGCCCACCAGATAGATGATATCGGCATCGTGATATCGAAGGAAATCGATCAGGAACTCGGCCTTGGCCGCCTTCGAGCCCAGATGGACGTCGGAAATGAACATGCTGCGGAAAGTGCGGGGCTCTTGGCCGGACATCGCGATTTCACCGTTGCTTTCGCGAGCCTATGCCCCGATTCATGCAACAACCGTATGACGGTTGCGATTGGTCCAGCCGAAGGACTAGCCTGCCGGCCAAATCACAGGAGAAATCGTCATGGATCTTGGTATCCGCGGAAAGAAGGCCATCGTCTGCGCTTCGAGCAAGGGGCTCGGAAAAGGCTGCGCCATGGCGCTGGCCGAGGCCGGTTGCGACATCGTCGTCAATGGCCGCAACGCCGAACTGGTGGCCAAGACCGCCGCGGAGCTGCGCGAGCGTTACGGCGTGTCGGTGACGGAAGTCGTCGGCGACGTCTCCAAGCCCGAGGTGCAGAAGGCGCTGCTCGCGGCCTGTCCCGAGCCAGATATCCTCGTAAACAACAATGGCGGGCCGCCGCTTCGCGACTTCCGCACGCTTGATCGCGAAAAGATCCTCGAAGGCGTCACCCAGAATATGGTGACGCCGATCGAGCTGGTGCAGGCTGTCCTCGACGGCATGGCCAAGCGCGACTTCGGCCGCATCGTCAACATCACCTCGTTGTCGGTCTATGTGCCCATTCCCGGCCTTGATCTCTCGTCCGGCGCGCGCGCCGGCCTGACCTCGTTTCTTGCCGGCGTGGCCAGAACGGTGATCGACCGCAACGTGACCATCAACAGTCTTTTGCCGGGTAAGCTCGACACCGACCGGCTGCGCGGGCCGCACGAGGCCGGCAGTGTCGAAAGCCCTGAGGCCGCAGCCGCGCGCAAGACCCGCATCAGCGCCGACGTTCCGGCCAAGCGGCTCGGCACGCCGGAGGAATTCGGCCAGATCTGCGCCTTCCTGTGCTCGGTCCATGCCGGCTATCTGACCGGGCAGAACATACCGGTCGATGGTGGTCTCTACGTCAGCGCCTTCTGATCAACTTGTCCGTGAAACTGCAGGAATGGTCTGTCAGAAAATCAAGATAAGCATCTGATTAATTGTGGCTTTCGACGCGCCACCGGGTAAAGCTCTCGGCGCGTCAATTAGCGTCGCGAAAAACCACGGCTGCATGCTAAAAGGGAATCTCCAGCCAGATTTCGAGGGAGCGGCCGCATGGAAGGCGAGAGCAAAAAGACGGCACGTTCGGACCTCGACGAAGCCGCCCTCTACTTCCACAAGCACCCAAGGCCGGGAAAACTCGAGATCCAGGCGACCAAGCCGCTCGGCAATCAGCGCGACCTGGCGCTCGCCTATTCGCCTGGCGTCGCCGCCCCGTGCCTGGAAATCCGCGACGATCCGGCGACCGCCGCCGACTATACCGCGCGCGCCAATCTTGTCGGCGTCGTCACCAACGGATCGGCCGTTCTCGGCCTCGGCAATATCGGCCCGCTGGCCTCCAAACCGGTCATGGAAGGCAAGGCCGTCCTGTTCAAGAAATTCGCCGGCATCGACGTCTTCGACATCGAGATCGACGCGCCCGGCATCGAGCGCATGGTCGAGACGATCTCGGCCCTGGAGCCGACCTTCGGCGGCATCAACCTCGAGGACATCAAGGCGCCGGAATGTTTCGAGGTCGAGGAGCAGTTGAAGGCCCGCATGGCCATACCGGTCTTTCACGACGACCAGCACGGCACCGCCATCATTGTCGCCGCCGCCGTGCTCAACGGGCTGGAATTCGCCGGAAAAACCATATCGGACATCAAGATCGTCACCTCCGGCGCCGGGGCTGCCGCCCTTGCCTGTCTCAACCTGCTGGTCTCGCTCGGCGCCAAAGTCGAAAACATCTGGGTCACCGACCGTTTCGGCGTTGCCTACAAGGGCCGCACTGATGAGATGGATCGCTGGAAAGACCCTTATGTAAAGGACACCGAGGCGCGCACGCTGGCCGACGTCATATCGGGCGCCGATGTCTTCCTCGGCTTGTCGGCGGCAGGCGTGCTGAAGCCGGAACTGCTTGAGCACATGGCGCCAAAACCGCTGATCCTGGCGCTGGCCAACCCCAATCCCGAGATCATGCCGGAAACGGCGCGTGCGGCGCGTCCCGATGCGATGATCTGCACAGGCAGGTCTGATTTTCCTAATCAGGTCAACAACGTACTTTGTTTTCCTTACATATTTCGCGGCGCGCTCGACTGTGGTGCCAGCGCTATCAACGAGGAGATGAAGATGGCGGCGGTGCGGGCGATCGCAGCGCTAGCACGCGAAGAGCCATCCGATGTCGCGGCACGCGCCTATTCCGGCGAGACGCCGATCTTCGGCCCTGAATTCCTGATCCCTTCGCCCTTCGATCCGCGCCTGATCCTGCGCATAGCGCCCGCGGTCGCCAAGGCAGCCTGCGACACCGGTGTCGCGACGCGGCCGATCACCGACTTCGCCGCCTATATCGACAAGCTGAACCGCTTCGTCTTCCGCTCCGGCCTGGTGATGAAGCCGGTGTTCTCCTCCGCCAAGGCATCGAGCGCCAAGCGCGTCATCTATGCCGACGGCGAGGATGAGCGCGTGTTGCGCGCCGCCCAGGTGGTGCTCGAGGAAGGCATCGCCGAGCCGATCCTGATCGGCCGCCCGCACGTCATCGAGGTGCGCCTGAAGCGCTACGGCTTGCGCATCAAGCCCGGTGTCGATTTCGGCCTGATCAACCCGGAAGACGATCCGCGCTACCGCCATTATGTCGACCTTTTGATCGAACTCGCCGGCCGGCGTGGCGTGACGACGGAGGCCGCGCGCACCATGGTGCGCACCGACAACACGGTAATCGCAGCGCTTGCGCTGAAGCGCGGCGATGCCGATGCCATGGTCTGCGGCCTCGAAGGCCGCTTCGAGCGGCATCTGCGCAACGTCACCTTGATCATCGGCCCCCGCGCCGGCATCAAGGACCACGACCTGTCGACGCTTTCCATGCTGATCTCGCAGCGCGGCATCATCTTCCTGACCGACACCCACGTCTCCGTCGACCCGACGGCGGAAGAAATCGCCGAAATGACCGTGCTGGCGGCGGAAGAAATCCAGCGCTTCGGCATCGAGCCTAAGGCAGCGCTCTTGTCGCATTCCGATTTCGGCTCGCGCGATTCGCCCAGTGCCCTGAAGATGCGGCAAGCAGCGGCGATCCTGGCGCGCATCGCGCCTGACCTTGAATGCGATGGCGAGATGCATGCGGACACTGCTCTGTCGGAGCACCTGCGCCAGCGCGTGTATCCCCATTCGAGGCTGAAGGGCGAAGCCAATTTGCTGGTGTTCCCCAACCTCGATTCGGCCAACATCACGCTGACGGCGCTCAGAACCATGACGGATGCGCTACACGTCGGGCCGATCCTGCTCGGCACCGACATGCCGGCGCATATATTGACGCCGTCCGTCACCTCGCGCGGCGTCGTCAACATGACGGCGCTTGCCGTGGTCGAAGCCGCCCACAAGGCACAGGCGGTCGTCAATCTGGGCTGAACACGGATTTCGCGGTAAACTGCAGTTAACCGCGAACACGCTAGCCTTGCGGGGCTAACAGTCGGGATTTGGCAGGCGGAGTTTGGGCGGATGGCAAGCGGAGGGTGGAAGCAGGCGCATGCTGCCGTGCTGCTTGGCCTCCTGTTGTCCGCAACCTGGGGGGTGGCCGAGCCACAGGCTGCTTCGCGGGTCTGCCGCCAGCTGGAAGCCGATCTAGCCGCGTCCTCGCGCGGCGGCGGTCCGGCGCTAGTCCGGAAATACGATTCCGCAATTGCCAGGCAACATGAGCAGATTTCGAAGGCTCGCAGCCAGGCGAGCCGGGCCGGGTGCGGTTTTTCGCTGTTTGGCCGCAACCTCAATCAATGCGCCGGGCTAAACGCCACGATCGGCCGCATGAATGCCAATCTCGACGCCTTGCAGAACAAGCGCGAGCGGCTGGCTGGCGGCGGCTCTCGCCGCGACCGCGGACGCATCCTGGCGGCGCTTGACGCCAAGGGCTGCCGCGACGACATCGTAGCGCCTCGGCGGACGCCTTTGCAGGAAGCCAACCGCGACGGCGGCAGCGCAAACCTGTTCAATCAGCTTTTTGGCGGCAACAGCCAGCAACTCGATATGCTTGATGAGCCTAGCCCGCCCGGCGATCCAGGCGAGGAGCGCAATGTCCGCCGGGTGCTCAACCAGCCCGGCATACCCGATTTTCCGAGCGTCGGCGGTGAGTTCCACACCTCCTGTGTGCGCACCTGCGACGGCTACTTCTTCCCGATGTCGAACTCAGCCTCGGCTGGCGATTTCGAACGTGACCAGAAGAATTGCGAATCGAGCTGCCCCGGCACCGAAATGCAGGTTTTCTACTCGCGCGGCATGGGCGACGATTCGGCCTCAATGACGTCATCTGTCACCGGCCGGCCCTACAGCGAATTGCCGACCGCCTATCTCTACAAGCAGCCCGATATATCGCGGCCGCCGGCTTGCGGCTGCAACGCCGCCGCGCAGGGTTTTCAGATCATCGCCGGCAATCCGCCGAATCCGGAACAGTTGCAACCCGAGACGGACTCCGCACCGTTCATTCCGGTGCCGATCTCCAAACCGGATCCAGGTGCCGATCCCGAAACGCTGGCCAATCAGGAAGGCGGGCTCGACCGCGAGACGATCAAGCGGGTTTCAGCCAAGCCGGTGACGTCGCCGATATCAGCCTTGCCGCCGGAACAGCGGAAGGTCAGGGTCGTCGGGCCAACGTTCCTTCCCGACCCATCAGCGGCAATAGATCTGCAAGCTCCGGCCCCGAAGGCAGTCCGGTAAGGGCTGTTCTGAGCGGCATGAACAACGCCTTGCCCTTGCGGCCGGTCGCTTCCCTGATGTTGCCCGTCCAGTCCTTCCAGATCGTCGCGGTCCAAGGTTCCTCCGGCAGCAGATCGAAGGCCTGTCGAAGGAAATCGCGGTCGTCATCGGAAAATTCCGGCTTCTCCTGCGGTCCTTCACGCAGGATACGCCACCAGTTGACCGCATCGGCCAGCCTGTCGAGATTGCCGCGCACCGCCAGCCAGAACGGTTCGGCCTGATCGCCGGAGACGCCGAGCACGATCAGACGGTCTTGTGCCTCGGCGAACGGCATGTGGTGCAGCAGCGACCGGTTGAGCACGAACAGCTCGTCCGGATCGAACTTGGCGGCGGATTTCGATGTCGCCGCCGGATCGAAGCGTTCGGCGAGTTCGCCCATCGTCGGCACCGCCGCGACATTCTCCGAAGTGCCTACCAGGACGGCCAATGATGTGACGGCCATCGGCTCGATGCCGTCCTCGCGCAGGCTCTCGATGGAGAGTGCGCCGGTGCGCTTCGACAAGCCCTCGCCCGATGCGGTGGTCAGGAGATTATGGTGGCCGAACAGTGGCGGCTCGGCAGCCAGCGCCTGGAACAGGGCGATCTGCACGCCGGTGTTGGTGACGTGGTCGTCGCCCCGGATGATATGGCTGACGCCCATCTCGATGTCGTCGACGACAGAAGGCAGCGTGTAGAGATAGGTGCCGTCCTCGCGTATCAGGACCGGATCGGAAAGCGAGGCCAGATCGACGGTTTCCTCGCCGCGCACCAGGTCGTTCCAGTGGATTTCGGTGCGTTCCGGCTGTTGTGGATCGCCTGAGAAATTGGGGAGGAGAAACCGCCAGTGCGGCTGGCGGCCATCGGCCTGGTATTCGGCGATCTGCTCGTGCGTCAGGGTCAACGCCTCGCGGCCATAGACCGGCGGCAGGCCGCGCGTGCGGCGCACCTTGCGCCTGAGATCGAGTTCCTCCGGCGTTTCATAGCAGGCATAGAGAACGCCTGCCGCCTTCAACCTCTCGACCGCGGCGTCATAGATTTCGAAGCGCCGCGACTGGTACTCGGTGGCGTCGGGAAAAATGCCCAACCAATGCAGGTCGTAGAGGATGGCGTCGGAAAACTCCTGCTTCGAGCGCGCAATGTCGGTGTCGTCGAAGCGCTGGATGAATCGGCCCTTGTTGTTCATGGCGAACAGCCAGTTGAACAGAGCCGTGCGCGCATTGCCGATGTGAATGCGGCCGGTCGGCGACGGGGCGAAACGAACGGTAACTGTCATGAACGGGGCGTACCGGATGCTTTTGTGGTTGACAAGACGCGCCCCCGCGCTGGCCGGCAGACATAGAACATGGCGGCTGGAATGAAAAGACCGGACGGTGGACGCCTCCGACGGCGCCCAGGCCGGCGGTGCCCATTTTGTGCCGGCAGCTTTTCACGATAGGAATTTTTTCTTGACTCGGTGCCCTCAGCTATGGTACATATTTGGGTATGGTTCTGATTTGCGCCAGTGACCCGCCGCACAGGCGGTTTTTTCGTTTAATGCTCCGTCAGCCTACGCGCCGGCGAAGGAACCCGTTACCCGAGTTCGCAATCCTGCCGGTTGAAGGCGATCAGCGGCCGAAATCATCGGAACTGAGGCGGGTCCAGCGGTCGCCCACCAATCCACCGATAAAGATGTCGCCGGAGCGGACCGCTTCCGTGACCTCGGCGATCCGCGAGCGGACCATCGTTCCCCCGGCATAGCGGAAGAAGACATTCTTGTAGCCAAAGAGTTGAGGTATGAATCTGGTCTGCGTCTGTCCGGTGATACCCACGCAGCCCATCTCCCATGCGGCGGCGACAAGCGCATCCAGCGTCGCGCCCCAGTGCGATCCGGATGCCTGGATCTGCAACAGGTTCGCCATGTCGCCGGCTTGACCATAAAAGGCATAACAACCGAGCATTTTGCCCGTTTCGTCGTAGGTCCCACCGAAATGAAGGGGGCCGTCGGCCCGCTTCTCGGCCGCCAGCGCAAGCAGTCGTGGCAGCTCCCCATCCTTCCAACTCGGCCGAAGAGCGTAACCAGACAGGAGGGTCGGCAGCTTCTCGGCAAATTGAACGGCATCGATCGGCTCACGATGGGTGCGATGCGACGATGAATGGAGGACCGGTGGCTCGAACCTTTTCTTTGCGAGAGCATCGAATGCTCTCGCGCATGGATCGAGTACAAGGCGAGGCAGGCCAGGCCATTTACGGTGCAGTGCGGCGGCGGCCATCGCCGCCGGCCGGAAAACATATGTCCATCCCAGACAATGCACCGGAAGGAGTTGATACTTCATCGGGCGCGCGAAGGCCAAGGATGTCCGGTTGGCCGAATCGGTCAGCTGCAGATCGAATTCGCCTTGATGCAAGGCACGCAGCAATTGGGGACCGGCCGAGCCGTCATCGGTGCCGGGGTCGGCCATGAGCGGCCCGATGATCGCCGCATTCAATGCCGCTCCATTGAGCTCGTAGCGGGCTTTCAGAACGCCGAGGAACCCACCCAGACGACCGTGCCGGTTGATCTGGACAAGAGCGTTGCTTTCACCGGAGTGGCCGACAGGGTCGAGATAAATCTCTCTCATATACGCGGCCGTCTCGGCGATTGCGCGATCTAGGAGGTGACGCCGCCGCCGGCGAAACTTCGTCAGGAAGAGTGCGGCGACGCGCTCGAGATCTTCGGCAGCGAGCGGACGAACCGAGCCATGCTGAGATTCCAGCACTGACGGCGCAGCCAACTTTTCCTCGGCATTCGCAGAAAGATGCATCGTGAAGAACGTCCGTAGGTTGCTCTCCATCGGATATATATCAACCAATGGTAGAAACAACGTATCTCGGTCGGTATGATGAACAGAGGTCTCAAGACTTACTATCCGGACAGGACTTCACAGGCAAATCAAGTCGGCCAGCATCACGGCGCTGATCGGCGGGTTGGCCGCGGCCCTGCGATCGCATGCCCTGGTCCAGCCCGCTGGGCTGACCGTGCCGGACAGAGGCGGCCTCCGGCCGAAGCTGCAGGCCGCCTCAATTCAGCTCACAAGTCCCTTGGTCAGTTCCAACGCCTGGCGTTCGAACAGGCGACGGTAGATGCCGCCTTTCAGCCGGATCAGTTCGTCATGCGAGCCTTCCTCGACGATGTTGCCGCGATCGAAGACCAGCAGCCGGTCCAGCGCCCGCACCGTCGAAAGCCGGTGCGCGATGACCAGCGTCGTGCGGCCGACCATCAGCCGCTCCATCGCCTGCTGAATCAGAACCTCCGATTCCGAATCGAGGCTCGATGTCGCCTCGTCGAGGATCAGGATGCGAGCATCGGCAAGAAAGGCGCGCGCGATCGCCACGCGCTGACGCTCGCCGCCCGACAGTTTCACGCCGCGCTCGCCGACCAGCGTGCCGTAGCCCTTCGGCAGGTTGGTGATGAAGTCATGCGCACTCGCCAGCTTCGCGGCATGCTCGATCTCCTCCTGCGTCGCACTCGGCCTGGCATAGGCGATGTTTTCGGCCAGCGACCGGTGGAACAGGATCGGCTCCTGCTGAACGATGGCGATCTGCCCGCGCAACGAGGCTTGCGCCACCTGCGAGATGTCCTGGCCGTCGACCAGGATTTGCCCCGCATTCACGTCATAGAGCCGCTGGATAAGCTTGACGAAGGTGGTCTTGCCCGACCCCGAATGGCCGACCAGCCCGACGCGCTCACCCGGCGCGATATCGACCGAAAAGTCGCGGTAAAGCGCCGATCGGTGATGGCCATAGTGAAAGGTGACGTTGTCAAAGCTGATCCGTCCTTCGGTGATCCGGATCGGCTCGGCACCTGGCCGGTCCTCGATGCCGAGCGGTTCGGACTGGAAATCGACCAGCTCTTCCATATCGTTGATGGAGCGCTGCAGATTGCGGATATGCGTGCCGATATCCCTGAGATAGCCCTGCAGCACGAAAAGCGAGGTCAGCACGAAGGCAACGTCGCCGGCGCTCGCCTGCCCCCACGACCACAGCATCAGCGCCAGGCCGATCACCGCGGCGCGCATGACCAGCAGCAGCACCCCTTGCGTGGTGCCGTTGATGGTACCGCGCACCCAGGTGCGCCGTGTGCGCGCACGCCATTTGGCGACGACCTTGGCCAGTCGGCGTTCTTCGCGCTCCTCGGCGCCAAAGCCCTTGACGACGGCGTTGCAGCTGACCGCGTCGGCCAGCGAGCCGCCGAGGCGGGTATCCCAGGTGTTGGCGAGCCTTGCCGCCGGCGCGACATAGCCAAGCGACAGCAGCGCCGTCACCGTGATGAACAGCACCGAACCGGCAGCAACGACCGCACCCATCAACGGCCAGAACCAGCCGAGCAGCAACGTCGAGCCGACCAGCATGACGACCGACGGCAGCAGCGCGATGAGGATGGTGTCGTTGAGCAGGTCGAGCGCCCACATGCCGCGCGTCACCTTGCGAACGGTCGAACCGGCAAAGCTGTTGGCATGCCAGTCGGTGGAAAAGCGCTGGACGCGATGGAAAGCATCGGCGGCGATGTCGGCCATCATCTTCAACGTCAACTCGACGATCCCCATGAACGCAAGATTGCGCAAGACGACGCCGGCCAGCGCCAACGCCATCAGCATCGAGAACGCCGTCATCGCGGCATTCCAGGCAATCGCGTCGGCGCCGGCGCTGCTGGCGACGGCGTCGACCAGCCGGCCGGAGTAGAGCGGCGTCAGCACATCGGCCAGCGTCGACAGCAGGAAGCTGCCCATGATGAGCGAGAGCCGCCAGGGCTGGCGCCGCCAATGGGTGAGCGTGAAGCCAAGAACGCTGCGAAAGGCGCTCGCGCGCAAATCGATCTTGAAACGAGCCATGATGTCATTCGGGCACAAACGAGCCCGATCCCAGTAGGTCGAAAATTGAAGAAGCCGCGCAAGGGGCCAAGTGATTGCCCGGAAGCGGAGCGGCATATTTGGCGTATCGCCCATAATCGGGCGGCGATCGGCATCGGCATAAGCCTGTGCTCGATCCGGCATCAGCACGAAGGGGAAACCTTCGCGGAGCGCCGGATGAGACCTAGGCTTCGCGGCCTCGCACTTCCATGTGAAATACTGCCATTCGGACCTCCCGCAAGACAATTGCGGAGGGGTCCTTATAGAGACGCTTCGATGCATCGCCAAGACGGGCTGACGCCAAAAGCGTATCTGGTCCAACCACTGCGATTATTTTGCAACAATGGCGGGCAAGCCGCGCCTCATTCAGGAACGCGATCGAAGCGCATGTAGCGGCCATCGGTTGATGGCTTGAACCCGAGCTTTTCATACATGCCATGGGCATCGCTGGTCGACAGGCTCCAATGGAAAACGGTCCTGACCTCCGGATGGCCGATCAGGGCCTGAACAAGCCGGCTGCCTATGCCTTGCCCGCGATTCTCCGGCCAGACGATGATATCGGCGAGATAGGCGAATACCGTGCGGTCGGTGATCGCGCGGCCGAAGCCGACTTGCTTGCCATCGACATAGGCACCGACGCACAGTGAATTGGCAAAGGCGCGGCGATGGACTTCATCAGTGCGTCCGGCGCCCCAATAGCTTGCCATCAACAGGTCCGATGTCGCACGGAAATCGATCCGTGACATGTCGAAGCTGATTTCACAATCGGGCATGGCTGTCTCCGGCCGCACCGCCGCGCGCTTTCGGTACTTAGCTGCGATCCCTGAAACGATTGGTGATGGGATAGCGGCGGTCGCGGCCAAAATTCTTTTTGGTGATCTTCACGCCCGGCGCCGCCTGCCGTCGCTTGTATTCTGCGATGTAGAGCAGGTGCTCGATGCGCGTCGCTGTCGCCCGGTCATGGCCGCGCGCGACGATATCGTCGACACCCATCTCGTTCTCAACCAGGCATTCGAGAATATCGTCCAGCACCGGATAGGGCGGCAGCGAATCCTGGTCGGTCTGGTTCTCGCGCAATTCCGCCGATGGCGCCTTGTCGATGATGTTTTTCGGGATCACCTCGCCCGAGGGGCCAAGCGCGCCCGGCGGCACGTGGCTGTTGCGCCAGCGCGACAGCGCGTAGACCTGCATCTTGTAGAGATCCTTGATCGGATTGAAGCCGCCATTCATGTCGCCATAGAGCGTAGCGTAGCCGACCGACATCTCGCTCTTGTTGCCGGTGGTGACGACCATCGAGCCGAACTTGTTGGAGATCGCCATCAGGATGGTGCCGCGCGCGCGGCTCTGCAGATTCTCTTCGGTGATGCCTTCCTTGGTGCCTTCGAACATCTGCGTCAGCGCGTGCAGAAACCCTTCGACCGGCTCGAAGATCGGCACGATGTCGTAGCGGCAGCCGAGCGCCCGGGCGCAATCCTCGGCATCTTTCAGCGAGTCCTTCGAGGTGTAGCGGTAGGGCATCATCACCGCGCGCAGGCGTTCCTCGCCGAGCGCATCGACGGCGAGCGCCGCGCAGATCGCCGAATCGATGCCGCCGGACAGACCAAGCACCACATTCTTGAAGCCGTTCTTGTTGACGTAGTCCCGCAGGCCTAGCATGCAGGCGCGATAGTCGGCCTCCTCCCGGTCCGGAATTTTCGACATCGGCCCTTCGGAACAGACCCAGTGATCGCCCTGGCGTTTCCATGTAGTGACGTCGACCGCTTCCTCGAACTGGCTCATCTGGAAGGCAAGCGTCTTGTCGGCGCCAATGGCAAACGAGGCGCCGTCGAAGATCAGCTCGTCCTGGCCGCCAAGCTGGTTGGCATAGATCATCGGCAGCCCGCATTCGATGACCTGGCGGATGACGACCTGGTGGCGGACATCGATCTTGGCGCGGTAGTAGGGCGAGCCGTTCGGCACCAGCAGGATTTCCGCCCCGCTTTCGGCCAGCGACTCGCAGATATCGACATCGCCCCAGATGTCCTCGCAGATCGGAACTCCGATGCGCACGCCGCGGAAATTGACCGGCCCCTGGATCTCGGGTCCGGCCTGGAAGACGCGCTTCTCGTCGAACTCGCCGTAGTTAGGCAGATCGAGCTTGTAACGTTCCGCGATGATCTTGCCGCCATCGGCGAAGACGATCGAATTGTGCGTGCCGCTCTTGCGCTTCAACGGCGTGCCGATGATGACGCCGGGACCTCCATCCGCGGTGTCGGCGGCAAAATCCTGTGCCGCCTTTTCGCAGGCTTTCAAAAAGGCCGGCTTCAGCACCAGATCCTCCGGCGGATAGCCGGCGAGGAAAAGCTCGGTATAGAGCACGAGATCGGCGCCTTGACGTGCGGCATCCGCCCTCGCCTCGCGGGCCTTGGCGAGATTGCCTGATATGTCGCCGACAGTCGGATTGAGCTGGGCGACGGCGATGCGCAGGATGTCGAGCTTCTTGGTCATGCCTGCTGACTTAGCGCGGCAAAATTGCCCGGGCAATGGCGTTCGTTTGGACCAATTCGGACCGATTGACATACGTCAACCGTGTACGGACCGATCAACGTACTTCAATCGTGGCGATACGACCAGGTATCAGTCGTCGCCCATATATTCGCGCAGCGCTTGCGGCGAATGGTTCTCGCCGATCGACATCGCCAGGATGCGTGAAATATGCCGGCGCGGCAGATGCGTCTCCGCTGCCCATTGGTTGATTTGCCTCTGGATCTTGTCCAGGTCCTTCTTCGAAGTCGGGCTTTCGGCGATGTCTAGGCCGGCGTCGCGCAACGCCGCGGCCATATCGCCCGAGATGACGAACGCATCCCAACCCAGCCAGCGCAGGAAATACTGGCCCGTATTGCCGCCCAGCCGGCTGCCATGCTTGCCGAGCCAGGCCATCAGCCCGACCTGGTCGTCAGCCGGCCAGTTGGCGAGGAATTGGCCGAAACCGCCATATTCCTTCGACACGCGCTCGACGAAGGCAGCGTTGTCGCGCACGGATCTGATCTTCTGCGGGTTGCGCACGATGCGCTGGTCCGCCGTCACATCGTGCCAGAAATCATCGGGCTGGAACAACAGCCGCTTCGGCTCGAAGCGCAGAAACGCCTCCTCGAAGCCCGGCCATTTCTGCTCGATGACGCGCCAGACGAAACCAGCGGCGAAGACGCGTTCGGCCATAACAGAGAGAATGCGGTCATCGGCGATGTCAGCCACGGCGGCATTGTCAGGCGCCGGACCCAGCAGCGACGTAAGTTCCTCTTCGCCGCCCTTGCGTTTTGCGGCGCGTGCGCGAATTTTCTTGAAATCGGCCATTGGTCCCTCGGCAACTGGAATCAATCTAACACTTCCCGTGTGAGCCGGCAGCCTCTACCTCTTACGGCAAGCCAAAGACCCTGGAGATGGCCATGAACAAGACGATCGACGACCTGGCGAACCGCTGGCTCAAGCGGCGGCCGGACGGCCTCAGCCAGCTCGAAAGCCGGGTGCTGCAATCGACGCTCGAACGGACCACCATCTCGCGCGACACCAACAAGGCCGTCGCCTTCCACCAGACCTTCGGCGACCGGCTCGCCGACACGATCGCCCGCATCGGTGGGTCATGGTCCTTCATCCTGACCTTCATCGCCTTTCTGATCCTGTGGACATCAGGCAATGTCTGGCTGCTGTCGCGTGACGCCTTCGATCCCTACCCGTTCATCTTCCTCAATCTCGTTCTGTCGATGGTCGCCGCCTTGCAGGCGCCGGTGATCATGATGGCGCAGAACCGCCAGACCGAACGCGACCGCATCGACGCCGCCCACGATTACGAGGTCAACCTGAAAGCCGAGATCGAGATCATGGCGCTGCATGAAAAGCTGGATGAACTGCGCCACGGCCAGATTCTCGGTATGCGCGACGAGATCGTGCAGCTGACCGAAATGGTCAAGCGGATCGACGAAAGGCTGTCTTCGCAGCAGTCGGCTTCATGACCGACGCAATCCATCATTTCATCGAACAATACGGGCTGCTCGCGGTCTTTATCGGTTGCGTCGCGGAGGGCGAAAGTGCCGCCATCCTTGGCGGCTTCTTCGCCCACCAGCAGGTCTTCGTCCTGTGGCACGCGGTTCTTGCGGCCGCGCTCGGCGCCTTCGTCGGCGATACTTTCTTCTTCATCCTCGGACGAAGCTTCGCCGACCATCCCTATGTCGTCAGATTGCGCAAACGGCCCGGCTTCCGCCGCGCCTTTCGGCTGCTCAACACCCATCCCGACATTTTCGTGCTGTCCAACCGCTATATCTACGGCATGCGCCTCGTCGGCGGCATTGCAGCCGGGCTTTCCAACATTGCCGCGCCGCGCTTCGTCATCCTCAACGCGCTTTCATCGGCGGTCTGGGCGGTACTGTTCGGCACGATCGGTTATGTCTTTGGACTGGGAGCCGAGCACGTCATCGGCCAGGCGTTGATGCATCACGAACGGTTGCTGATCGGGCTTGGCATCGGCCTGACCGTGGCCGTTCTGGCATGGCTCGTCGCCCGTCACATCGCCAGGAAGGAACGCGCCAGGGAGGACTGATCGTCAATCCACGCCGAGCGCCTGATCCCCCCGATCGAGGATCAGCGGGATGATCAGGTCTTCCTCGTCGGCAAGATGCCTTGTCAGCATGGCGATCAGCCGGCTGTTTTCGTCGGCATAGGCGTCGGCGGCAAAGCGCTGTCTGTCTTCGTTTTCCTGAAGCGTCTTGATGAACGCATTGGCCGCCTCGGCATTGCGCTCCAGCCCTTCATGAATGGTGTGATGGTCGGCATCGAGAATCTCGAAGCCGCGCTTCAAACGGGGCTCGGCCTTGGCGAAGACCGGAAAATATTGATAATCCTCGACATTGTGGTGACCGTCGAGATGCCCAAGAAAATGATCGAGGCGCGGCGCGAACCAGCGCGCGAAATCAGGCGCCGTCAGCCGTCCCTCACGGTAGTCCCCAATACCGTTGGCCAGCATGCCGCCAAGTTCGCGGAACATGTCGTGCCGCTGCAGCCACATATTGGCGATGCCATGGATGTTGGCATGGTCCTGCCAGTTTTCACGCGGGTATTTTTCGACGAGCCAGCGCAGATCGTCTGGCAGGCCAGCACGCTCAAGAAGCAGAAAGCTCGTGGCTTCGGACATGACAGTCTCCTTTGGTGACTGGCATGTAGGCATCGAAAGGCTAGATCGGTAGTCCCGTAATCCGCTCGATAATCGCGATACCCCAGACGCCGGCGACGATGAGCACCGAAATCAGCACCGCCAGCGAACCGCAATCCTTGGCCAACTGGATATCGACATTGAACTCGCGGCTGAAAGCGTCGCATGCCGCCTCGATGCCGGTGTTCAGCACTTCGACCATGATCAAGAGCAGCACGGCGCCGATCAGCAAAGCATAACCGCGCCACGAGATCGAAACGAACCAGCCGAGCGGCAAGGCAAGCGCCAGCAGCATCAGCTCCTGCTGGAAAGCCTTCTCGCTGGTGGCCAGCTTGCGAAACGCCCGCACCGAATTGAAATAAGCATCGATCAGCCGCTGCATGCCAAACCCCTTTGCGAATCACCGGCACGGGATAATGCAATGGCTGGCCAGATCAATGGAATAAGGTGACTTGTCCAAGATTCATTCAGCAACCGGTATGGACGGTGTCGACTTTTCAAACTGCGGCAGCCCGTCGTCGATCGAATAGTAGTCACCCTTGTCACCGACGAAGATATGGCATTCCCCCTCAAGACCTGTCGGCTTGTCGAACGATCCCGCCATGACTGAAACGTAGTCCTGGTCTCGCGGCTTCCAGAACAGCACCGATCCGCATGCCTTGCAGAACCCACGCCTGGCGAAGGTAGAGGCTTCGTACCAGGTGATACTTTCCGTGCCCTCGATCACAATGTCGGCGTTGGCAACATTGGTCGCGGCATAGAAATGTCCGCTCTGCTTGCGGCATTGCGAACAATGACAATAGACGACGCCACGCAGCGCTCCGTGCGTTTTGAAGCGAACCGCTCCGCACAGACACGATCCCGTGTGATTGTCGCTCATTTCGACCTCCTCGAGGAAAACTCTGCCTCAGCATCGTCGTCAGGATTCCAGCTTTGCGACGACCACACGCAAGCAAATGCGACATGTACTGGCGTGGTGAATCCGAAATTCGGTTTCATTTTCAAGAGCGCGATGCGCGAATTTCGGATTCAAAGCCACCAAACTGGCGTCGTTTTCGATTATTGGGTGCGCAAATTTAAGCTTTTACAGCCGCAGGTAGAGAAAAACTGTGGAATCTCGGCAAATTAAGGAAACTTTAGCGCTGGCGCATTTATGGTCATGGCAAGCGAAGGTCGTGGGTGGGGACGCATCCCTTTGCAAGTTGTTCTGGAGTCGGTCGCATTCCCCAGGTCGGCGACAAAGGGAACCCGCGAATTCTACAGCGGAATCCGAGGGGAAGAATCAAAAATGCAGCCGGCAGCTCTTCCGACCGAACGAAGCACCGACATCGCGGCCAGTGTCGTTGCCACAATGCGCCAGCTGGGCGTGCTCAGCCTGCCGCGCAACTACGAGATTTTCTACGAGGCGCTGAGCGGCACCAATCGCGAACTCAGCCTCGCCGTCGTTTCGCTGAGCAGCCGGCCGACACAAGATGAACTGGACCAGATCGGGCGCACTTTCTTTGCCCACAACCATGGTCCGGGCATCGTCGAGCATGCCAGAGACGTCATCGCCAGGGAGCTCGAGGAGGTTGCTTCGTTGCTGCGGAGCGAGCGCAGCCACATCGAGAAATACGGCAGGATCCTCGATGAGACATCGAGCGGCCTCAGCGGCCGCAGCCTTCTCTCTCAGGATCTCCTGCAGAAGATCGCCAACGCCATGGCGGTTGCCACCAATTCGACGATCGATCACGGCCGGCAGGTGGCCTCGACGCTCAGCGACAAGACGGCCGAACTCGAGAGCGTCAAGTCGAAGCTTGAGGAGTATAAGCGGCTGGCCGACACCGATCCGTTGACCCATATCTGGAATCGGCGCGCCTTCGACAAGGAGATCACCAGGATCTACAACAGCAACAGGGGTATCCTGTTCAACGCCCTGGTTCTTGTCGACATCGACCGCTTCAAGGATATCAACGACCGCTATGGCCACCCGGTCGGCGACAAGATCATCCAGAGCATCGCCGATATTTTCCAGACCAGCATTCGCGGCGACATGTTCGTCGCCCGCACCGGCGGCGAGGAGTTCGCGCTGATCATCGAGGGCGCCAGCGAGGACGCCACCTATGACGTCGCGGAGCGTATTCGTGCCCTGATCGCGCAGACGCCGTTCACCAGCAGCCAGACCGGTACGAATTACGGCACCGTTACCGTCTCGATGGGTATCTGCATGGCGTCCGAAGCCGAAGGACCCGAAGATCTCTACACCAAGGCCGACCGGGCGCTCTATCGCTCGAAGGTCAGCGGCCGCAACCGCGTCACCAGGCACTCGACGATGGCAGGCCCCCGGGCCGGCAAGAGCTGGCTGCTCTACAAGAAGGACTGACAGTCCCTGCCCGCTGGTGCCGGGAACACTGGACTAGCGCAGACATAAAAGGCGCCCGATTTCTCGGACGCCCTTTCGTGGATCTTATTCGGACTGCGCGAAAATCAGCCGTTGGCAACCTGCTTGTGCTGCACCGGGTGGCTCTTCTTCAACAGATCCGAGACCAGGAACGCCAGTTCGATCGCCTGGTCGGCGTTAAGACGCGGATCGCAATGGGTGTGGTAGCGGTCCTGCAACTCCTCGGCGGTGATGGCGCGCGCGCCACCGGTGCATTCGGTGACGTTCTTGCCGGTCATCTCGACATGGATGCCGCCCGGATGCGTGCCTTCGGCGCGGTGCACCTCGAAGAAGGTCTGCACCTCCTTCAGAATGCGGTCGAACGGCCGCGTCTTGTAGCCGGCGGCCTCGATCGTGTTGCCGTGCATCGGATCCGACGACCACACCACGGAGCGGCCTTCCTTCTGCACCGCGCGCACCAGCTTCGGCAGATGGTCGGCGACCTTGTCGGAACCGAAGCGGGCGATCAGCGTCAGCCGGCCGGGCTCGTTCTCGGGATTGAGCAGGTCGATCAGCTCCAGCAAGCCGTCCGGCGTCAGCGACGGACCGCATTTCAGGCCGAGCGGGTTCTTGATGCCACGGCAATATTCGACATGCGCATGGTCGGGCTGGCGGGTGCGGTCTCCGATCCAGATCATGTGACCCGAGGTGGCGTACCAGTCGCCGGAGGTCGAATCGACACGCGTCAGTGCCTCCTCATAGCCGAGCAGCAGCGCCTCGTGGCTGGTGTAGAAATCGGTCTCGCGCAGCGCGTAGTTGGTTTCCGAGGTGATGCCGACGGCCTTCATGAAGTCCATCGTCTCGGTGATGCGGTTGGCAAGAGACTCGTATTTCTCGCCCTGCGGACTGTCGGACACGAAGCCGAGCATCCAGCGGTGCACATTCTCCAGGCTGGCATAGCCGCCTTGCGCGAAGGCGCGCAAAAGGTTGAGCGTCGCCGCCGACTGGCGATACGCCATCTCCTGGCGAGCGGGGTCCGGAATGCGCGACTTGGGGTCGAATTCGATGCCGTTGATGATATCGCCGCGATAGCTGGGCAGCGTCACCTCACCCTTGGTCTCGTTGTCGGACGATCGCGGCTTGGCGAACTGGCCGGCAACGCGGCCGACCTTCACCACCGGCTGCGCGCCGGCGAAGGTGAGCACCACGGACATCTGCAGGAAGACGCGGAAGAAGTCGCGGATGTTGTCCGCGCCATGCTCGGCGAAGCTCTCGGCGCAATCGCCGCCCTGCAGGAGGAATGCGTCACCGGCGGCGACAGAAGCGAGCTGCTTCTTCAGCTTGCGCGCCTCACCGGCAAAAACCAGCGGCGGAAAGGTTGCGAGCTGGGCCTCCGTGTTCTTCAGCGCGGCAAGGTCCGGATAGGCAGGGACCTGCTTGATCGGCTTTGCTCTCCACGAATTCGGCGACCATTTCGTCATCGCTGCACCCAACGCTCTTTCCAGCGGCCTATACTCCGCCATTCCCCGCCCCCATTTGGGGATCGCGGCTCCATACACGAAGCCGATTTCCTATTCTAGACCGGAATTCAAGCGCTGGCGAATGGTCCGGGCGGGCTATGCCGCCTTCTCCACCAGCCGCGCCAACTGCGTCATGACCACCGCCGAGCCCGCCAATCGCTTCTCGGGGGTTGGCCAATCGCGTACGAAGACGACGCTGTGGTCCGGCCGGATCTTGGCCAGCGAGCCCTGCTCGCCGATGAACCGGACGAGCCCAACCGGGTTGGAGAATTCGCGCTTGCGGAAATGAATGACGACGCCCTTCGGCCCGGCGTCGAGCTTCTCGACATTGGCTTTGCGGCAGAGCGCCTTGATGAAGACGATCTTGAGCAGATGCTTGACCTCTTCCGGCAGCGGGCCGAAGCGGTCGATCAGCTCGGCGCCGAAAGCGTCGATTTCCTCGGTGTTCTCGAGATCGCCGAGACGGCGATAAAGCGCCAGCCGAAGCTGCAGGTCCGGAACATAGCTTTCCGGGATCATCACCGCCGTGCCGACGGCAATCTGCGGCGACCAGCCGCCATCCTGGACCTCGCCGGAATCCTTCACCTCGGCGACAGCCTCTTCCAGCATCTGCTGGTAGAGCTCGAAGCCGACCTCCTTGATGTGGCCGGACTGCTCTTCGCCGAGAAGATTGCCGGCGCCCCTGATATCGAGATCGTGGCTGGCGAGCTGGAAGCCGGCGCCCAGAGTATCGAGCGATTGCAGCACCTTCAGCCTCCGCTCCGCGGTGTCGGTCAGCTTGCGGTTGGCCGGCAGCGTGAACAGCGCATAGGCGCGCACCTTCGAGCGGCCGACGCGGCCGCGCAACTGGTAAAGCTGCGACAGGCCGAACATGTCGGCGCGATGGATGATCAGCGTGTTGGCGGTCGGGATGTCGAGGCCGGATTCGACGATGGTCGTGGACAACAGCACATCGTACTGGCCGTCGTAGAAGGCATTCATGATGTCGTCGAGTTCGCCCGGCGGCATCTGGCCATGGGCCACCGCCACCTTCAACTCCGGCACGGATTCCTTCAGGAAATCATGGATTTCCGAGAGATCGCTGATGCGCGGCACCACATAGAAGGAATGGCCGCCACGATAGCGCTCGCGCAGCAGCGTCTCGCGGATGACCAGCGGATCGAAGGGCGAGATGAAGGTGCGCACCGCCATGCGGTCGACCGGCGGCGTGGCGATCAGCGACAGTTCGCGCACCCCGGTCAACGCCAGTTGCAGCGTGCGCGGGATCGGCGTCGCCGACAGCGTCAGCACGTGCACGTCGGTCTTCAAATCCTTCAGCCGCTCCTTGTGCTTGACGCCAAAATGCTGCTCTTCGTCGATGATCAGCAGGCCAAGGTTCTTGAACGAGATTGCGGAACCGAGCAGCGCATGCGTACCGATGACGATGTCGACCTGGCCCTCGGCGATACCTTTCTTGGTCTCGGCCAGTTCCTTGGCGCCGACTAGCCGCGACGCCTGGCCGACACGGATCGGCAGGCCGGAGAAACGCTGCGAAAAGGTCTTGAAATGCTGGCGCGACAACAATGTCGTCGGCACCACAACCGCCACCTGAAAGCCTTCCATCGCCGCGATGAAGGCAGCGCGCAGCGCCACTTCGGTCTTGCCGAAGCCGACATCGCCGCAAATCAGCCGGTCCATCGGCTTGCCGGCGGCCAGATCGTCGCGCACCGAGTCGATCGCCGTCTGCTGGTCGTCGGTCTCCTCATAGGGAAAGCGGGCCGCGAACTCGCCATAGAGGCCTTCTGCCGGCACCAGTGGCGGTGCGGAGCGCATTTGCCGCTCGGCGGCGATGCGGATCAGCTGCCCGGCCATGTCAAGCAGGCGTTTCTTCAGCCGCGCCTTGCGCGACTGCCAGGCGCCGCCGCCAAGCTTGTCCAGCGTCGCCTCGGCTGTGTCAGAACCATAGCGCGACAGGAGTTCGATGTTCTCGACCGGCAGGAACAGCCGGTCGTCGCCGGCATAGTGGATTTCCAGGCAGTCATGCGGTGCACCGACCGCTTCGATGGTGCGCAGCCCGATAAACCGGCCAATGCCGTGGTCGGCGTGGACGACAATGTCGCCGGCCGACAATGCCGAGGCCTCGGCAATGAAATCCGAGGGACGCTTCTTGCGTTTCGAGCGCCGGATCAACCGGTCGCCGAGAATGTCCTGTTCGGCAACGACGACCAGTTTTTCGGTTTCGAAGCCGGATTCGAGCGGCAGCACGGCCAAGGCCGCCTGACCCGGTTCGAGCTTTTCGGCTTCAGCCAGCGTCGCCACCTGCTTGAGGTTGCCGAGATGGTGTTCGGCAAGGATCTGGCCAAGCCGGTCGAGCGAGCCTTCTGTCCAGCCGGCTATGACGACGCGGCGGCGCGCCGCGCGCTCATCGGCGATGTGTTTGACGACGACATCGAACACGTTGGCGTTCGGATCGGCGCGCTCCTCGACGAAGCTGCGGCCGTGGCGCGAGCCGGCGTGATAGACCTTCTTGGCGCCAACGTCGGGCGTGTCGAATGGCGTGAAGTCGATGGCTTCGCGCGGCCCTAGCGAGGCAATCAGGTTTTCCGGGGAGAGATAGAGCAGGTCCGGTGCGACCGGCTTGTAGGGCACGGCGTCCTTCAAGGCACCGTCCGCCTGCTTCTTGCGCGCCTCGTAATGGTCGAGGATCAGCGTGTGGCGCTCGGCCAGCGCCTCATGCGCCAGATGGTCGAAGATGACAGGCGTGTCAGGCAGATAGTCGAACACCGTCTCCAGCCGCTCATAGAAAAACGGCAGCCAGTGTTCCATGCCGGCAAACCGCCTGCCTTCGCTGACTGCTGCATAGAGCCCGTCATCGCGCTGTGGAGCGCCAAAGGCTTCGATATAGGAGCGGCGGAAACGGCTGATGGTTTCCGGCGTCAGCGCCACCTCGCTCATCGCCTGCAGCGCCATCGACTTGCGTTGACCGGTGGTGCGCTGCGTGGCGGCATCGAAGACACGGATCGATTCCAGCGTGTCGCCGAAGAAATCGAGCCTGAGCGCTTCGGTCCAGCCGGGGGCGAACAGGTCGAGAATGCCGCCCCGCACCGCGAATTCACCGATACCGCGCACCGTCGGCACGCGCTCGAAGCCGGACGTTTCCAGCCGCGACACCAGCGCGTTCATGTCGACCTGGTTGCCGGGCCTGGCATGAAAAGTCTGTGCCTCGACCAGCTCGGCCGGTGGAATGCGTTGCAGCAGCGCATTGGCGGTGGTGAGGATGACTGCGCGGTGCGGCTTCTTCGCCAGAGCGATCATGGCGGTCAGCGCATCGAGGCGCTTGGCGGCGGCGTCCGAGCCGGGCGACACGCGGTCGTAAGGCAAGCAATCCCAGGCCGGCAGTTCCAACACGGGAAGGCCCGGGGCCGCGAAGGACAGCGCCTCGATGATCGCCGGCAGCCTCTGGCCGTCGCGCGCCACGAACAGCACCGGCTTGTCGGGCGCGATCTCGAGTGCCGCCTGCACCAGCGCAAAGGCTTCGTAGCCGTCGGCGACGCCGTCGACGATGAACTGGCCGGCACGGCCTTTCGGCAGGCCGATAGTGGGAATGAGGCTCATGAAATCACGTCGTTCAGAATGTCGTTGTTCAAAATGTCATGGAATGGCGGAAAGCCAGGATCTTTTGCAGGACGGCACAATCGATATCCGCCGGGACCGGGCGTTCGCCGGTGACCATGGGCAGGAATTCGGTGTCGGGAATGTCGAGGAGCCTCTCATATTGGTCGATTTCCTCCCCGGTCAAGGCTCCAATCTCGGCGTCGGCGAAGGTGCCGAGGATCAGGTCCATCTCGCGAAGGCCGCGATGCCAGGAGCGAAACAGAAGCTTGCGGCGGCGGACGTCGAGCCCCTCGCTTGATCTCGTCGTTCCGGTCATCGTGCCGCATCCTTGCTTGCTGCGGGCGCATATAGCGTGGATAGAAGGGGCTGTCAGCCTTGCAACGGCCCGGTTGGCATCTAACATCTCGGTGTGACGAACATTCCTGACAGTATCGGCGCTAGCACCCCCCTCTGTCCTGCCGGACATCTCCCCCTCAAGAAGGGAGATCGTATGGCACGACTGCTTTCGCCAATTTCCAACTGCGCAAGGCGGGCGGCGAGGTCGGAACTGCTAATCTCCCCCCTTGAGGGGGAGATGGCCGGCAGGCCAGAGGGGGATGAGCGCAGACACCGCATGGTTTCTCTCAGATGAGGCCTTCCATCCTCGATCCCTTGTTTGTCCCGATCACCTCGCTTGCCGGCGTCGGGCCGAAAGTCGGCGCGCTTATAGAAAAAGTCGTCCCGGCCGACCTCGGTGACCGCCCCGCCCGCGCGGGCGACCTTCTGTTCGTGCTGCCGCACACCGTCATCGACCGCCGCAGCCGGCCGGGCATCGCAGGATCCGCGGAGGGCCAGATCGTGACGCTGGAGGTGCGCATCGACCGCCACCAGCCGCCGCCGCGCGGCAACAGGTCGGTGCCTTACCGGGTCTTCGCCCATGACGACACCGGCGAGATCGCGCTGACCTTCTTCCATGCTCACGCTTCCTACCTCGAAAAGGCGATGCCCGAGGGCGAGCATGTCGTGGTCTCGGGCCGCATGGAATGGTTCAATGGCCGCCCGAGCATGGTCCACCCCGACCATATCGCGCTGGCCAGCGAGGCGGAAAACCTGCCGCTGGTCGAACCGGTCTATCCCCTGACAGCCGGGCTCTCGGGCAAGGTGCTACGCCGGGCGATCGGCCAGGCGCTGGCGCGTGTGCCCGAATTTCCCGAATGGCAGGAGGGCGCTTTCATGCGCCGCCACACGTCTCCCTCCTTTGCCGGCGCGCTTGCCCGCATCCACAATCCGGCCGACCCGATCGATGTCTCCGTCGATGGCGCTGCCTGGCGGCGCCTCGCCTATGATGAGCTGCTGGCGGGCCAGGTCTCGCTGGCGCTGGTGCGGGCAAAAGTCCGCCGCCTGTCCGGCCGCCCCCTGGTCGGCGACGGCCGCATCGTCGAAAAACTGCGAGCCGCACTGCCCTATTCGCTGACATCGAGCCAGGAGTTCGCGCTAGCCGAAATCAATGCCGACCTCGCCGATCCCGAGCGCATGCTGCGGCTTCTGCAGGGCGATGTCGGCTCCGGCAAGACGGTCGTCGCGCTGCTGGCCATGGCGCGGGCTGTCGAGGCCGGCGGCCAGGCAGCCTTGATGGCACCGACCGAAATCCTGGCGCGCCAGCATCTGGCGACCATCACGCCGCTTGCCGCCAAGGTCGGGTTGCGCATCGCCATCCTCACGGGCCGCGAGAAGGGCCGCGAACGCGCTGATACGCTGGCCGGCTTGGCAAGCGGCGAGATCGACATCGTCGTCGGCACCCATGCGCTGTTCCAGGAGACGGTCATGTTCCACGATCTGGTCTTTGCCGTGATCGACGAGCAGCACCGTTTCGGCGTCCATCAGCGGCTTGCCATCACCGCCAAGGGCGACGCGCCAGACATGCTGGTGATGACGGCCACTCCCATCCCGCGCACGCTGGTGCTGACCGCCTTCGGCGACATGGACGTATCGAAGCTGACGGAAAAACCGGCCGGCCGCCAGCCGATCCGTACCGTTACGCTGCCACTCGAGCGGCTCGACGAACTGGTCGACCGCATGGTGGACGCCGTCGCCGGCGGCCAGAAGATCTACTGGATCTGTCCGCTGGTCGAGGAATCCGAAGAAATCAAGCTGATGTCGGCCGAAGACCGCTTCGCCTCGCTGAAACCATTGTTCGGCGATCGCATCGGTCTCGTTCACGGCCGCATGAAGGGTGCCGAGAAGGACGAGGCGATGCGCGCCTTCAAGCAGGGCGAGACACGCATCCTGATCGCCACCACGGTCATCGAGGTCGGCGTCGACGTACCGGACGCCACCGTCATGGTCATCGAGCATGCCGAGCGCTTCGGCCTCGCCCAATTGCATCAGTTGCGCGGCCGGGTCGGGCGTGGTGACAAGCCCTCCTCCTGCGTGCTGCTCTACAAGGACCCGCTCGGCGAGACCGCAAAACGCCGACTGTCGGTGATGCGCGAGACCGAGGACGGGTTCCTGATCGCCGAGGAGGACCTGAGGCTGCGCGGCGAAGGCGAATTGCTGGGCACCCGCCAGTCCGGCACGCCGGGTTTCCAGGTGGCGCGCATCGAGGCGCATGCCGACCTTCTGGAGGCCGCCCGCGACGATGCCAGGCTGATCCTGTCGCGTGATCCGGAGCTGCAATCAGACCGAGGCGAGGCGTTGCGCCTGCTGCTTTATTTGTTCGGCCGCGACGAGGCCGTGCGGCTCCTGCGCGCCGGCTGAGCCAGGGCGGCAACCGACGGGTTGGCGAGCATTCCCTCGATCGGCTCGCCATTCACGACAACCATTTGCTTGACCTCGGGCGCCACCAGCCCGGCCGAGACGATCAGCTTGGCGCCGTCCTCGATCGTCATGTCGAGCAGCACGATGTCCGACTTCGGCACATACATCAGGAATCCGGTGGTCGGGTTCGGCGTGCACGGCATGAACACGGCAATCAGCGGATCGCCTTCCTGGTCAAGCTTCTGGTTGATCTCGGTTTCCTTCTCGCTGGCGACGAACACCAGCGACCACACACCCTTGCGCGGATATTCGACCAGCCCGACCTGGCGGAACATGTCACCCTTGTTCGACAGCACGGTCTCGAAAATCTGCTTCAGCGAGCCATAGATGCCCCGCACCAGCGGCATGCGGCCAAGCAGGCGCTCGCCGAAATTGACGATGGCGCGGCCGACGATGTTTGCCGTCAGGAAGCCGATCAGCGTGATCAGGATGAGCGCCACGATCAGCCCGAACCCCGGCACCGGAAACGACAAATAGGTGTCAGGGCTGTAGCGGGCCGGAATATAGGGTTTCACCCAGGAATCGACCCAGCCGATGAAAGACCATGCAATGTAGGCGGTGATCGCCAGCGGCGCGCAGACAATGAAGCCCGTGAGGAAATAGTTCCTCAGCCGGGTCACGCCGGAAGTCTTGGGAGCGTCGGACATGATTCACCGGAGGCGCGGGTTGCAGCGCAACATTAGTGAACCGGACGAAGCTTTGGAACTGCGAAGTTTTTAAAGAGCCGATTATGCCGCCGCTTCCAGCGAAGCAATCCAAACGGAAGCAGCATACGTTCGCGATTAGCCGAAACATCCCTCCCCTTCGTCATCCACGGGCGGAGCAAGGAGCGAAGCGACGCGGCGCAGACCCGAGGATCCATTCCGTGACGTCGGCCGAAGAATGCAACCCCTCAAGATGATCGGCGGATCCTTCGGTCGCTATACTTCGTTCATGACGGGCTATGTCTATTTAACTGCGAGCCGGAAACGCGGCACCATCTATATTGGCGTCACAAACGATCCGATGCGATCCAGCGCGAGAAGTCGCTGAAACGTTGGCCCCGTCAATGTAAGATCGAACTGATCGGAAAGGCCAATCCGAACTTTTCCGCGGGACTGGGTGGTAGCGCCAAGTTCTGCACCGCTTGATCCGCCACCACCGTCACGGAATGGATCCTCGGGTCTGCGCAGGAGCTTCGCTCCCGCTCCGCCCGTGGATGACGAAGGATGAGGCCTACTCCACCGTCACCGATTTCGCCAGATTGCGCGGCTGGTCGACGTCGGTGCCCATGAAGACAGCGGTGAAATAGGCGAGCATCTGGATCGGCAGCGCGTAGATGATCGGCGAGATGATTTCCGGCACGTCCGGCAGCACGATCGTCTCCATCGTCTTGACGCTCGTCAGCGCCGCGCCCTTGCTGTCGGTGATGAGAATGATCTTGCCGCCGCGCGCCGCCACTTCCTGCATGTTCGACACGGTTTTCTCGAAAATGCGGTCGTGCGGCGCGATGACGATGACCGGCATGTTCTCGTCGATCAGCGCGATCGGCCCATGCTTCAGCTCGCCCGCGGCATAGCCTTCGGCGTGGATATAGGAGATTTCCTTGAGTTTTAGCGCGCCTTCCATGGCCAGCGGGAAATTGGTGTCGCGGCCGAGATAGAGCACGTTCTTATAGTGCGCGAGGTCGCGCGCGATCTTTTCGATCTGATGGTCGAGCTTCAGCACCTGATTGGCATAGCGCGGTGCTTCCGAAAGCTCGCGCACAAAGGTCTTTTCCTGCTCCTTCGAGATTGTCCCGCGCGCCACGCCGGCACGCACGGCAAGCGATGCCAGCACGGACAGCTGGCAGGTGAACGCCTTGGTCGAGGCAACGCCGATCTCCGGTCCCGCCAGCGTCGGCAGCACGACGTCGGATTCGCGCGCCATCGTCGATTCCCGCACATTGACGACGGCGCCGATCTTCATCCCCGCCTTGCGGCAGTAGCGCAGCGAGGCCAGCGTGTCCGCGGTCTCGCCCGATTGCGAGATGAAGAAGGCGGCATCGTTCTTCGACAGCGGCATTTCGCGGTAACGGAATTCCGAAGCGACATCGATATCGACCGGCAGCCGCGCGTAACGCTCGAACCAGTACTTGCCAATCAGGCCGGCGAGATAGGCGGTGCCGCAGGCCGAAATCGCCAGCCGGTCGATTTTGGCGAAATCGAAAGGCAGGTCGAGCGGCTTGGAGACGCCGCCGACAAAATCCAGATAATTCGCCAGCGTGTGCGAGATGACCTCGGGCTGCTCATGGATTTCCTTCTCCATGAAATGGCGCCGGTTGCCCTTGTCGACCATGAAGCTGGTCGAAAGCGACTGCTGGCGCTTGCGGTCGACCTTTGTGCCGTCGATGTCGAAGATGGTAACGCCGTCGCGGCGCACCACCGCCCAGTCGCCATCTTCGAGATAGGTGATCGAATTGGTGAACGGTGCGAGCGCGATGGCGTCGGAGCCCAAAAACATCTCGCCATCGCCATGGCCGACGGCCAAAGGCGGACCGTTGCGCGCGCCGACGATCAGGTCTTCATCGCCCTTGAACATGATGGCCAGCGCGAAGGCCCCTTCCAGCCGCTTCAGCGCCTGGTGCGCGGCTTCGACCGGCTTCAGCCCCCTGGCGAGTTCGCGCGCCACCAGATGCGCCACGACCTCGGTGTCGGTCTGCGACGAAAAAGAATAGCCGTCGCGGATAAGTTCTTCGCGCAATTCGGCGAAATTCTCGATGATGCCGTTGTGGACGATGGCGACGCCGTCGGAAAAATGCGGGTGCGCATTCGTCTCGTTGGGCACGCCATGCGTCGCCCAGCGTGTGTGACCAATGCCGATCGTGCCGTCGAGCGGCTCGTCCTTGAGCCGGCGCTCGAGGTTGATCAGCTTGCCTTCGGCGCGGCGGCGGGCAAGCTGGCCATGCTCGATGGTGGCAACGCCGGCCGAGTCATAGCCACGGTACTCCAACCGCTTCAACGCATCGACAATGAGCGGCGCAACCTGCGAGTGGCCGACGATTCCAACGATACCGCACATGCAGAAAGCCCCCGAATCCCCGGAAAACCAGCACTATTTAGGGATGGCCGGCCTGCCGTGAAAGTCACATTGCATTTCGTCCCGTGTAACGGAACGCTCATTCTTGTCGATGCACCATGACAGACCGCTCTTGCAATCCGGTTACTGCAATCGTTCGGTTTTTTGCGGGCCGGTTTTACTTTTTCTTCGCAGCCGCGGCCGAAGCAAAGCGCTCGCGCAATTCCTTGCCCTTGCCTGGAATCGTCTTCTGGCGGGCGCGGCCGAAGGCCAGCGCATCGTCGGGCACGCTTTCGGTGATCACGCTGCCCGAGGCGATGTAGCCGCCCTTGCCGATGGTGACAGGCGCCACCAGCGACGAATTCGAGCCGACAAAGGCGCCCTCGCCGATGTCGGTGAAGAATTTCGAATAGCCGTCATAGTTGCAGGTGATGGTGCCGGCGCCAATGTTGGCTCCCGCACCGACGCGGGCATCGCCGATATAGGTCAAATGGTTGACCTTGGCGCCCTCCTCGATAACGGCCTGCTTGACCTCGCAGAAATTGCCGACTTTGGCCTTGTTCCGGAGATCCGCACCCGGCCGCAGCCGCGCATACGGCCCGACATCGCAATTGGACGCAATGGTGGCGCCTTCGATATGGCTGAACGCATGGATCTTGGCGCCCGTGGCGATCTTCACGCCCGGGCCGAACCAGACATTGGGCTCGACGATGGTGTCAGCGCCAATCTCGGTGTCGTGCGAGAAATACACCGTCTCCGGCGCAATCAGCGTCACACCCGACAGCATCGCTTCGTGTCGGCGACGCGCCTGCCAGATACCCTCAGCTTGCGCCAGTTCGGCGCGATTGTTGATGCCGAGCGCGCTCTCGAAGCTGGCTTCGGTGGCGACGACGTCAAGGCCGCGCCCGCTGGCGATCTCGACAATGTCGGTGAGGTAGTACTCGCCCTTGGCATTCTTGTTGCCGACCTGATCGAGCAGCTTCAGCGCATGGGCGCCGGCTACCGCCATCATCCCGGCATTGCAGAAGCCGATTTTTTTCTCCTCCTCGGAGCAATCCTTTTCCTCGCGGATGGCGACCAGCTTGCCGTCCTTTTCGATCAGCCGGCCATAGCCCGTCGGGCTGGGCGGACGGAAGCCAACCACGACGACGGCCGCACCTTCCGCCAGTTTCAGCCGCGCCACGGTCAGCGCATCCGCGTCGATCAGCGGCGTGTCGCCGAACATCACCAGGATATCGTCATAACCCTTTGATACCGCATCGCGCGCGGCGAGCACGGCATGCGCGGTGCCGAGGCGCTTGTCCTGCACGAAGGTCTCGGCCTTCGGAGCGAATTTCGCCGCCGCCTTGCGCATCTCTTCGGCCCCATGGCCGATCACCAGCGCCTGGCTGCCGGCACCAGCGGCTTCGGCCGCCTTCACCACATGGGCGACCATCGGCAGGCCGGCGATCTGGTGCAGCACCTTCGGCAGCACGCTCTTCATGCGCGTGCCTTCGCCGGCGGCAAGGATGACGGACAGGCAGGATCTCTGGCTCATGGAACGACAACCATATGAAAAGGGTTGGGAATCAAAGCATGCTAGCAGTGGCGCCATGCTTCACCAATGCGGTTAAATTCCGGTGAGGTGGGAGCGGAGGCGTTCAGGATTCGATCCGCGTTGCCGTAGGCATCCGCGTCGCCCTAAGCAAAAGCAAAGCGATAGCCGGTGCTGTTAGATCATGTTAAATTTTCTAATCGTCTCGGGGATAATTCACATGTGGCCGTTTTCAAAAAAGCAGTCGAATATCTCGCGAGAAATTGTTTCGAGCGCCGACCAGAAAAATTCAAGGCTTGGTAGTGTAGAGAACTTTGCAAGGTATCTTGGCGTTGACATCACCCCCTACGGAGCAGGTGTCGCGCTACTGTCTCTCGAGAGCGGATACAGCGAAGCCGAAACAGCATCACATTTCGCGGTTGTAACTTTGGCTCGCGACATTCGGGAGGCAGGATTCGATATCGAAAAGATAGTGCGATTTGCGCCCATTGCCATGGCAACGCTTGAATGCCTGAAGGAGCTGAAAGATCGAGGATTAATGCGCGAAGAAATTTGGCAAAATGACACCACGGCGATTGGCAAGATCGCTTTTCCAAGTCCGGATACCCATTCTTGGATCGAGCGAGTTCTCAGCGATCCCACGGTAGCTCGTGACCGCGTTGCGGTGAGCCGCATCCAAATTTAGATCAAACCTACCCCAGCCGCCCCAGCACCGGAAAATTCTCCAGCAGCCAATACGACACCGTCTGCACGCCACCAGTGAGGAAAAACACCCCGGCGACGACCAGCAGCGCGCCGATCGCTTTTTCGACGCGGCCGAGATGGACGCGGAATTTGCCGAGGAAGCGCATGAAGGCGCCGGAAAACAGTGCGGCGATCAGGAATGGGATGCCCAGCCCGAGCGAATAGGCGGCGAGCAGCAGCGCGCCCTCGCCCACCGTTTCGCGGCCACCTGCCAGCGTCAGGATCGGCCCCAGCACCGGGCCGATGCAGGGCGTCCAGCCGAAGGCGAAGGCCAGTCCCATGACATAGGCCGCGACGGCACTTGCCGGCTTGCCCTGCGACTGGAAGCGCGCCTCGCGCGACAGCAGCGGAATGCGCAGGATGCCGAGGAAATTCAGGCCCATCAGGATGATCAGCACACCGGCGCCCATTGCCAGCGGCTCCTGCCAGACGCGCAGCAGCCGGCCGATGGTCGAGGCGCCGGCGCCCAGCGCGACAAAGACGGTCGAGAAGCCGAGCACGAAGGCGATCGAGGAAAAGAGCAGCGCGCCGCGTGCGCCTTCACGCGCTGTCGCACCGGCATTGCCGCGGAAATCGTCGACCGACACGCCGGCCATATAACAGAGATAAGGCGGCACCAGCGGCAGCACGCAAGGCGACAGGAACGAGATAGCTCCCGCCCCGATCGCGCTGACATAGCCGATGTCCAATGCCATTTCCAAGAACTCCAATGCCGTGACGCCGATATAGCGACGCGCAGCCTTGTCCACCAATCACCATTGTGTTGGCAAGATCATCCATTGCCCGACGCACTTGCCAGGAAGAAACCACAGCCCGCAGGCGTTGATGCTGTGAGGCCGCGATTTCCCGCGCGTCTCCAGATATCAGTCAGGGAGATTTCCATGAAAACCATAACCGCAGGACTGGCAGCGCTTCTACTCAGCACAGCCGCATCCTTCGCCGCCGACGCGTGGAAGGAAGCCGAGGTCAATGGCACCAAGATCTACACCGACGCCAACGGCATGACGCTTTACACCTATGACAAGGACGAGAAGGGCAAGACCAACTGCTATGACAAATGCGCCACCAACTGGCCGCCGCTGAAGGCCGAAGCCGGCGCCAAGGCGGATGACGAATGGACCGTTGTCGACCGCACCGACGGCACCAAGATGTGGGCCTATGACGGCAAGCCGGTCTACACCTTCATAAAGGACAAGAAGCCCGGCGACGTGACCGGCGACGGCGTCGGCGAAGTCTGGCACATCGTCAAGGCCGACTAAGCCACTCTATCCCAGTCCCGCCTGCTGACTGGTCGCCGGGCATCGCTTCATGCCGCCGGCGGCCAGCATCAATCAGCCGTTCTGGCGTCGAACCGACGCTATTCCCGGCCGTCACTCCGCGACTCGGTGGAAAAGTGAAACCAGGTCGTTTTCGCCGGCTCGGCACCACATCTCCCTTTCCCAAAATTCTGTGATTTTCTCCATACACTCTTAGAGTGTATTGCTGCGGACCGGCCCGCAATTTGGGCGCTTCCCCTTGACCGGATGCAAAAGCGCGGCCATGTGAGCGACAAATAGAACGAGATTTCGTCGCGCGCAGCGGAATTCTTCTGCCGCACCACAGCTGATATGAGACCTCATGGACGTCGTCGTCGTCGAATCGCCGGCCAAGGCGAAGACAATCAACAAATACCTCGGCAAGAACTACAAGGTTCTGGCCTCGTTCGGCCATGTCAGGGATTTGCCGGCCAAGGATGGCTCGGTGCGTCCGGATGAGGATTTCGCCATGTCCTGGGCGGTCGACACCGCCTCTGGCAAACGCCTCGCCGACATCGCCAAGGCGGTCAAGGACGCCGACGGCCTGATCCTCGCCACCGATCCGGATCGCGAAGGCGAAGCGATTTCCTGGCATGTGCTGGAAGTGCTGAAGCAGAAGCGCGCGCTGAAGGACAAGCCGGTCAGCCGCGTCGTCTTCAACGCCATCACCAAATCGTCGGTGCTGGAGGCGATGGCCAATCCGCGCCAGATCGATGCACCGCTGGTCGATGCCTACCTCGCCCGCCGGGCGCTGGATTATCTCGTCGGCTTCACGCTGTCGCCGGTGCTGTGGCGCAAGCTGCCGGGCGCCCGCTCGGCCGGCCGCGTCCAGTCGGTTGCGTTGCGTCTCGTCTGCGACCGCGAATCCGAGATCGAGCGCTTCATCCGCGAGGAATACTGGCAGATCGCCGCCCTGCTGGGCACGCCGCGCAACGAGAATTTTGAAGCGCGGCTGACCGCCTTCGACCGCAAGAAGCTGCAAAAGCTCGACATTTCCAACAAGGCGCAGGCCGACGACATCAAGTCGATGCTTGATGGCGCAACCTTCAAGGCGGTGTCGGTGGAAGCCAAGCCGACCAAGCGCAATCCCGGCCCGCCCTTCACCACTTCGACCCTGCAGCAGGCCGCTTCGTCAGGTCTCGGCTTCTCGGCCAGCCGCACCATGCAGGTGGCGCAACGCCTCTATGAAGGCATGGAGATCGGCGGCGAGACCACAGGTCTCATCACCTATATGCGAACCGACGGCGTGCAGATGGCACCCGAGGCGATCGACGCCGCACGCGACGCCATTACCAAGGAATTCGGCGCAAAATACCTGCCGGAAAAGCCGCGCCAGTATACGGCCAAGGCCAAGAACGCCCAGGAAGCGCACGAGGCGATCCGCCCGACGGATTTCATGCGCACGCCGGCATCGGTCAGGCAATATCTCGATTCCGACCAGATGCGGCTCTATGAGCTGATCTGGAAGCGCGCCATCGCCAGCCAGATGCAGTCGGCCGAGATCGAGCGCACCACCGCCGAGATCGAAGCGGTCAATGGATCGCGCACCGCCGAGCTTCGCGCCGTCGGCTCGGTCGTTCGCTTCGACGGCTTCATTGCCGCCTACACCGACCAGAAGGACGACGATACGGAAGACGAGGAAAATCGTCGCCTGCCCGAAATCCGCGCCGGCGAGCAGCTTGCCCGCCAGGCGATCAATGCCACCCAGCACACCACCGAGCCGCCGCCGCGCTATTCCGAGGCGTCGCTGATCAAGAAGCTGGAAGAACTCGGCATCGGTCGGCCTTCCACCTATACGGCGATCCTGAAGACGCTCGAAGACCGCGACTATGTCACCATCGACAAGCGCCGGCTGGTGCCGCAGGCCAAGGGCCGGCTGCTGTCGGCCTTCCTCGAAAGCTTCTTCAAGCGCTATGTCGAGTACGACTTCACCGCGTCCCTCGAGGAAAAGCTCGACGAGATCTCGGACGGCAAGCTCGCCTGGAAGGACGTGCTGCGCGATTTCTGGAAGGATTTTTCCGGTGCCGTCGCCGACATCAAGGAACTGCGCGTCACCGACGTGCTCGACGCGCTCAATGAGGAACTGGCGCCGCTGGTGTTTCCCGCGCGCGAAGACGGTTCGAACCCGCGCATCTGCCCGAAATGCGGCACCGGCAATCTGTCGCTGAAACTCGGCAAGTTCGGCGCCTTCGTCGGTTGCTCCAACTATCCCGAATGCTCCTTCACCCGCCAGCTCGGCGACGCCGCCAATCCGAATGGCGAGAATGGCGGCGGCGAGGACGGCACCAAGGTCATCGGTAAGGATCCCTACACGTCAGAGGAAATCACGCTGCGGAGCGGCCGCTTCGGCCCCTACCTGCAGCGCGGCGACGGCAAGGAAGCCAAGCGCTCCAGCCTGCCCAAGGGCTGGACGGCCGAGTCGATAGACCATGAGAAGGCGTTGGCGCTGCTGTCGCTGCCGCGCGATGTCGGCCAGCATCCGGAAACCGCCAAGATGATCTCGGCAGGGCTCGGCCGCTACGGTCCGTTCGTGCTGCATGACGGCACCTATGCCAATCTCGAGAGCATCGAGGACGTGTTCTCGATCGGCCTCAACCGCGCCGTGTCGGTGATCGCCGAGAAGCAGTTGAAGGGCAAGGGTGGCCGCAATGGCGGCACTGCCGCTGCGCTCAAGGAACTTGGCGACCATCCCGATGGCGGCGGCAAGATCGTCGTGCGCGACGGCAAATACGGACCTTACGTGAATTTCGGCAAGGTCAACGCCACCCTGCCCAAGGGCAGGGATCCACAGTCGGTGACCATCGAGGACGCGCTGGCGCTGATTGCCGAGAAGGAAGCCAAGGGCGGCGGCGGCAAGAAACCTTTCCGCAAGGCAGCAGCGGCCAAGGCCCCGGCAACCAAGAAAGTGGCAGCCAAGAAGCCGGCCGCGAAGAAAAAAGGATAGGGCAGCGTGGCGCGCAAGATCACCGGCAGAACCCACGGCGATCCGCGCACCGCCGACACCAGGGCCAAGGTCAAGGACGACTACCGACCGTCGCGTGACGAAATCCTGCGCTACATCGCCGAAAATCCCGATCGCGCCGGCAAACGCGACATCGCAAAGGCGTTCGCGCTGCGCGGCGACGACCGCATCTGGCTGAAGGACATTTTGCGCGACTTGCAGGACGAAGGCGTCCTTACCAAGGAGCGCAAGGGGTTGGCCCGCGTCGGCGCCCTGCCCCATGTCACGGTCCTCGATATTTTCGACCGTGATGCCGATGGCGTGCTCTTGGCGCGTCCTACCGAACACACGGCCAATGGACCGCCGCCCATCGTTTCCATCCGCCTGTCGCGCAGTGGCAGTGGACCGGCGCCCGGCATTGGCGACCGCGTGCTGGCCAAGACCTTTCCGGCCGACGACACGAACGTCGCCCTGGGCGGCCCCGCCTACACCGGGCGGGTGGTGAAGATTTTCGAAAAACGTACCGATGCCGTGCTCGGTGTCTTTCGCATCTTGCAGGACGGCACCTTCCGCATCGAACCGGTGGAACGGCGCCAGCCCGAACTGATCGTCGACAAGGAATTCCAGAACGGCGCCAAGAACGGTGACCTGGTCGAGGTCGAGCCGGCGCGGGCTTCCCGCTATGGGCTGCCGAGGGCCAAGGTGCTCAACGTGCTGGGCTCGCTGACCAGCGAAAAGGCGGTCTCGATGATCGCCATCCACGCACACGACATTCCGCATATCTTCCCGGCCGACGTCATCGCAGAATCCGAAGCGGTCAAACCCGCGACGCTGGATCACCGCGAGGATTGGCGCGACCTGCCGTTGATCACCATCGATCCGGCCGACGCCAAGGATCATGACGACGCCGTCTTCGCCACGCCGGATCTCGACGAGAAGAACCCGGGCGGCGTGGTCGCCACTGTCGCCATCGCCGACGTCGCCGCCTATGTGCGCTACGGCACGGCACTCGACCGCGAAGCGCTGAAGCGCGGCAATTCGGTGTATTTCCCGGATCGCGTCGTGCCGATGCTGCCCGAGCGCATCTCCAACGATCTCTGCTCGCTGCGCGAGGGCCAGGACCGGCCGGCATTGGCAGTGCGCATGGTTTTTTCGGCCGAGGGCCGCAAGCTCAGGCACTCCTTCCATCGCGTAATGATGAAGTCGGCGGCAAAGCTCGCCTACCAGCAGGCTCAGGCGGCGATCGAGGGCGCGCCGGACGACAAGACAGGCCCGATCCTCAAAACCGTGCTGAAGCCACTGTGGGACGCCTATGCGATCCTGAAGCGCGGCCGCGATGGCCGCCAGCCGCTCGAACTCGACCTGCCGGAGCGCAAGATCGTGCTAAAGCCGGACGGCACCGTCGATCGCGTCATCGTGCCGGACCGGCTCGATGCCCACAAGCTCATCGAAGAATTCATGATCCAGGCCAATGTCGCGGCGGCCGAAACGCTCGAGGCGAAGAAACAGGAACTGGTCTATCGCGTCCATGACGCGCCATCGCTGGCCAAACAGGAATCGCTGCGCGAGTTCCTGCAGACATTGGGCCTGTCACTTGCGCGCGGCGCGCAGATGCAGCCAAGCCAGTTCAACGGCATTTTGGAGCGCGTGCGCGGCGCCGACAATGAAGGCCTGGTCAACGAAGTGGTTCTGCGCTCGCAGAGCCAAGCCGAATACTCGCCAAAGAACATCGGCCATTTCGGTCTCAACCTCCGCCGCTACGCCCATTTCACCTCACCGATCCGCCGCTACGCCGATTTGATCGTGCATCGCGGACTTATTGCCGCACTCGGATTGGGTTCGGGCGGGCTGACGCAGGACGAAGCGGCACGGCTCGAAGATGTCGCCGTGCTGATTTCCGGCACGGAACGCCGCGCAATGGCGGCCGAGCGGGACACGGTCGACCGTCTGATCGCCAGCTATCTCGCCGAACGCGTCGACGACCGGTTCGATGCCCGCATCTCCGGCGTCACCAAGTCAGGACTATTTGTCCAATTGCCGCAGTACGGCGCGGATGGTTTCATCCCGGTGTCAACTCTGGGCGGCGATTACTATATATACGATGAAACGGCCCGCTCCCTGTTCGGGGAACGCTCGGGCAAAGGCTACCAGCTCGCGGACCGCGTCGAGGTCCGACTCGTCGAGGTGGCGCCGATGGCCGGCGCGATGCGCTTCGAAATGTTGACCGACCCGAAGCCTTTGCCGGGCTCCAAGCGGTCGTTTCACAAGGCCAAGGGCCGCGCCCGCGCGTCGCAATCGCGACCGGGTTCGCGCGGCAGGAGACGATGATGACAACAGCCATGGAAGAACAGGTTTTCGGCGGAGAACATCACTCGGGCCGGACCGCGCGCCCGCTGTGGACGGCGATGAAGCGCGGCCTGCTCGGCCGCTGCCCGCGTTGCGGCGAAGGCAAGCTGTTTCGCGCTTTCACCAAGACCGTCGACACATGCAGTGTCTGCGGCGAGGAACTGCATCACCACCGCGCCGACGACCTGCCTGCCTATCTCGTCATCGTCATCGTCGGCCATATCGTGCTGGGCGCCTTCATGGGCGTTGAAGCGACGTCGACGCTGTCCACATGGCAGCACATTGCCATCTGGGTGCCGCTGACCATCCTTTTGTCGGTTGCGCTGCTGCAGCCGATCAAGGGTGCCGTCATCGGACTGCAATGGGCCTTCTATATGCACGGCTTCGGCGGCGAGCACGACGTGATCGAGCCGCATCCCGGAGCCTAGGCCGCAGCCAAGAATGCTGCCTGGTGCAACATACCGACCGTGAAAGGCCACTTTCGCTTGCCAGAAGTTTCCGCTAGGTCCTGCGCATGGACGGTATGACCAAGGCGGAAGTCGACAAGATCGAGCGGAGCATGATCGCTCATAGCGACCGGCCAATCCGCCCGCGCGACGCGGCAACCCTCATCCTGCTCGACCGCAAGGACGATGATGTGCTGGTTCTGATGGGTCGCCGTCATGCCGGCCACGCCTTCATGCCGGGCAAGTTCGTCTTTCCCGGCGGCCGCACCGATCCGGCCGACAGCCGCATACCGGTCGTCGCCGCCCTGCATCCGGAGCAGGAAGCCAGGCTGATCGCCGGGCCAGGGCGCACAAGCGCCGCACGAGCCCGCGCCATCGCCCTGTCCGCCATCCGCGAAACCTATGAGGAAGCCGGGCTGCTGATCGGCCGCAAGGGTGCCTTCGCAACCTCCAGGTCCGACTGGCAGGGTTTTGCCGAACACGGCGTGCAACCCTCGCTGGACATGCTGCGCTTCGTCGCGCGCGCGATCACGCCGCCCAACCGGGTGCGCCGCTTCGACACCCGCTTTTTCAGCGCCTGGCGTGACGACGTCGCCGTCGAACTGCCCGGTGGCGGTCCCACCAACGAGCTCGAAGAGCTGGTCTGGCTGCCGCTCGCCAAGGCCAGGGAAGCCGACATACCCGATATCACCCGAATGATCCTGGACGAGCTGGAAAAGCGCCTCGCCCATGATCCGCTGTTGCGTCCTGGCGGTCCCGTGCCCTTCTACCGGCTTGTCCGCAGCCGCTTCACCCGCGAACTTCTCTAGAGCAATTCCAGGAAAAGTGTGACGCGGTTTTCCGCCCGGAATTGCGTAAGATCAAAAAGACAGAGTATTCAGCATCCCATGACGGTCGATACCCAACCACAGGGCGACGAACGCGTACACTGGCTGCCGATGGTGGCGGCGATCTCGTCGATCAGCGTCGTCGGCATCGCCATCGGCCTCGGTATGCCGCTGCTCAGCGTCATCCTTGAAACGCGCGGCCATTCGGCTTCGATGATCGGCCTCAACACCGCCGTTGCCGGCCTCGCCTCGATCGCCGGTGCGCCTCTGGCGACCCCGCTCGCCATGCGCTTCGGCGTTGCCTGGACCATGATCGCCATGATCGCCGCCGGCGCTCTGGCCTTTGTCGGCTTCCATTTCGCACCCGATTTCTGGATGTGGTTTCCACTGCGCATCGTGCTGCACATTGCGCTGACGGTGCTGTTCATCCTGTCCGAATTCTGGATCAGCACCTCGGCGCCGCCGCACCGACGCGGCCTTGTCCTCGGCATTTACGCCACTGTCCTGTCGCTCGGCTTTGCCGCCGGACCGTGGCTGTTCGCCCATCTCGGCAGTTCCGGTTTCAGGCCGTTCGGCGTTATCATCGCGTTGGTGACGCTGGCGGCCATACCCGTGCTGGCAGCACGCAACGAGAGCCCGTCGATCGCCTCGGATGGCGAAACCAGCAATTTTCTGCGCTACATCTGGCTCGTGCCGTCGGCGACCGCTGCCGTGCTGGTGTTCGGCGCGGTGGAAACCGGCGGCTTTGCGCTGTTCCCGATCTATGGCAGCCGAATCGGCTACTCCGAAGCCGATGCAGCCCTTCTGCTGACCATGATCGGCCTCGGCAATGTGTTGTTGCAGATCCCGATCGGCATGATCAGCGACCGCGTCAGCGATCGCCGCTACCTGCTGATTGCCTGCGCCACGGTCGGTCTTATCGGCACCGTCTTCATGCCCTTCTTCGCCCAGAATTGGCATTTGATGGCCGCGCTTCTGTTCGTCTGGGGCGGCGTCGTCGCTGCCATGTACACGATCGGCCTCGCCCATCTCGGCTCGCAGCTTTCCGGCCATGAACTGGCGTCGGCCAACGCCGCCTTCGTGCTGTGCTACGGCGTCGGCATGGTGCTCGGCCCGCAGGCGATCGGCATCGGCATGGATGCGTTCGGCCCGTCCGGCTTCGGCTGGTCGCTCGGCCTGTTCTTCGCCGCCTATATCGCTTTGGTCGCCGTCAGGTTGGTTCGCAAGATCCTGCTGTAGCGCGACTGTGGCCAGCCATGCATTTGGCACGGCACGGAGACAGGCTGCTGACAGAACCGTGTCAGGAGCACAGGGCTAAAAAGGCGTCCCAAAACACTCGAGGACACTTCCATGATCGACAGCGGCTTTGAAACCACATCGCTACGAATGACACTGCTTCTGCTCGTAACGTTCCAGGCTCCGGCCGCCGACGTCGACCGCATCATGGATGCCGTGGTGGCGATTGCGCCGCTGGCCATGGGCAAATACGACCGCAATGCCTATCAGTCGGCGCACGGCATCGAACGCTACAGGCCGCTTGACGGTGCGGCCGCCGGCGCCGAAACCGAATTGAGACGGCGGCCCGGCACGGTCGAGGTTTCCTTCGAACTGCCGGACGACCAGGGGCTGGCCGCGCGTGTCGTCGAGGCGATTTTCCAAGCACATTCCTATCAGGAACCGGTGATCCGCATTCAACCGATTCTCGCCAGCCGTTCCAAGGGGCTGGACGACCGCGCCAATCCGAATCGCTGGTGGAACACGACCGGAGACTGGAAGAAGGTTGCTGCACCGGCGACAGAAACCGCATGATTTCCGTTCACCAGCAGGCTCAGGCGGATCGCACGAGGCTTGCCGGGCTTGACTTTCCGGGCGCGTTCTTTATGTGTCGCGCCAAGTTTCCCGCGTCCGGGTGTTTCCCCGTGCTCCAGCGGCCAAAACCCCACGAACAAACGGACTGATATCATGGCCAAAGCCGCAAACATCAAGATCAAGCTTCTGTCGACCGCCGACACCGGTTTCTTCTACGTGACCAGCAAGAACAGCCGCACCAAGACCGACAAGCTGTCGTTCCGCAAGTACGACCCGGTCGCCAAGAAGCACGTCGAATTCAAGGAAACCAAGATCAAGTAATCTGGGTTTCCCGCTGCAATGCCGAAACGCCGCCCAATGGGCGGCGTTTTTCGTTTGTAGCCAATTGATTTCGTTGCATCCGAGCAGAGACTCCAGCCAAAGGATTGACCCTTCGCCATGGTTGCGGCACCCTTGGCCGTGGGTTGGGTGTCACGAACAAGGCGCCTATGGATGTCGAAGAAGTTGAAAGCTGCAATCATTGCAGCCCTTGTCGCTCTGGCTGCTGGTTTCGCCGTCAGCAACGGGCTGATAAGCCAGCAGACGGCCGATGAGATCAAGGCCAGGACTGACCAGGTTCTGACTGAGGAAGAGGCCGCACAGCCTGCACCTCAGCCTGACAGCCCCGCCCCGCCTTCCACGGAACCCGCACCGCAGGCTCCGGCCCCTCCCGCCGCGGCACCCCCGCAAGGATCACAACCGGGTCAATGAAGAAGCCCCGCCGGCATGGGCTCCTCTCGTGCGATCGTGCCATCACCATACCTGCTGAGTGTATCGTTTTAATACAATCGCCGATTGGTAGACTTGCGCCACGGATAGGCAGTTAGTTTCAGCGTCAGGCAAAAAGGGGGGAAATGCCTCGCACTGGGAGAAAACGATGTCCGTACAAAAAGGCGACTTTCGAACCAACAGAGCCGACTACGTGATTGCCGCGATGCATGGCGGAGTGACCGCCGAAGACAGCGTTCGAGACGAGAACCTGGCAAGGAGAAAGAAGTCCCTGTGGCTGAAGGAGCGGCGATCGGCCAAGTCGGCTGAGAACCCGTTGGACAGCTCGCCGCTGTCTAAAAGAAGCCCTCGCGGTTAGCGATTTACAATCACCTTCCGCGATCACACCATATCCGCACACAACCCACTCACCCATATTGCAGGTGCCGCCGTCGGTGTTGACTAGCTCCGACGGCGGCCTAGTTCGTGGCGAAATAACCTCCGTTCTTTTGAGAAGACGGCGGGACTAAGGTCTTGTGCTCTACGCGCAAAGGTCCAAGCGGTCCTGTTAGGTTCCGGAAATGTCTCTTGGACGTTCCGCTATTTTATCCAATTGAAATGTAGCGTTACCGTGTATTCCCGCCCGATAACTGCGCCTGATCCGGCTGCCCGCATCCGCCCTGGCCGAGTCCCCTCAGCCGATGCGCTCACCGCCCTTCGGATCGAATAGATGCAGCTGGTGTGGTTCGGCCGCCAACCGTACCTCGTCGCCGGGCTTCACGCCGGCACGGCCCATGGCAAAGACGCAAAGCTGCTGGCTGGCCAGCTTGACGTAGAACTGCGTCGAAAGTCCGAGCGGCTCGACCACCCCCACCTCGCCCTTCAACGCGCCGTCATCCGCCAACTTGATATGCTCGGGCCGCAAACCGACGGTGATGGCGTCACCATCCTTGAGCGGCAGGCCTTCCGGCAGCCTCAGCGCCTGGCCGTCGGTCAGTACGGCCTCCGGGGTAGTGCCCTCCCGAACCGTCGCCGGCAGGAAATTCATGCCCGGTGAGCCGATGAAACCGGCGACGAACATGTTGGCCGGCCGATCATAGAGATCGAGCGGCGCGCCGACCTGCTGGATCAGCCCGTCATGCATGACGACGATCCGGTCGGCCATGGTCATCGCCTCGATCTGGTCGTGCGTGACATAAACCGATGTCGTCTTCAGCTGCTGGTGCAGCGCCTTGATCTCGGCGCGCATATGGACGCGCAGCTTGGCGTCGAGGTTCGACAGCGGTTCGTCGAACAGGAAGACCTTGGGATCCCGCACGATGGCACGGCCCATGGCGACGCGCTGGCGCTGGCCGCCCGACAATTGCCGCGGCAGGCGCTGCAGGAAGGTGTCGAGCCCGAGCCGCTTGGCGGCGCCGTCCACCCTGGCATCGATCGTCGTCTTCTGCGCCTTCTTCAAGAGCAGGCTGAAACCCATGTTCTTCGACACGTCCATATGCGGATAGAGCGCATAGGACTGGAACACCATGGCGATGTCGCGGTCTTTGGGTGCTACGTCGTTGACCAGCCGCTCACCGATGCGGATCTCGCCGCCGGAAGCTTCCTCCAGCCCGGCGATCATGCGCAAGAGTGTGGACTTGCCGCAGCCTGACGGACCGACCAGGACGACGAACTCGCCATCGGCGATTTCAAGGTCGACCGCGTGCAGGACGCGGACGGCGCCATAGTCCTTGCGGACCTTTTCGAGCGTAACAGAGGCCATAGATCTATCCTTTGACGGCGCCGGCGGTCAGGCCGGTGACGAGATAGCGTTGCAGGAAGGCGAAGAAGATGCAGACCGGGATCAGCGCCAGGATGGACGCCGCCATCATCTGTCCCCAATCGACGGCGAACTTGCCGATGAAGGTGAGCAGGCCGACGGCAAAGGTCTTCTGATCGTCGCTGGAAATCAGCATCAGCGCGAACAAAAGCTCGCTCCAGGCTGCAGTGAAGACGAAGCCGAGGGTGGCGCCCATGCCTGGCAGCGTCAGCGGCACGATCACCTTGCGCATCGCCTGCGCGCGGGTGCAGCCGTCGATCATCGCCGCTTCCTCCAGATCCTTCGGAATGCCGTCGAAGAACGACTGCATCAGGAAGGTGGCAAAGGCCGTGTTGAAGGCGGTGTAGATGATGATCAGCCCGGTCAGGCTGTTGATCAGGCCGATCTGACCCATCACGCGGTAGATCGGCGGAATGACCATCACCAGCGGAAAGGTCTGGGTCAAAAGCAACATCAGCGCCAGTGCCGCCTTGCCGCGAAAGGTGAAGCGCGACATTGCATAGCCGGCGAGCGTGGCGATGATTGTCACCAGTGCCGCCGTCGATACCGAGACGATGACGCTGTTGAGGAAATAACGCGGAAAATCGGTGGCCTCGAGCACGGTGACGAAATTCTGCAGCGTCATGTGCGACGGCCAGAAGGTGATGCCTTCGGAATAGAGAAGCCGCTCCGGCGTGACCGAGATTTTTAGCGTCCAGTAGATCGGGAACAGGGCAAAGAGCACGTAGGCCGCGATTGCCGCGTAGAGGCCGATGCCGCCGAAGAAGCGCTGCGAGGTTGAGCGTCCTGCGATCATCAGACGTGCCTCACCAGGGTGCGGCGGATACCGATCAGCGCAATCGCATAAGCAATGAGCAGGACGAGCAGCAGCACCGCCACCGCCGAGGCATAGCCCTTGTCCAGCGATTTGAAGGCGCTGACATAGATGTAGACCGGCACCGTGTTGGTCGAGCCGGCTGGCCCGCCCTCCGTCATGACGAAGATCAGGTCGGCGAAGGTGGCGATCCAGGTGGTGCGCAACATCACGGTGATGGCGATGGTCGGCGCCAGAAACGGCAGCGTCACCTTGGTGAAGCGCTGCCAAGGCGAAGCGCCGTCGATGGCCGCTGCCTCATGCAGTTCCGACGGAATGGATTTCAGCGCCGCCAAGAGCGTGATGGCGAAGAACGGAATGCCGAACCAGATGTTGGCGACGATCGGCCCCCACATGGCAGTCGAAGGATCGGACAGCACATTGGTCGGCTCCGCCTTCAGTCCCAGTGCAAACAGCCAGTGCGGCAAAGGGCCGATGATCGGATTGAACAGCCAGGCCCAGGTCAGACCCGACAGGAAAGACGGCACCGCCCAAGGCAGGAAGACCAGGGCTTGTACTGCCTTGCGGCCGCGAAACGGCTTGTTGAGCAGGAGCGCCAGGCCAAGGCCGAGGAAGAACTGGAAGAAAAGGCTGGCGACAGTCCACCACAACGTGTTGACCAGCGCCTGCCCCAGCACCTGATCCGACAGCATCGCCTGATACTGCCCGAGCCCGACATATTCGGATTTGAACGCCGAGAACTTGCGGAAGGAGTAGCTGATGCCGATGACCAGCGGCACCAAAAGCACCACGATCAGCAGGATGATCGCCGGGCTGAGATAGAGCCATGGCTCGATTGCGGCGTGGGATAGCCGCTTGCGACGCGGCTTGTCGGCGGATCGTATTTCGGACACGGCGTAGGTCATTGGGTGTGGATCTAGCTCCCTGGAGCGGCGTCGGGGACAGCGTCCTTCTCCCCGTCGCTATGCGGGGAGAAGATGCCGGTCCCACCCTCCGCAGCTGCTGCGGAGGACGGGCAGGCAGATGAGGGGCAGCGCGAACCTATCGAGGCGTGGCGCCGCCCCTCATCCGTCACTTCGTGACACCTTCTCCCCGTGAACGGGGAGAAGGGAAGAAAAACTACTTCTTGTTCTTCGCCAGCCAATCCTGCTGTTCCTTGGTCAGGAAGGCAGCCCACTGGTCGGCGACGTCCTTGGCCGTCTTCTGGCCAAGCAGCACTTCCTGAAAATTCTTGATCGCCACCTGGTCGACGAAATTGCCGAGGTTCTCCAGATGCGTCGGCGGGGTGACCATTTCATATTTGGAGCTGTCGCTGAGCTCCGTAAACCAGCCCTTGAACTGCTCCGTCTTGAAATGGGGATCCTGGTCGGCGCCGTTGTGGATCGGGACAACGCCGACTTCCTTGGCCCATTCCAGATTGTCCTTCGGCGACAGAAGCGTCGCCATCAGTTTCCAGGCGTCGTCCTTGTGCTGCGAGTTGGCGAACATCGCCCAGCCGGCATAGCCCAGCGTCGGATAGGATTTGCCGCTCGGCCCGACCGGCAATGGCGCTACCGCGAAATCGTCGGCGCTCATCTTGTCGGCAATGCCGAGCAGCGCGTCCGGATCCTGGTTGAGCATGGCGCAGGTGCCGGAATAGAAGCCGGTGACCGTTTCGTTGAAACCCCAACTCACCGCATCCTTAGGCGCCAGTCCGTCCTTGTACATGTCGGCCAGCATCTGCAGGCCCTTGACCGAGCCTTCTTCGTTGATCGTCGAAGTGCCATCCTCGTTGAAGTAGCCGCCCTTGCCGGCGGCGATGTTCATGAACATGTGCATGCCGTTGAAAGCGCCCGGCCCGCCGCGCAGGCAGTAGCCATATTTGCCCGGCAACGCAGAGATTTTCTTGGCGTCGGCGATGAAATCATCGAGCGTCGCCGGCGGACCATCGAGGCCGGCTTCCTTGAACAGTTTCTTGTTCCAGAACAGCGCGTTCACATAGTAGCCGTAAGGGATCATGAACTGGGTGTTGTTGACGGTCGAGCCGAACTGCTTGGCGCGGTCGCCCAGCGTTTTGGCGTCGTCCCATTTGGCCATATAGGGGCCAAGATCCTCGAGTTGGGCGTTGTTGGCATAGAGGCCCATCCAGCGTTCCGGCATTTCGACGATGTCGGGCGTATCGCCGGCCTGCACCATGGTCAGGAATTTCTCGAAGGCCTGGCCCCAGGGCAGCGAGATCAGCTCGACCTTGATGCCCGGATTGGCTGTTTCGAACTCGGCGATCTGCTTTTTCAGGAACTCGGTGCGTGGCGGGCTGGTGATGACTTCGACCATTTTCAGGGTCGAATCGGCCACGGCATTTCCGGCGGAAATCGCCAGTCCCGCAACGGTGGCAAGCATGACGGTCAGTTTTTTCATGTTCAAGACTCCCATTTTGAACCCGCTTGTTATTTTCTGGCTTTTTCGAAGGCTTGGGCGACATCCGCCCACAGGTCTTCGACACTCTCCAATCCGACATTGAAGCGGATGGTTCGGGGGCTGACGCCGAAGCGCGCCATCGAATTCAGGCCAGGCGTCTGCTCCAGCGACGCCTTGGCCGGCACGACCAGGCTTTCATGCCCGCCCCAGCTGACGCCGATGCGGAAATATTTCATCGCATCGACGAAGACGGGGATGTCGATCTCGTCCGTCACCTCGAAGGAGAACAGACCGGCATAGCCGGCCAGTGTCGCCTTGCCCGGATGGTTCGAATAGACAGGATGGTTGACGCGCTCGACATTGGCATGCGCCTTCAGCCGTTCGGCGATGGTCAGGCCGCTCTTCATGTGGTGCGGCAGGCGCAGCGGCAGCGTGCGCAAGCCGCGCAGCAACAGCCAGGCTTCGAATGGCGACAGCTTGCCGCCGAGATAGGAATAGGTCTGCTCGTTGATGTGCTTGATATGAGCGGCCGAACCCGCGACGACGCCAGCGACGGTGTCGCTGTGGCCGCCAAGGTATTTCGAGGCCGAATGCAGCACCAGGTCGACGCCATGCGCGATCGGCTTCTGGAACACCGGCGTCGCCCAGGAATTGTCGATGGTGGTGACGATGCCCTGTTCCTTGGCCAGCCGTGTCAGATGCGCGATGTCCTGCAGCTCGAACATCATCGAGGTCGGGCTTTCCAGGTAGAGCAGCTTGGCGCCGGGAAGTGCCGCCGCGACCGCATCCGGGTCGGAGCCGTCGACATAGTCGACCTTGATGTTGAGCCGAGGCAACAGCCGCTCGAACAGCCGGTAGGCATCGCCATAGCAATTGCGCACCGCCACGATGCGCTCGCCTGCCCCAACGAACGCAAGCACCGTGGCGCTGATCGCCGCCATGCCGCTGGAAAAGCCGCGCGCGGCTTCTGCGCCCTCAAGCGCTGCCACGCGCGCCTCGAACTCCATCACCGTCGGATTGTCGCCACGCGAATAGATCGGCTGCTTTCGTTTCCCGGCAAAGGTATCGGCCATCTCGGCATAATTGGCGAAGGTGAACAGCGAGGTCTGGTAGATCGGCGGCACCACCGCGCCGCCAGGGAACGGTTCGTCATGCGCCAAGAGTGTCGCGGCCTCGGCAAGATAGTCGTGATCGAAACCTGATGGATGCTCGTTCATGTCTGGCTCGAAAGTTGGAGTTTGGCCGCACCGCGCTTGAGATCGTCTTCGACGGTGGCGATCAGCTTGAGCGCCTCGGCGCGTGCGCCTTGCGGGTCGCGCGCGGCGATGCGTTCGTAGATGGTGCGGTGATAGGGAAAGCTGGCGTGGCCGAAGTCGCGCACGCCGAGCGGATGCTCCCAGAAGCGGTGGAACAACTCGTACATGGCGGCGATGATCTGCTCGAACAGCGGATTACCCGAGGCCCGGTAGATCGCCTGGTGGAACTCCCAATCCTCTTCCGACGACATGCCGTCGCGTGTGCGGAACGCCTGCTCCATGATGTCGAGCTTGCGTGCGATTTCGGCGATATCTGCCTGGCTGGCGCGTTCGGCGCAAAGAGCTGCGGCCTCCGCCTCCAGTGCGCGGCGGATCTCCATCGTCTGCATCAGGCTGGTGAAATCATTGCCGCCCGCCAGCGTCAGCGGCATGTGCAGCATATCGTGTGAAACAGCCGCCTTGAGATAGGTGCCGCTGCCCTGGCGCCTCTCGACGAGGCCGAGCCCTTCCCAGCGTGTCAGCGCCTCGCGCACGGTGTTGCGGCTGACCTTCAGCCGCTCGGCCAGAATACGCTCGGTTGGAAGCCGCTCGCCCGGCTGCAAGGCCTCGGCGCGAACAAAGCCCACCAACGCCTTCAGCACGGCGTCATCGCGCGCCGTCGTCTGGATGGGTGGCAGGCTGTTCTGGTCCACATTTCCTCCAAGTGGTCCAATGGTCCAACCAATTTCTGCACAGAAGGAAGCTCCTGTCAACCAACTGTCAGGAGCACTGTCGGAGGGAGCGACGCAATATTTTCAAGGCGGTCGCGCGATTGCGCTTCGATCGTATCTGCTAATCTGAGGCAGCAGGCGACCCGAACCAGGTGGTCAGCGCGTCCACCAGCCCCTGTTGGGTTCCCGCCCCGGCCCAAGCCACATAACCATCGGGCCGGATCAAGACGGCGCAGGGCGCGGCGACCCTCCCGAGCACCGGGAGGTCCCAGATACCGGCGTAACCGGCGTCGATCTGCCGGACCCGATCAGCCCAGGGCGCGAGGTCCAGCCTGCCGGGCTCACCGAAGTTGAGCAACACTGGCTGCGCGTCGTGCAGGTGAAGACCCGCAACGGTCCGCCAGCGGTGGTCAGATCGAGATCGGGCATTCGCCGCCCAAGCAGTGGATGCCCCTCGCCAAGGTCGTAATGGACACCCAAACCAGACATCTCCGCGGCGATTTTCTTGCGGGCTTCATCCATGCCGAGCAACTCGGCAACAGTGTCGGCCAAGGCCTTGCTGCGGTCATCCGTGCGGCGAAGCGCGACCTGTGCCATCGTATTGCGCAACACGCGGGCGGCAACCGGATGACGCTCGGCGTGATAGCTGTCGAGCAGGCTTTGCGGCGATATCCCCTTGATGACTTGGGCCAGCTTCCATCCAAGATTCACCGCATCCTGCACGCCGATGTTGAGGCCCTGCCCACCCATTGGCGGATGGATGTGCGCGGCATCACCCGCCAGCAGCACGCGCCTGTCGCGGTATGCGGCAGCATGGCGCGTCATGTCGGTGAAGCGGGAGAGCCAGGTCGGGCTGTGGACCCCGAAGTCGGTGCCGTAGATGGCAGTCAGCGCCTCGCTGAGCTCGCGCAGGGTCGGGTCGCCGCGCGCCTCCAGGTTCGGTTCCGTCAGCACGACGCCAACTTTTTTGCCGTCCTCGATCTTACCCAGGGCATGAATTCCGAAGGCGTTGCTGCGGAAGCCCCATTCCGGCTCTTCCGATATCTCGACCTCGGCAATCATCCAGCTCATCGTCGGATCCCATCCGGCGAACTCAATACCGGCTGATTTGCGAACGGTGCTGCGGCCTCCGTCGCAACCAACCAGATATGTCGTCTTCAGCCGGTGGCCGTTGGACAGTTTGACATCGACGCCGCTGGCGTCCTGGGCAAACCCCGCAACCTCGTGTCCGCGATAGATCGGCACCTTGAACTCGCCGACCCAGTCGGCCAGGATGCGCTCGATGTGGTTTTGCCGCAGCGCCAGCAGATAATTGTGGCGCGTGGGAAAATCGCTGATGTCTAACCGGATCATGTGGAAGCCCACGGACGGCGATATCTGTCCCTGTGAAAGAAACCGATCCGCAATTCCGCGCTGGTCGAGCACCTCAAGAGTGCGCGCATGCAGGCCGCCAGCGCGCAATCCTGCCAGTTTCTGATCCGGTCGCCTTTCGACAATGGCAACGTCCACGCCTGCCAGCGCCAGTTCGCCTGCCAGCATCAATCCCGTCGGACCACCCCCGGCGATCACAACCGCATGATCTGAAATCATTATCATAACTCCCGTTTTCCGCGCCCTGGCTTGGGTCGCGGTTTTACGGGAGGAGCCGGGTCTTGCCGCAAGCCTCTTGTGCGCCATATGTATGAAATGGAAGGGGTATTCTTCCCCTCATCGTTGGCTGCCCTCACAGCGAAACTGTGTAGGAACGGCTAGAACGGGTGTTCCGATTTCACCTGCAGAAACGCAGATTCCTCCGTGCTTTGGCACGTTCTGATGTTCTTTTGGAGAGAAGGGGGCCGGTCGGCGTTTGGCAGCGGTACGAGGAGGCCACTATGTGCCAGCGCCGGCCGGCCGACCCCACGGACCCAGGAGATGCGGCGGACCTGAGCATCATGGGGTATTCCCAGGGATCGGAGCCGGCTTTCTATCCTCGTGCCGGCTTCGTCTTGGCCTGCACAGTTGCGCAAGAGCTTATGAAAATCAACAGTTTCTTAACCAAGGCTCGCGAATCGCTTGGATTAAGGTAAACGGGTAACCCTGTCGGGTTGACTGGATATTCGGAGCCTTGGCCGGTTATGCGGCTTTGGCAACAACCCGGTTGCGGCCGCCGCTCTTGGCTTCGTAGAGCGCGAGATCGGCACGCTTCATCAGCGCCGCCACCGTGTCCACGCCTTTCAGCACCGACGACACGCCGACGCTGACCGTGACTTCGATCGCCTTGCCGTCCTGGCCGATGGCAAAAGCTGCCTGGGCGATTTCGGCGCGAATGCGCTCGGCTACCTTCTCGGCCACCGCGCCCTCGGTGTCCGGCATCACCACGACGAACTCCTCCCCGCCAAAACGGCAGGCAAGGTCGATACCCCTGACATTCTTGCGCAGCCGTCGTGCGAATTCCCGCAGAACCTCGTCGCCCCCGTCATGACCGTGCGCGTCGTTGATCGCCTTGAAGCGGTCGAGGTCGGTGATCATCACCGACAGCGGCCGGCGCCGCGCCACCGCGCGATCGAACAGCGTCTGCAGATGGCTGTCTAGATAGCGGCGGTTGTGCAGCCCCGTCAGGCCGTCGGTCACCGCCATTTCGATGGTCTGGGTGACGCTGGCGCGCAGCTGGTCGTTGTAGCGCTTGCGGCGCACCTGGGTGCGCAGCCGCGCCGTCAACTCCTGCTGGTCGATCGGCCGCATCAGATAATCATTGATGCCGAGTTCGAGGCCGCGGATGATGCGTTCCTCCTCGCCCTCCTCCGCCAGCAGGATGATCGGCACGAAACGGGTGCGATCGAGCGAGCGCAACTGCGAACAGAGCCTCAGCGGATCGAAATCGGCGAACGCGGTCGAGATCATCACGCATTCATAGGACGTCTCGGCGGCCTGGAAGAAACCGGCATGCGGATCGCTGGAGATATCGAGATCGGCGCGGTCGCACAGCATCTTCTGAATGCGCTCGACGGATGATTTGCGTTCGTCGATCAAAAGCACTTTGGGCGTCGTGTCCTCGGATGCGAAATTGCGGCTGAGCAACTCCTCGATGCCGATGTTGCGCGTCGTCGAGGCGCGCAGCCGCAACTCGTCGGTCAGCGACTTCAGGCGAACCAGGCTCTTGACGCGCGTCATAAGCTGCAGGTCGTTGACCGGCTTGGTCAGGAAGTCGTCGGCGCCGGCCTCGAGCCCGCGGACGCGGTCGGAAACCTGGTCGAGCGCGGTGATCATCACCACCGGAATGTGCGATGTCGCCGGATCGCTCTTCAGCCGACGGCAGACCTCGAAGCCGTCCATGTCAGGCATCATCACGTCGAGCAGCACGACATCGACCTTGCCGTTCTCGCAGGTCTCGATCGCATCCGGCCCGTTGGTGGCGGTCAGCACTTCGAAATATTCTGCCAGCAGCCGGACTTCCAGCAGCCGCACATTGGCAGGGATGTCGTCGACGACGAGGATCCGCGCAGTCATTTCACAACGCTCCGGCTCGGCTGAAGGGGCACATCACGCATCGCCCAGATAGGATTTGATGGTTTCGATGAAACGCGGCACCGAGATCGGCTTCGAAATATAAGCCTCGCAGCCACCCTGGCGGATGCGTTCCTCGTCGCCCTTCATGGCGAAGGCGGTCACCGCAATGACCGGGATGACGTGCAGCTCGTCGTCCTCCTTCAGCCATTTGGTCACTTCAAGCCCCGACACTTCAGGCAATTGGATATCCATCAGGATCAGATCCGGCCGGTGCTGGCGCGCCAGATCGAGCGCTTCCAGACCGTTGCGGGTGCGCACGGTCTCGTAACCGCTTGCCTCGATGAGGTCCCGAAAGAGCTTCATATTGAGCTCATTGTCCTCGACGATCATAACCTTCTTCGGCATCGATTTCCCGTCCCGGCTGCCCTTCCGCTTCGAAGGCGACCGTCATGCGCCCATGTCTGAACGCACCAAACCCTGCTTCACTTTACGGCAATATGATTGACGAAACGGAAATCCGCGGCTGGAAAACAGCGCGAATTCCACCTCGTCCCTGCGCGTCCAAAGGGCGCGCCACGCTCTAATGGCTTGCCGCAAGCAACTCTTGCCATTACTGCGGGAGAGACTCATTCCACACACCGAAGGTAGTGATGGCAAACGCAGCGTCAATGCGCGAAGAAGCGGAATCGATTGCCGTGAAGGCCCTGGGCTTCGTCGCCTCCGATCCGGAGCTGCTGCCGCGCTTTCTGGCGATCACCGGCATAGAGGTCCATTCGATCCGCAAAGCCGCCAGCGAGCCGGGTTTTCTGGCCGGTGTCCTGCAATTCATCCTCGCCCACGAGCCGACTCTGATGCGCTTTGCCGAGGAAACCGGCACCCCGCCGGCGGCTGTCGGCAAGGCCTTGCGGTCGCTGCCGCTGGGCGACGACAACCACGAGCATTCCATATGAGCGATGATCCGGAAACCGCGCGCCAGATTGAAGAACTGGCAGCCGACGACCGACCGCTGCTGGTGCTCGACGTCGATGACGTCGTGCTCGAATTCATCCGACCGTTTCCGAATTTCCTCAAGGCGCGCGGCTATGGCTTGACGCTGGCCTCGTTTCGGCTGACCGGCAACATCGCAGAGACCGCCAGCGGCCGCCTGATCGAACAGCCCGAAGTCACGGCACTGCTGGCCGATTTCTTTGACGCGCAAGCCGATTGGCAAAACATTACGGACGGCGCGGCAGAAGCCCTGGCAGGGTTTGGCGACCGCGCGGAAATCATCTTGCTGACGGCCATGCCGCACAAGCACCGTGCCGTGCGTCGCGTCCATCTCGACGCGCTTGGACTGAGCTATCCGCTTCTGACCACTGAAATGGCCAAAGGACCGGCGGTGGCCAAGCTTCGCGGCAGGGCCGGCCGACCGGTGGTTTTCGTCGACGATCAGCCGCACAATCTGGCGTCGGTACGGGAATCGGTCGCCGACGCCGAACTGTTCCACCTGATGGCCGACAATTCGCTGCGCGCATTCCTGCCGCCGGTGACGGACGATGTGGTCGTCGTCCAGGACTGGCACGAGGCAGCGCCCAAGATTCAAAGCGCGCTGGGGCTCTGAACTCCAGCTTCAGGGGTTCAGTTCGCACCTGCGCCGCCGCTGTCGTCTCCGCTGTCATCGGCGCCGTCACCATCATCCACGCTGTCGTCCACGGCCGGATCGGCGGGCTTCAGCATGACGCCATTGACGGTGACCGAGCCATCGGCCTTGGCATTGACGATCCATTCCAGCCGGCCATCGGGCAGCGTCTTGCCAAAGCCCTTCGCCATGAGAGCGACTGGCACGTATTGGCCAACCTCCGGTTCCGACTTTGCCGCTTGCTGCAGGCCTTCGACAAGCTTGTCGAAGCCGGCGACATTGACGGTCACGCTACCTTCGGGCTTTTCGCCTGGGAATGTCATCTCGCCTTCCAGCGCGATCTCCGTGTCCTTGTTCTTCACGGTGCTGTGGCCAAGCACGACCTTCGGCATCCTGGCCATGAAGTCGACTTTAAGTTGCTCGCCGAATTCGGCCGACAGCGGCGGATTCTTATTGAGATCAAAGGCTTCGATCGCCTTCTTCGCCATGCTGTCGAGATCGATATTGGCGCCGCCAAAGTTCAAATCGACATCGGTGGGCAACAACCCCACGCTCCAGCTCGGCAGAAGCTGGGTCGGCACGGTCAGCCCCGATGCCTTGATGCCGTACGTGATCGTGCCGTTCTGGGCCACGCCATCGGTGCCGAACACGGTGCTGAGCTGGGTGGCGCCGAAATTGCCGACCGGGCTTTCCACCGCGAAATCCTTGAAACCGTAGGTCCCGTCGATACGCTGCCAAAGCGGCAAGGCGGCGAGCAGAAGCGATTTGAGCTGCGCCTGGTTGTCCTTCAGCGTCGCCTCGTCCTCGTTGGCCACCGCAAATGCCAGGAGATCGAGCAATGGCTTGGTCCGCACGCCCTTGCCGCTGGCTTCGACCGACAATTCCGGCGACCTGACGGTGACCGGGAATTTCAGCCCGCTCTCGGGGTCATCGAAATTGATCGCTTCGACAAAACTCGACACCTTCTGCGAGGTTGTGAAATCGACGCCCCCGGTCGCCGACTTGGTCGCGGCAACGGTCGCGATGCCGGCGCCCGTGCTGGCTTCCATGTGCTGCTTGGCATCCTTCGATGCCATCGTCATGCCGGCCATCGAGCTGGTGCCGCTGGTAAAGGCCGCCAGATTTGGATCGTAGACGCCCGAACCCTTGCCGTCCTTGATCGAAAACTGAGTGCTTTGCAGCCCCTCGGGTCCGTTGAACTCGAAGGAGGCGGTTTGGGAGAAATCCATGGAGACATCCCAGGACCCGTCGCTGCGCGGCTTGACCATCAAGGCATAGGGCGCGAAGTCGAACTTCAGCAGTTTCTGGTCCGGAAATGATGCGGCAAGTGCCTTGAAATCGAACACGATCTTGTAGGCGCCACCTTCGAGCGAAACCTTCAAAATGCCTTTGTCGATGGCCTGCTTGCCGACATAGCGGGACAAGTCGTCGGACAATTGCTTCGCACCCTGACTGTCGGCGGTCTGGCTGAAAGCAGGGGCACTCAACGCAAGAAGGAACACGAATGGCAGGGCACGGTTCACGCGAATTCTCCGTTTGACCTAGAAGAAAGACTTTGTCCGTCTGGTATGAAATTACCGCTGCAACCGCAAGGTGAGATCGACAACGGCACCCGGGCAGACCATCTCGATCAAAGCACCAGCCGCATCAGCGGGCGACCGGCCTTGCGTTCCACCAGCCGCTCGAAACCCGCCTTCTCGAAGACCCGTGACGAACCGACGAACAGGCCGATCGAGCGCGAATCGCGAGACAGGTCCATCGGGCACGCCTCGAGCAGCCGGGCCCCATTCTGGCGGGCGAAACCTATGCCGCCTTCGACGAGGCGATGCGTGATGCCCCTGCCGCGCGCCTTGGCGCGGATGAAGAAGCAGGAGATCGCCCAAACGGCCGCATCCCCCGCGTCGGCAGGATCGACCGGTGCCGACCCCCTGCCCTGATTGTTCCATTCGGGCACGTCGGCGCGCGGTCCGATCTGCATCCAGCCAACCGCCTGGCCATCCTCGAATGCCAGCAGTCCGGGCGGCGGGCCGGCTTCGATACGCGCCTTGATGTGGTTCTTGTTGCGTTCCCGGCTGCTCTCGCGGCGCATCGCCGGCGCCAGCCGGAAATGCGTGCACCAGCAGCCGTAGCAGGCGCCTTGCTTGCCGAAGAGGTCCTCGAATTCAGCCCAAAGCTCGGGCGCAAGCGGCGCTATGGTCGTGCTCATGCGTTCTCCCCAGGCCAGCCTTGTCGCTGGCCTTGCACTGTCGTACCATTGCTTCTGTTCTCTTTATGTTCGCAGCGATGGCGGCCCCTGTCAACAATCCCGATCACGGTTTTTGCCGCGACTGCCTGATGTTTCAGCGCAGCCCGACGCGCCGCTGCGAGCGCTGCGGCAGCCCCCGGCTTGTGCGTCATCCCGAGCTTTACCGGCTGCATCTGGCCCATATCGATTGCGACGCCTTCTATGCGGCGATCGAAAAGCGCGACAATCCGGCGCTCAAGGACAAGCCGCTGATCATCGGCGGCGGCAAGCGCGGCGTCGTCTCCACCGCCTGTTACATCGCCCGCATCCAGGGCGTCCGCTCGGCCATGCCGATGTTCAAGGCGCTCGAAGCCTGCCCGGAGGCGGTCGTCATCAGCCCCAACATGGAAAAATACGTGCGCGTCGGCCGCGAAGTGCGCGCCATGATGCAAGCGCTGACACCGCTGGTCGAGCCGCTGTCGATCGACGAGGCGTTTCTCGACCTCGCCGGCACCGAACGACTGCACGGCCTGCCGCCTGCTGTGGTGCTGGCGCGCTTCGCGCAGGCCGTCGAGAAGGAGATCGGCATCACCGTTTCGGCCGGCCTGTCCTATTGCAAGTTCCTTGCCAAGATTGCGTCTGATTTTCGCAAGCCGCGCGGTTTCTCGGTCATCGGCGAGGCCGAGGCAGTCGGCTTCCTGGCGGCGCAGCCGGTGACCATGATCTGGGGTGTCGGAAAGGCATTCAACGCCACCCTGGAGCGTGACGGCATCCGCACTATCGGCCAGTTGCAGCAGATGGATCGCGGCGACCTGATGCGCCGCTACGGCACGATGGGCGACCGGCTCTACCACCTTTCGCGCGGCGAGGACGTCCGCCGCGTCGATCCCGACCAGGATGCCAAGAGCGTATCGGCCGAAACCACCTTCGACACCGACATCGCGTCGCTAGAGGAACTGGTCGCGGTTCTCAGGGGTCTTTCGGAAAAGGTTTCGGCACGGCTGAAAAAGTCAGGCATTGCCGGGCGCACTGTGGTGCTGAAACTGAAGAGCCAGGATTTCAAGCTGCGCACGCGCAATCGCCAGCTCGGCGATCCGACCCGGCTCGCCGACCGCATCTTTCAGACCGGGGTGGAGCTTCTGCGCAAGGAAACCGACGGCACGAAATATCGGCTGCTCGGCATCGGTGTCAGCGACCTCTCGGACGACGACAAGGCCGACCCGCCCGATCTGGTCGACATCCAATCGCGCAAGCGCGCCATGGCCGAAGGCGCCATCGATGCCCTCCGCGACAAGTTCGGCCGCAAGGCGGTGGAAACCGGCTACACATTCGGCAAGGGCCGCGACGCCCATCCGCCGGAGCCGCTCGAGGATTAGGTGCGCTGCAGATCAATCCTGCTCGTCACCACGCTCTTGCCGGTTTTCGGGTCGGTGTCGATGACGGTCAGCCGCATGCCGTTCTCGCCGCGTTTCTCGACCTTCATCTGCGCCCTTCGGTCGCCATTGACCTCCTTGGCCCAGCGAATGCCCAGGTTGATCGCGTTGCCCGAACGGCTGCCGTTGAGCTGTGCCGGTCCCGTGCGAGAGCCGACATAGGTGCCGCTGTATTTGGCGCCGCTGGCCTTCAGATCCGCGCTGATGGCACGCGTGACCACGACAAGCCCCCGGCAATTGCCGTCGAGCGACAGGGAGGTCGATGTCGCGTTCGAGCTGAACGTGCAGGACACGTTCACGGTCGGCGCATCGGTGGTGACCTTGACGATACCCCTGCCGGCGAAATTGCCCTTGAACGACTGGAGAAATTGCGTCTCGTCGGCATGTGCCGCGCCTGCCGCAACCAGTAAACCGCCGGCAAGCGCGAATTGCGCGAAGGATCTCATCGAAGCTCTCCCTGTCGATCTTCAAAAAGGCGGGACGGTCCGCCAGCACGGCTGACCATCGGGATTCAACGCCACTTGCCGTTTCAGGTTCCGCCCGCCACATGACTGTTTTACAATATCCAGCCAGTCGCGACTGGCCCAGAAGAATGCCTCGCGTAGCGATTGCGGCAGAAGTCCTGGCCTGCGACATAGCGCGAATGGCACCCACACCCTCGATCCCCAAGGCCGCGTTCTGGATGGCGCTGTCGATCGCTTCCTTCCTTGGGATGACGGTCGCCGGCCGAGCCACGACAGCGGAGCTCAACGTCTTCCAGGTGCTGGAGTTGCGCTCTGTGATCGGCTTCTTCATCCTTCTGCCGCTGGTGATGACGAGTGGCGGCTTTCAAGCCATGCGCACGCGGCGCCCCATTGCCCATATCGCCCGCAACGTCATCCACTACACGGGCCAGGCGGCCTGGCTCTACGCCCTCACTTTGATCCCGCTGGCCGTGCTGATCTCGATCGAATTCACCACGCCGATCTGGACAGCTATCCTGGCGGTGATTTTTCTTGACGAAAGGCTCAACCGGCCCAAGCTGGCAGCGATCGGGCTGGGGCTGATCGGCGTGGTGATCATCGTGCGCCCCGGTGTCGGCTCGATCGATCCTGGACATCTCGTCGTGCTGGGTGCCGCGGCCTGCTTCGGCATCTCGGTGGTCACGATCAAATCGCTGACCCGGACGGACAGCGTCGTGCGCATCATCTGCTGGATGCTGATTATCCAGTCGATAGTCGGTCTCATCCCGGCGCTCTATACGTGGCGCAACCCGCCACTGGAGCTGTGGCCATGGATCGTGCTGATCGCCTTCACCGGCATGTCGTCGCATTTCTGCATGGCCCGTGCGCTTGGTCATGCCGACGCGACTATCGTCTCGCCGATGGATTTCCTGCGCGTGCCGCTGTCGGCGCTGATTGGCTGGCTGCTCTATAGCGAGCAGATCGACGCCTTCACCGCTGGTGGCGCGCTGCTGATCCTGATGGGCAATCTGCTCAATCTTCAGCGCAGGCCAATGAAGCCGGCCGAAGTGGCGGCGTCGTAGTCCCGCCGGCCGTCAGTTCCCTTCGTCGGGTATGTTGAGAAGATGGCCGCAGGCTTTGCAATGCACGGCGTCCGGCTCGTGCCGCCGCAGGCCGCACTGCGGGCAGGGAAACAAAACCTTGGCTGGCCGGAAGATCGCCTGAGCCAGTCTGACAAACAGCGATATGCCGATGATCATGGTGACGATTGCCGTCAGCTTGCCGGCCATGCCCGGCAGCACAATGTCGCCGAAGCCGGTCGTCGTCACCGTGGCGACGGTGAAATAAAGCGCGTCGATATAGTTTTCCAGACCGGCGCCAGTGCGGAAGAAGAACGTGTAGACGAAGCCAGTGATGACGAACAGGAAGGTCAAAAGGTTGATGACGGCGTGGCTGGCCTCGCGCCACGGCCGCAGGCCGCGCATCTCCAGATGCCGCCAGAGCGAACCGCTGCGCGACAACGACCACAGCCGCAGGATGCGCAGGAAGGCGAGATTGGCGAACGCCGTCGGCATCAGCAGCGTCAAAAGGATGAAGACATCGACCCACGACGTCGGCTGCTTCATCAGCCGCAGCATGTTTTTGGAGGCAAGCAGCCGGGCGATCAGGTCCGCGGCGACAAGCGCGGCCGCCGAATAGTCGAGCCAGAGGAATGACGGCTTGTCCTGAAGAACCGGCGTCGCGATGAAGAAAGCGATGATGGCGAGGTCGATGACGACGGCCACCAGTTGGAACCGGAAAGCGGCCGGCGTGCGCCCATGATAGAGCCTGCGCAGCCTGTCACGCAGCCGCGCCAAGGCTGAAACCGCCTGCGACCCGTTCCTCTGCGCCGGCTTCATGCTGACTGCGCTGGCGTTCGCGGCAGCGACCGCCAGGCTGATTGCCGCGCGCGAGAAAGAGCGGGGGTCACACCAACTCCACTTCGACCACGCCCGGCACCGCGCGCATCGCCGAGGCGATCTGCGGCGAAATCCGGTAGCGGTTCGGCAGCTCGATCTCGATTTCCCCCTCGCCCTCTTCCTTGATCAGCACGAAGCTGACCTGGCCTTCGCCCCTGACGGTCAGTTGGCCGGCCAGCGTATTGATCGGCGAGGCGTTGCGCACGAAGATGCGAAGTGCCTTCTGGATACGGCTTGCCTCGTCCTCCAGCGACTGCACTGAGTTGATGCGCAGATTGACGCCTTCCGGCCTGTCCTCGGCGGCAACGGTGATGACCACGGAGCGGCCGGCCTCGAGCAGATCGCGATATTGCGCCAGTCCTTCGGAAAACAGCACGGCTTCGTACTGGCCGGATGTGTCAGAAAAGGCGATAACGCCCATCTTGTTGCCGGTGCGCGTCTTGCGCTCCTGCTTGGACGTCACCGTGCCGGCCAGACGGCCGGCGGCGGCACCGCGTTTGACGGCCGCCGAAAACTCGGCCCACGTCTGAACCCGCATCTTCTGCAGGGCCGCCTTGTACTCGTCGAGCGGGTGCGCCGAGAGATAGAAGCCGACCACCTGGAATTCACGGTGCAGCCGATCGGCGGCGAGCCACGGCTCTGTCGCCGGCAGATTGAGTGCCTGCGACTGGGCGCCGAGCGAAGCGCCGAAGATGTCGTGCTGGCCGGAAACCGCATTCTGCTGCGCCAGCGACGCCAGTCCCATCATGCGCTCCACGCCCGCCATCATCGACGCGCGGTCGTGGCCGAAGCAATCGAGCGCACCGGCCATGATCAGGCTTTCGAAGACGCGCTTGCCGACAATCTTGGGATCGACCCGCTCGCAGAAATCAGCAAGGTTCTTGAACGGCTTTTCCCCACGTTGGGCAACGATGTGTTCGACCGCCGCGTCGCCGACGCCTTTGAGCGCCGCCAGCGAATAGTAGATGCGGTTCTCACCGACCTCGAAGGGGCGAAAGCTCGATGTCACCGACGGCGCCAGAACCTCTATGCCGAGGCGTAGCGCGTCCTGGCGGAAATCGGCGAGCTTGTCGGTGTTGCCCATGTCGAGCGTCATCGACGCCGCCAGGAACTCGACCGGATAATGCGCCTTGAGATAGGCGGTCTGGTATGAAACCACCGCGTAGGCGGCGGCATGCGATTTGTTGAAACCATAGTCGGCGAACTTGGCCAGCAGGTCGAAAATGAAGTCGGCTTGCGGCTTGCCGACGCCACGCTCGACAGCGCCGGAGACGAAGCGCTCGCGCTGCTTGTCCATCTCGGCGCGGATCTTCTTGCCCATGGCGCGGCGCAGCAGATCGGCTTCGCCGAGCGAGTAGCCGGACAGCTCCTGCGCGATCTGCATCACCTGTTCCTGGTAGACGATGACGCCTTGCGTCTCCTTCACCAGATGGTCGATCTTGGGATGGATCGACGCCATCTCCTCTTCGCCATGCTTGCGGGCGTTGTAGGTCGGAATGTTCTCCATCGGACCGGGGCGGTAAAGCGCCACCAGCGCAATGATGTCCTCGATGCAGTCGGGCCGCATGCCGATCAGCGCCTTGCGCATGCCGGCGCTTTCCACCTGGAACACGCCGACCACTTCGCCGCGCGACAGCATGGCGTAGGTCTCGGGATCGTCGAGCGGGATCGTTGCCAGGACGATCTCGATGCCGCGCCGGCGGATCAGCTTCACAGCCGTTTCCAGCACCGTCAGCGTCTTGAGCCCGAGGAAGTCGAACTTCACCAGCCCGGCCTGCTCGACATATTTCATGTTGAACTGGGTGACCGGCATGTCCGAGCGCGGATCTCGGTACATCGGCACCAATTCCGACAGCGGCCGGTCGCCGATGACGATGCCGGCGGCGTGCGTCGAGGCGTGGCGGTAAAGGCCCTCCAGCTTCTGCGCCATGTCGAGCAGCGTCTGGACGATCGGCTCCCTCTCGGCCTCTTCGGCAAAGCGCGGCTCGTTGGCGATGGCGTCGGCGAGCTTGACCGGATTGGCCGGGTTCTGCGGCACCATCTTGGACAGCTTGTCGACCTGGCCATAGGGCATCTGCAGGACGCGGCCGACGTCGCGCAGCACGGCGCGAGCCTGCAGCGTACCGAAGGTGATGATCTGGCCGACCTGGTCGCGGCCGTATTTCTGCTGGACGTAGCGGATGACCTCCTCGCGGCGATCCTGGCAGAAGTCGATGTCGAAGTCGGGCATCGACACGCGGTCGGGATTGAGGAAGCGCTCGAACAGCAGCGAGAAGCGCAGCGGATCGATGTCGGTGATAGTCGTCGAATAGGCGACCAGCGAGCCTGCGCCCGAACCGCGGCCCGGCCCGACCGGAATGCCTTGCGCCTTGGCCCATTTGATGAAGTCGGCAACGATCAGGAAGTAGCCGGGAAACTTCATCTTGGTGATAATGCCAAGCTCGAAGTTCAACCGCTCGCGGTATTGCTCGACCGTATAGCCGGCGGTTGGGCCATGCATGGCGAGGCGCGCGTCGAGCCCCTCATGCGCCTGGCGGGCCAGTTCGTCGGCTTCCGCCTGCACGGCGGCGTCATTGTCGGCGACATCGCCGCCGGTGAAGCGCGGCAGGATCGGATTGCGGTTCTTCGGATAATAGGAGCAGCGCAGCGCGATCTCGACAGTGTTGTCGATCGCCTCCGGCAGATCGGCAAAGAGCCTCGCCATATCGGCCTGGCTGCGCAGGAAATTGTCCGGCGACAGCCGGCGACGATTGTCGGCGGCGACGACCGATCCCTCGGCGATGGCGATCAGCGCGTCATGTGCGTCATAGTCGTCACGAGAGGAAAAGAACGCCTCGTTGGTGGCGACCAGGGGCAGTTCATGGGCATACGCCAGATCGATCGAGGATTTTTCGATCACGCGGTCATAACCGGAAACCCGGTCCAACTCGACATAGAGCCGGTCGCCGAACATCTCCTTGAGGGTCAAAAGCCGGGCTTCGGCCAGGTCGCGGCGATCTTCCTTAAGCGCGGTGCCGATCGGTCCGCGCGGCCCACCGCTGAGGCAGATCAATCCGTCACAATAGCCGTCCATCATTTCGGTGGTCAGGTGCACGGCTTCGCCCGGCGGTGTTTCGAGGTAGACGCGACTGACCAGCCTGACCAGATTGGAATAGCCGGCCTCGGTCGCGGCGAGCAGGACGACCGGCCGCATATCCGGGCCCTGCCGCCTGCGGTCGCGCTGGCCATCGCTGTTTTCGCCGGAAAAGGCGAGCGCGGTCTGACAGCCGATGATCGGCTGGATGCCGTCCTTCATCGCCTTCTGCGCGAATTCCAGTGCGCCGAACAGATTGTTGGTGTCGGTGACGGCGATGGCCGGGGCTTCGTCCTTGACCGCGTGAGCCACCACCTTGCCGATCTGCAAGGCGCCTTCCAGCAGGGAATAGGCCGAATGCACGCGCAGATGGACGAAGGGCCGCGCCGGGGCCTCCGGCCGCGCCGCAGCAATCGCTGCTTCGCGCTTCAGGGGATCGCGGGGAAGTTTTTCGTCGGCCATGGCGCTGCGTGAAGGTCCTTGAGTCGATGGAGATGTATTGTCCGGGACCGCGCGATGCCAGTCCAGCACAAACCGCTGCTGATCACAGGCTGCCTGCCCGGCCAGCCTTACGCAAACTCCATGATCACCGCATCCACGGCCAAGCTGTCGCCTGGCTTGGCGTTGAGTTTGGAGACGACAAGGTCGCGTTCAGCACGCAGCACGTTTTCCATCTTCATCGCTTCGACCACCGCCAATGTCTCGCCGGCCTTGACCTCCTGGCCTTCGGCAACGGCAATTGACACGACAAGGCCAGGCATCGGGCAAAGCAGCAGGTTCGACGTGTCCGGCGCCACCTTTTCGGGCATCAGCCTTTCCAGCTCGGCGGTGCGCGGCAGCATGGCGCGCGCGGTCACCGACATGCCCTTCCAGGCAATGCGAAAGCCGTTGGCAACCGGCCTGACCTGAGCCGCGACCTTGCGCGTGCCGACCGTGCCGCGCCAGATCAGATCGCCCGGCCGCCAGTCGGATGCAACGGTCAGCGCCCTGCCGCCCTCGATCGACAGATCGATTTCCATCGGAATGGAAATCATGCCCTCGATGATCGACGCCGACAGATAGTCATCGCCGATCTTTACCACCCAGTCGCGCTTCAGAGCTCCCGAATGCGGCGCCAGCCGCCCGCTCAGCCGGTCGAGCCGGTCACGGCGCAGCAGTTCCACCGCGGTCGCGATCGACGCCAGCACGGCCTTCTCATCGTCGTTCGGTACGACCGGCGCGAAGCCGTCGGGATATTCCTCCGATATGAAAGCGGTCGATATCCGCCCTTCCCGCCAACGCGGATGCTGCATCAAGGCGGCCAGGAACGGAATGTTGTGCTCGATACCGTCGACGACGAAGCTGTCGAGCGCTTCCGACATGGCATCGATGGCCTCCAGACGCGTCGGCGCCCAGGTGCACAGCTTGGCGAGCATCGGGTCGTAGAACATCGAGATTTCGGAGCCTTCGGTGACGCCGGTGTCGTTGCGGATGACGACATCGCCGAATTGTCCTTCCTCAGGCGGCCGGTAGCGCGTCAGTCGGCCGATCGAAGGCAGGAAGTTGCGGTAAGGGTCTTCGGCGTAGAGCCGGCTCTCCACCGCCCAGCCGTTCAGCTTGATGTCGCTTTGCTTCAGGCCAAGCTTTTCGCCGGCGGCGACGCGGATCATCTGCTCGACCAGATCGATGCCGGTGACGAGCTCCGTCACCGGATGCTCGACCTGCAATCGTGTATTCATTTCAAGGAAATAGAAGTTCTTGTCCTTGTCGACGATGAATTCGACCGTGCCGGCGCTCTGGTAGTCGACGGCCTTGGCCAGCGCCACCGACTGCTCGCCCATGGCCTTCCGTGTCGCGGCGTCCAGGAATGGCGATGGAGCCTCTTCGGCGACCTTCTGATTGCGTCGCTGGATCGAGCATTCGCGCTCGCCGAGATAGAGCGCGTTGCCATGCGCATCGGCCAGCACCTGGATTTCGATGTGGCGCGGATCGACGACGAATTTCTCGATGAAGAGACGATCGTCGCCGAACGAGCTCTTGGCTTCCGAGCGCGCGCGGTCGAAGCCGTCGCGCACTTCGGCCTCGCTCCAGGCGATGCGCATGCCCTTGCCGCCGCCGCCGGCCGAAGCCTTGATCATCACGGGATAACCGATCTCGCCGGCGATCTTTTCGGCATGGTCGGCATTCTCGATGACGCCGAGCCAGCCGGGCACGGTGGAAACCTTGGCGGCGTTGGCGAACTTCTTCGATTCGATCTTATCGCCCATCGCCTTGATCGCCTTGGGCTTCGGGCCGATGAAAATGATGCCTTCCGCTTCCAGCGCTTCACAGAAAGCCGCCCGCTCGGACAGGAATCCGTAGCCGGGATGCACGGCCTGGGCTCCCGTTTCCTTGCAGGCGGCGATGATCTTTTCCGGGACGAGATAGCTCAGCGCGGCTGGCGAAGGCCCGATATGCACCGCCTCGTCGGCCATCTCGACATGCACGGCATCGCGATCGGCATCGGAATAGACGGCAACCGTGGCGATACCCATCTTGCGCGCCGTCTTGATGACGCGGCAGGCAATTTCGCCGCGATTGGCGATCAGGATTTTCGTGAACATGCGAAATGTCATCCCCTCGGGTCGGCCGTTCCTTTTATGGCCTGTGCTTGCAGGGTCAAGCCGACCATGCAATTCACTGCCTTCCAATCGATCTGCGATTCCAATTCACCGCTGTGGACCAGTCCTGGCACCAGGTTCCGGTTGATCGTGTCGATAAAACCTGAAACCTTGGAAAAAAATTCGCATTGGAGGAACTGCCCCATGAAAACCCGCGCCGCTGTCGCTGTCGCCGCCGGAAAGCCGCTGGAGATCATGGAGGTCGATCTCGACGGCCCACGCGAGGGCGAGGTGCTGGTCGAGATCAAGGCGACCGGCATCTGCCACACCGACGAATTCACGCTGTCTGGCGCCGATCCGGAAGGCCTGTTTCCAGCCATCCTCGGCCATGAGGGCGCCGGCGTCGTCGTCGATGTCGGCAAGGGCGTCACCTCGCTCAAGAAGGGCGACCACGTCATCCCGCTCTATACGCCCGAATGTCGCCAGTGCCATTCCTGCCTGTCGCGAAAGACCAATCTGTGCACGGCCATCCGCGCCACGCAGGGCCAGGGGCTGATGCCGGACGGTTCATCGCGCTTCTCGATCGGCAAGGACAAGATCTTTCACTATATGGGCTGCTCGACTTTCTCCAACTTCACCGTGCTGCCCGAGATCGCGCTGGCCAAGGTCAACCCCGACGCCCCCTTCGACAAGATCTGCTACATCGGCTGCGGCGTGACTACGGGCATCGGTGCGGTTATCAACACCGCCAAGGTCGAGATCGGCGCGACAGCCGCGGTCTTCGGCCTCGGCGGCATCGGCCTCAACGTAATCCAGGGGCTAAAACTTGCCGGCGCCGACATGATCATCGGTGTCGACCTGAACAACGACAAGAAGGAATGGGGCGAAAGATTCGGCATGACGCATTTCGTCAATCCGAAGGAGATCGACGGCGATGTCGTGCCCCACCTCGTCAACATGACCAAGCGCGGCGCCGACCAGATCGGCGGCGCCGACTACACATTCGACTGCACGGGCAGCACCAAGGTCATGCGCCAGGCGCTGGAAGCCTCGCATCGCGGCTGGGGCAAATCGGTCGTCATCGGTGTGGCCGGTGCCGGCCAGGAGATTTCCACACGGCCGTTCCAGCTGGTCACCGGGCGCACCTGGATGGGCACCGCCTTCGGCGGCGCACGCGGCCGCACCGACGTGCCGAAGATCGTCGACTGGTACATGGACGGCAAGATCCAGATCGACCCGATGATCACCCACACGCTGAAGCTCGAGGACATCAACAAGGGTTTTGATCTCATGCATGAGGGCAAATCGATCAGGAGTGTCGTGGTTTACTGAGCAAGACCACAAGTCGCCGACCAGCCGGCCTGCGACTTCTGGGTTCACAACTGGGAGGAAAAAAGAATGCCGGAAAAACTGCATCCGAAAATCGACAATGGACTGCCCCGGGAAAGCGCCAGCTTTGCCGGCGGCACGCTGGTCTGCGCCTGCACCAGCAAGCCGGTCAGGGTGAAGGTCAAAGGCCAGATCGCCCACAACCACGCCTGCGGCTGCACAAAGTGCTGGAAGCCGGAGGGCGCGGTGTTCTCGGTCGTTGCCGTTGCCGGCACCGGCGACGTCACCGTCACCGAGAATGGTGACAAGCTGAAGGTGGTCGACCCCTCGGCGCTGATCCAGCGCCATGCCTGCACCGGCTGCGGGGTGCACATGCACGGACCGGTCGAGCGCGACCACCCGTTCAAGGGCCTGTCCTTCATCCATCCCGAGCGCTTCGAGGAGGACGGCTGGTCGCCTCCGGGCTTCACTGCCTTTGTCTCGTCGATCATCGAATCCGGTGTCGATCCAAAGCGGATGGACGGCATCCGTTCGCAGCTGAAGACGATCGGGCTCGAACCCTATGACTGCCTCAATCCCGGACTGATGGACTATATCGCAACCTGGACGGCGAAGAAGTCCGGCGCCTTGCCGGCCTGACTATCGTGAGATTTCAGGGTATGGGGCCGGACAGGTTTCCGGCCCCTGCTCGTTCTGGAGAGACAATGCCCTCACCCGCCATTCTCGTCGATGCCGACGCCTGCCCGGTCAAGGCCGAGGTCGAAAAAGTGGCCGACCGGCATGGCGTCGTTGTCACCTACGTCTCCAATGGCGGCCTGCGGCCATCGCGCGATCCGATGATCCGCAATGTCGTCGTCTCAAAGGGCGCCGATGCCGCCGACGACTGGATCGTCGACAATGCGCGGACCAACGACATTGTGATCACCGCCGACATTCCGCTGGCCGCCCGCGCGGTGGCGCTCGGTGCGCATGTGCTTGGACCGACCGGGCGCCCCTTCACGCCGGAAACGATCGGCATGGCGGTGGCGATGCGCGACCTAAAGCAGCATCTGCGCGAGACCGGCGAAAGCAAGGGCTACAATGCCAGCTTCGCCCCGCAGGACCGGTCGCGGTTTCTCGGCGAACTCGACCGCATCTTGCGGCGGGCCGTGAAATCAGCCACACCGGATTAGCGCTATCCAGGGCTGGAACCACCATGGCCGCCGAAGCTCCGATAGACAAACCCATTCAGCGCCACATGCTGTTCGCTGTGTCGGCCTGCGTTGGCGTTTTTGCGCTTCTCGTGGCGTTGCTGCTGCACGCCCCGCTTGCCTATTCGATCGGCGCCAACGCGTTCTTTGCCGCCTATGTCATTCTCGTCGTCGCCCAGATGCCGAAGTTCACCGGCAGGTATCTGAGCAGGAATGCGCGTGCCACGGACCAGCCTGTGCTGGTCATCTTCGCTGTGACGCTTGTCGTCGTCGGCGTTGCCGTTATCTCATTGTTCCTGCTGATCAATCAGAAGGACAGAAGCCATCCCGTCGAGCTCACCTTCGCGCTGCTGTCGATCCCGCTCGGCTGGTTCACCATTCATGCCATGGCAGCGCTCCATTATGCCCATGTCTACTGGATGGACGGCGATGCGGTGGATGCCGAGACCAGGAAGAAAATCCCTGTCGGCGGACTGCTGTTTCCGGGCGACAAACGGCCGGAGGGCTGGGACTTCCTGTACTTCTCGACGGTGATCGGCATGACGGCACAGACCGCCGATACCAACATCTCGACAACGCATATGCGTCGTGTCGTGCTTGTCCATTCGATCCTGTCGTTTTTCTTCAACACGGTCATCGTCGCCGCCGCCGTCAATCTCGCCGTCAGCTTGGGCGGTCCGTAATAAATCCGTGATCGGATGAAACATCGGTTTGGATCGCGACGTATCAGGAGGACAATGAACGCGCAGGCCATGCCGCGAGGCCGGGAGACGAAACACGATGGAATCCGTTGCCAGAAGCCAATCCGCCGCCGATCGAGGCGCTTCTGCGTCGAACGACAAAACGCTGATTTACCGGCAGTCGCGCTGGACGCGGCTGACGCATTGGCTATGGGCTATCTCTTTGTTCTTCATGCTGCTGTCAGGCCTGCAGATCTTTAATGCCCGTCCGCAGCTCTATATCGGCAAAGAATCGGGCTTCGAATACAACAACACCATCTTCGCCATCGGCGCTGAGAATTCCGACGCGGGTCCGCGCGGCTACACGGAAATCTTCGGCAAGCGCTTCGACACGACTGGCGTGCTCGGCTGGTCGGGTCCGGCCGGCCAGGAGACGTCCCGCGCCTTTCCGTCCTGGGCGACCATCCCGTCCTACTATGATCTCGGCACCGCGCGCGTCATCCATTTCTTCTTTGCCTGGATACTCACCACGACGTTGATCGTCTGGTTTGTCGCCAGCACCGTGAACGGCCATCTGCGGCGCGATCTCGCGCCACGCCTCGACGATTTGAAACGATTGCCGCAAGACATCGTCGACCACGCCAAGCTCAAATTCCACCACGCGCGCGAATACAACACGCTGCAGAAGATGGCCTATGGCGGCGTGCTGTTCGTGCTGTTGCCGCTGATGATCATCACCGGCCTGGCGATGTCGCCGAGCATGAATTCGGTGCTGCCGTTCCTCAACGATCTGCTCGGTGGCCGGCAGACGGCACGCACCATCCATTTCACCGTCATGGTGCTGCTGGTCGCCTTCTTCGTCGTCCATATCCTGATGATCCTGGCCGCCGGCCCGATCAACGAACTGCGGTCGATCATCACCGGCTGGTATCGCACCGATCCTCCCGCACAGGACGACAAACCCGTCGAGAGGAGTGCCTGACATGGCAAAATTCCAGATCAGCCGCCGCACATTCCTGACCGGTGCCAGCCTTGGCGGCTCCGGCATCATGCTGTCGAGCTGCGACGCCTTCGACAGTCAGCTAGGTGTCGGCAGCGGCCTGCGAAGTTTCCTCGAAAACGCCAATGGCCTGACCTATCGCGCACAGCGGCTGCTTGCCGGAAGTGACGCGCTGGCCCCGGAATTCACCGAGGCCGACATCCGCCAGCCGCAGCGGCCGAATGGTGTGACGGCTCCCGATGACGATGTCTACAAGGGCTTGCTCGCCAACAACTTCGCCGACTGGCGACTGGAGGTTTCAGGCCTTGTCGAGAAGCCGCTGTCGCTCAGCCGCGAGCAACTCCAGAATATGCCGAGCCGCACCCAGATCACGCGCCATGACTGCGTCGAAGGCTGGAGTTGCATCGCCAAATGGACCGGCACGCCGCTGTCGCTGGTGCTGGACCAGGCGGTGGTCAAACCGCAGGCGCGCTACGTCATGTTCCATTGCCTCGACACGATCGACCGCAGCCTGTCGGGCGACATCAAATATTACGGCAGCATCGACCTGATCGATGCCCGTCACCCGCAGACGATCCTCGCCTATGGCCTGAACGGCAAGCCGCTGCCGGTCGAGAACGGCGCGCCGCTGCGGGTTCGCGTCGAGCGCCAACTCGGCTACAAGATGCCGAAATATCTCTACAAGATCGAGCTGGTCGACGGCTTCGCCACTGTCGGCGGCGGTCGCGGCGGCTATTGGGAAGACAATGGTTATGACTGGTACGGCGGAATCTGAATCGCACACCGCAAACGCTGCGGCCCCAAAGATGGCCAACCTATAGCGAGCGGCGAAACAGTTCGCCCTTTCCGGCGATCTGCTCGCCAATGCCGCCGAGCCGCAGCATGTGCCAGGCAAGGGCGTGATTGCTCGAGGTTACCGGTTTCCCCAGTTCCTTCTCGACCTCCTCGATGATGCGGGCAACGCGCATGCTCGTGCAGGAAACAAACACCGCCTCACAGTCGCTCGACGCGCCGATCTCCAAAATGGCCTGCTTGACCGATGCCGGCGTGATGCGTGCAACGACATTGTCGTCCGCCTCGTTGAAGGAGCCCATGACCGGAATATCCATCCCCCGCGCCATCCGCGATGCCCGCAAGGAATGATTGATTTTCGCCAAATAAGGGGTGAGCAACGCGATCCGCGAAACGCCCAGGGCCTTCAGCGCCGCCCGCGCCGCCGTCACCGGGTTGGTCACTTGCACGCCCGGCAGCACCTCGTGAACGCGTTCGGCGACCTTGTCCTCGCCGATAACCAGCGCTCCCGAGGTGCAGGCAAAACCGATCACATCGAACTTGACGTCCGGCAAGAGCCCGACAGTTCCCGGAATCACGGCCGACATCTTCATCAGGTTTTCAGGCGTGATCTCGACATCACTGTAGAGCCGCGCCTCGTACAGCGCGATGGCGCGCGCGGGCAGCGCATAGCGGAATTCATCCTCGATGGTCTGGTCGGTCCGAAGGACGAGCAGGCCGAGATTGGCGCGGGTGCCGATGCCGTCGTCGGTCGTGAAGGGAATGTGTTCCTTGTCGAGGACAAGCGTGTCGTCGGCGCGGCTAAGCGGGGCGTCCATGGCACAGTCCCCTTCCTGATGCCAATCAGAATTGTCGACAATAGAAACGACAACTTTGCCAAACGTGTCAAGAGCTCCGTTCGAATTTTGGCAACCGAGAAATGCCGGAATTTCGCTCTGTCTGAACGGTGAATCGATCGTCGACCCACGTGCCGTTGACAATGACCAGCGTCTTCCTATTGAATTGTCGACAATAGAAACGACAACCATTCGGGACAGCGATGCGCGTATTGATCTTGGGCGGCGGCGTTGTCGGGATCACCACGGCCTATCAGTTGCAAAAGGACGGCCACGCGGTCACCGTTCTCGAGCAGGCACCGCAGGTGGCCGAGGGCGCGAGCTGGGCAAATGCCGGCATGATCGCGCCCGGCCATTCCTTCGTCTGGTCATCGCCAGCCGCGCCAAAAATCCTGCTGAAGTCGCTTTTCCTGAAGGACCAGGCGCTTCGCTTCAAACTTTCCGCCGACCCGCATCTCTACAGCTGGTCGCTGCGCTTCCTCATGCAATGCACGGCCGCCAAAGCACGTCGCAACACTCTGCTCAAACACCGGCTTGCAGTCCATTCCCAATCGGTCCTGCAGGCGGTCGTCAGGGAAGAGGCGATCCCGTACGACAGGACGTCGGACGGCATTCTTTATTTCCACCGCAGCCATCAGGCGCTCGACAAGGGCGTCGCCAACATGCGCCTGCTGGAAGCCGACGGCCAGGAGATCCGCATCGTAGACGCGCAGGAAATCGTTGACCGCGAGCCGGCGCTGGCTTCGTCGCGCGACAACATTGCCGGCGGCGTATTGTGTCCGACCGACGAAACCGGCGACGCCGCCAAGTTCACGCGCGCGCTGGCGGCCATCGTCGAAAATAGGGGCGGCAAGATCCTGACAGGGACCAGGATCGTGGGGATCGAACGCAGAAAGGAAACGATCACCAAGGTCGTCACCGACAAGGGAGAGTTTCTGGCCGACACCTACGTTCTGTGTCTCGGCGCCGAGAGCCCCGTCCTCGCCCGCAAGATCGGCCTTGGTCTGCCGATCTACCCGGTCAAGGGATATTCCCTGACCATTCCCATCGTCGATCGGGCGCTGGCTCCAAAACTCCCTGTCATCGATGAGCACAACCTCGTCGCCATCACGCCGATGGGCGATCGCATCCGCGTGACCGCCACCGCGGAATTCGCAGGCTATGATCGCAGCCACAAGCCTTCGGATTTCGCCTTCATGAAGCGCGTCACGCAGGACCTGTTCCCGCGCGGCATCGCCTATGATCGCGCCGAGATGCGGGCCTGCCTGAGGCCCATGACGCCCGACAACCTGCCGATCCTCGGCCTGCGCAACATCAAAAATCTCTGGCTGAACACCGGCCACGGTCATATCGGGTGGACCATGGCACATGGATCGGCCCGCATCGTCGCCGATCTGATCGCCGGCCGGGCGGCACCAATCGCCCTCGATGACATCCTTCCCACACGGGCGCGGTTCGCCGAACCAAGCGCCGCAAAGGCTTGACCGACGCCATGCTCCGACCCACCAGGCAAACCAACCAGGGCAACAGCGCGGCCCTGCCATCCAAGCCGATCAAGACCGGCCCGCGTGTCTATGAAGAAATCCGTCGCATGGCGATGGACTATCGCTTCAAGCCGAACGAGCGCATCAACGAAGTGGCGCTTGCCGCTAGGCTGAATGTCAGCCGCAGCCCGATCCGGGAGGCGCTCCAGCGGTTGGTCACAGAAGAACTCATCACTTTCCAGACCAATCGCGGCTTCTTTTGCCGGGGCTTCGATGTAGACGAGATCGTCAATCTTTCCGACGTGCGGGCGGTGCTCGAGGAGCGCTCCGTCAGGCTGGCGATCCAGCGCGCGACAGATGAGGAGCTTGCCGCGCTCGTCGACTGGTGGACGCTCACCATGGCGCGCGCCGACTCATTTTCCAGCGCCGAACTGACCGCCAGGGACGAGGAATTTCACATCCGCATCGCCAGGCTGTCAGGTAATCCCGAACTGGCGCGCATGCTCGAAGGCATCAACACGCGCATCCATTTCGTTCGCACGATCGAAGTGGAGAAGCACCGGCGATTGTCGACGACCTACACCGAACACAGCGAAATCGCCCGGGCCATGGTAGCCCGCGATGCCGACAGGGCCGCAAGGCTCATGCACGACCACATCGCCATCAGCGTCGCCGATGCCATGTCGACCGTCAGGGAAGGCTTGGCAAGGATATACATCGACGTCGACCAGATCTAATCGGGCAACCCCGGCTTTGACCGAGGCAACCCCCTACCGCTCAGGCAACCTTGTCGAGCAGCGGCCTCAGCGCCGGATGGATTTCCGGTGAGGCGTGCTTGATCAGCGTCAGCAGCGCGCGTTCGTTCTCGTAAAGAGGCCTGTCGACGCCGATATGTTCGATCAGCCAGCCGGCTTCGCCGGCATCGATCGTCTCGGCGCGGCGGGCCAGGGCCTCGGCCGCCCTGTTCTTGGCTTCCCACTCGGCCTCGATGTCGCCTGGAGACCGATAGGCTTCCATGATGCCGGCAAGGCCGCCAGAGATCATGCGGCTGAAGAAGCCGCCGATTTCCGGATCGGCATGTTCGAGGAAGGCATCGCGGCGCAGCGCCACATCGCGCGTCGGTGCTTCGTAGCCGGCCGAGCACATGACGAAATTGGCGATCGCCTTGACGAACAGCTCGTTCCAGGACGGATCGTTGTGCCCTTGAGCAGTGCACTCGTTGATCTTGAACAGCACCTCGGCCTCGGCGCGCGTGATGGCGATGTTGCCGTCGCCGCCATGGGCATGGAGGATCCGGCGCAGCAGCTCGACCTCCGCCTGTGCGATGAGGCCGGGAACCAGCGTGCCGCCGAGGATCAGCGGCCCCTTGCCGTCAATGACCGCATGCGCCACCTGCTCCAGCGCATAGACGCAAAGCTGGCTCGGCGACGATTTCGCCTGTTCCAGCACGTGCACCAGCAATTCGAGCTCGGTCCGGCTGTCGACCATACCATCGCGCGAGATGGTGCGGATCAGCCAGTCGGCATTGTCCTGCGAGATATAGCCCGATGGCTTTTCCTGGTGGACGATATAGTCGGTGACCGCCTCGACGAAGAAAGGCGGCCATTCCTGGCATTTGTCCTTCGCCGTGGCATCGAGCGCGAACAGCGCCTCGGCCTCGCCGCGCGTCACGACGCCGTCGCCGAACACTTCATGGCGCAACATCGCCACGTCCTCCGCGGCGATGCGGCTTTTCGAGGTCAGCCCGGCCACCGGCGCGCTCATGATCAATTCGCCCATTTGTCGTTCCCGTCCGCCGTCGCAAAGCGCCGGCCCAAAGCGTCATACCCGCCAACATATCAGCAGTGTCTTGAAAAACCGGCAAACGGCGTGGTTAGCGAAGACTTGTCGCCAACGCATGTCGCCTGAAAGCGTGCCGCGGTTTTGAAGAACGACATGCACGCGCTTTAGATGTCGCTGACAGGTGACAAGCCGTCGCGCGCGAGCTATGGATGGCGCGTCGAGGACTCAGGGTCTGAGTCCTACCTGTTTGCGGGAGAGAACAGCGAGAGCTGTCGCCGAAGGGGAAATCGCCCGAAATCTCTCAGGCAAAAGAACCGTAGACGGGAAAGACACTCTGGAAAGTCGGGGCTTGCCCCCGCGCCGAAGGTGTAAGCGCCGCTGACAGAGCTCCGGCTGCGCGAGTCTCTCAGGCTTCAGACAGAGGGGCACGGACTGGTCGCCATTCGCGGCCGATTGCGTGCGACTCTGGAGACAACATGACGGGCGACGATACAAGACACCTACCCCTCGAAGACATCCATGTGGCCGCCGGTGCGCGTTTTGGCGCTTTTGCCGGCTGGTCGATGCCGCTGACCTATCCGGCGGGCGTCATGAAGGAACATCTTCACACCCGCGAACAGGCCGGCCTGTTCGACATCTCGCATATGAAGCTGTTCGAAGTCAGCGGGCCGGAGGCGGTTGCGCTACTCAACCGCGCTTGCCCCTTGGATGCAGGCGCACTCCAAATCTCACAGTCCAAACTGTCATTTTTCCTCAACGAGGCAGGCGGCATTCTGGACGACCTGATCGTCACCAGACTTGGCGATAGCAGGTTCATGGTGGTCGCCAACGCAGGCAACGCCGTCGCCGACGAAAAGCATTTGCGTGCACTTGCCGCGGATTTCGACGCCAGGGTCGAGCCGCTCGACCGCGTCTTCCTGGCCATCCAGGGTCCTGAAGCCTGGGCCGCCCTTTCGCGCGCCGGCATCGAGACCGGCTCGCTGCTGTTCATGCATGGTGTCGAACTGCGCAAGAACTGGTTCATGAGCCGGTCGGGCTATACCGGCGAGGACGGTTTCGAGATCGGCCTGTCGGAAGCCGATGCGCGCGACCTCGTCGCGAAGCTGCTCGGCGATGAACGCGTGCTGTGGATCGGCCTGGCCGCCCGCGACAGTCTGCGGCTGGAGGCAGGGCTGTGCCTGCATGGCCAGGACATCACGCCGGAGACCGATCCGGCCAGCGCCGCGTTGATGTGGGCAATTCCAAAGGACATCCGCGCTTCCGGCGCTTTCATCGGCGCCGATGCGCTCCGCGCCGCCGTGGAACGAGGCCCCGCGCAAAAGCGGGTCGGGCTTAAGCCGGAAGGTCGCCAGCCGGTGCGTGGCGGTGCCGCGCTCTTCGACGCCGACGGCAATCCGGCCGGCCAGGTCACATCGGGCGGTTTCGGCCCCTCGGCCGGCCATCCGGTCGCCATGGGCTATGTCTCGACACCTCTGGCAAAGCCCGGAATACGGGTTTTCGCCGATGTGCGCGGCACGAAAATCCCAGTCGATATCAGCTCCCTGCCCTTCACACCGCATCGCTACCGCAAAGGATGATTTCCATGGCAACGACCTATTTCACATCAGATCACGAGTGGCTCCGCGTCGAGGGCGGCATCGCCACGGTCGGCATCACTGATTACGCGCAGGAGCAGCTCGGCGACCTCGTCTTCGTCGAACTGCCGGAAACCGGAAAGAAATTGACCAAGGGCGACACCGCCGTCGTGGTCGAATCCGTCAAGGCGGCATCCGATGTCTATGCGCCAGTCGATGGCGAGATCACCGAAGCCAACAGCACGCTGTCGTCGGACCCGTCACTGGTCAACTCGGCGGCAACCGGCGCCGGCTGGCTGTGGAAGATGAAGCTTGCCGACGAAAGCCAGCTTGCGGGCCTCATGGATGAGGCCGCCTACAAAGCCCATATCGGCTGATATCAGGACGGATTGACATGACCGCAGCACTCACTCCCTTCTCGGCCCGCCACATCGGCCCGAGCGTCAACGATGTCAGAGCCATGCTTGCCGTGATCGGCGTTCCGTCCATCGAGACGCTGATCAGCCAGGCCGTGCCGCAGTCGATCCGCCTCGACTTGCCGCTGACCCTGCCCGCACCGGCCAGCGAAGCGGAAGCGCTGGCCGAATTGTCGGCGACCATGGCCAAGAATACGGTGCTGAAGAGCTTTATCGGTGCCGGCTATCACGGCGTGCATGTGCCGCCGGTCATCCAGCGCAACTTGTTCGAGAACCCGGCCTGGTACACGGCCTACACGCCCTATCAGGCCGAGATCAGCCAGGGCCGGCTGGAGATGCTGTTCAACTTCCAGACGCTGGTCACGGAATTGACCGGTCTGCCGGTGGCGTCGGCCTCGCTGCTGGATGAAGCAACCGCGGTCGCCGAAGCCATAGGCATCGCCTTGCGCCACCACCGCGACAAGCGCACCAAGATCGCACTTGCCGGCACGCCACACCCGCAGACACTGGACGTCGTGCGTACCCGCGCCGAGCCGCTCGGCATCGAGATCGACGGCGAGACGATCGACGACAACACCGCTGCTTTGCTCGTCTCCTGGCCGGATACGTTTGGCGTCTATGGCGACCACAAGGCGGCGATCGACAAGGCGCGTGCGACCGGCGCCATCGTCGTCTTCATTGCCGATCCGCTCGGCCTGGCGCTGACCGATGCGCCGGCCAAGCTTGGCGCCGACATTGCCGTCGGCCCGATGCAGCGTTTTGGCGTGCCGATGGGCTTTGGCGGGCCGCACGCCGCCTATTGCGCCGTCTCCGACAAGTTGACGCGGCTGATGCCTGGCCGCCTGGTCGGCCAATCCACCGATAGCAAAGGCCGGCCCGGCTACCGGCTTGCCTTACAGACACGCGAACAGCATATCCGCCGCGACAAGGCGACCTCCAACATCTGCACCGCACAGGCGCTGCTTGCCAACATGGCGACGGCTTATGCGATCTGGCACGGCCCCGCCGGGCTGCAGGCGATTGCCGGGCGCATCCACACGCTGGCCAATCGTCTGGCAAGCGGCCTCGAAGCGGCAGGCGTGTCGGTGATCGGCGCCAGCCGTTTCGACACGGTGACGGTGGAGACCAAGGGCAAGGCGGCGCAGATCGCCACTGCGGCTGAAAAGACCGGCCGGCTGCTGCGCGTCATCGATGCCGACCATGTCGGCATCAGCTTCGATGAGACCTCGACCGATGCCGATCTCGATGCGATCGCCGCCCTGTTCGGCGCCAAGGCCTCTCCGTCGGCCGACAGCACCGTGCCTGGCAAGCCGCGCGGCAAGGAGTTCCTGACCCAGCCTGTGTTCCATGAGAACAAGTCGGAAACCGACATGATGCGCTTGCTGCGCCGGCTGGCCGACAAGGATCTGGCGCTCGACCGCAGCATGATCCCGCTGGGATCCTGCACCATGAAGCTCAACGCGGCGGCGGAAATGATGCCGGTAAGCTGGCCTGAAATCGCCAATTTGCATCCCTTCGCGCCGGCAAGCCATTCGGCCGGCTATCGCGCCATGATCGGCGAACTGGAAGGATGGCTGTCGGAGATCACCGGCTTCGACGCCGTCAGCCTGCAGCCCAATGCCGGCAGCCAGGGCGAGTATGCCGGCCTGCTTGCAATCCGCGCCTATCATCGCTCGCGCGGCGAAGGTCATCGCACCGTCTGCCTGATCCCCTCCTCCGCTCATGGCACCAATCCGGCAAGTGCTGCGATGGCCGGGATGAGCGTTGTCGTTGTGCGCTGCCTGGAGGACGGCAATATCGACATGGACGACATGAGAGCCAAGGCCAACGAGCATTCCAAGAATCTTGCGGCACTGATGTTCACCTACCCCTCGACGCATGGCGTCTACGAGGAAGGTGCGCGCCACCTCTGCGCCCTTATCCACGAGCATGGCGGCCAGGTCTATTTCGATGGCGCCAATCTCAACGCGCTGGTCGCCTTGGCGCGGCCCGCCGATATCGGCGCCGATGTCTGTCATATGAACCTGCACAAGACCTTCTGCATTCCGCATGGCGGCGGTGGCCCGGGCATCGGCCCGATCGGCGTAAAGGCGCATCTGCAGCCCTATCTGCCGGGACATGTCACCGAAGGTTCGGCGCACGCCGTGTCGGCCGCACCATTCGGCAGTGCCTCGATCCTGCCGATCACCTGGATGTATATCCGCATGATGGGCGCCGCCGGACTGAAGCAGGCGACGGAGACCGCCATCATCTCGGCCAACTACGTGGCGACACGGCTCGCGCCGCATTTCCCGCTTCTCTACAAGGGCAGGCACGATCGCATCGCGCATGAATGCATCCTCGACACCCGCGTGCTCAAGGACAGCGCCGGCATCAGTGTCGACGATGTCGCCAAACGGCTGATCGACTACGGCTTCCACGCGCCGACCATGTCCTTCCCGGTCGCCGGCACGCTGATGGTGGAGCCGACCGAATCCGAGCCCAAGCGGGAACTCGACCGCTTCTGCGAGGCGATGATCGCCATCGCAGGCGAGGCAGCGAAAGTCGCCAGGGGCGAATGGCCTTTGGCCGACAATCCGCTGGTCAACGCGCCGCACACCGCCGCCGAGGTGCTGGCCGGCCAGTGGACGCATCCCTACTCGCGCCTGGAGGCGGCCTATCCCGCCGGCGACGCCGACACGGCAGCCAAATACTGGCCACCGGTGTCACGCATCGACAATGTCGCCGGCGACCGCAACCTGGTCTGCTCCTGCCCGCCACTGTCGGACTATCTGGGTGCGGCGGAATAATTACGCGGAGCGCAAGGCCGGCTTGATAGGTTCGGCCTTGCCTGTCCTTTTACGGCTGATGACGCAGTTTCGCCCGGCGCGCTTGGCGGCATAGAGCGCCGCATCGGCCTCGGTCAGCACCTCATCGAGGCTGCTGCCGCTTGCCTCGCCAAAGCCGATGCCGCCGCTGACCGTGCTGCGCAACTTGCCGAGTTGGGTGGCGACGATCTCGGTGCCGAAGGCCACACAGATCTTGCTGGCGAGATCATGGGCCTTCTCTTCCGTCATTCGCGACATGACGACGGCGAATTCCTCGCCGCCCAGGCGAAAAGCGTCGACGCCGGTCCTGGCATATTTCTTGATGACCGCGGCGAAGCGGCACAAGACCTGGTCCCCGACCGGATGGCCATAGACATCGTTCGTCCGCTTGAAGTGGTCGAGGTCGAACATGACGACGGACATGAACGGACCGAAACTCCGCTCGCCGTAGAGCGACGTCAACGCCCGCCGGTTCATCAACCCCGTCAGCGGGTCGGTCATGGTCTCGGCCTTCAGCTCGATCTGCGCCTGCAGATGGTGGAGGGAGAGCGTCAATGCGCCGAGCCCGGTCATGCAAGCCACCGCCACGACGGAATTCAGTCGTTCGGCCCAGTTGTCGGGCGCGACCGCGAGCGTCCATTGCCCCTTGGTCAGCAGAACCACGCCACAAAGCGCAAACGACACAGCGCAGGTGCCGCTCAGAAATGAAACCACCAGCAGGATCCGGCGATCGTGACTGCCGTTGATCCAGAACATGGCGCCGATCGCCGACAGCAGCGCCGTCACCGTGGTGTAGGTGATGATGAAGCCGACGCCATCAAGGCCCAGAAAGGTCACGGCGGCACAGATAGCCATGGCGGCAAGCGCCGGTGCAATGGCGCGTCTGTGGCCGGGCACGCCCAGATATTGCATGGCCGACACGCAGAGGATCAGGAACCCCAGGCTGAGCAGCGCAAGCACGATCTGACAGAGCAGCGGATCGGGATCCTTGGTGTATCGCCAGAACAGGATCACATGCGCGACGAGCACCAGAATGCCGCACGCCACCGTCAGGACGAAGCCTGCCTTGGGCGCGGTGAACCAGATCGCAAACATGGTGACGCTGAGGCAGATGCCCGACAGCGCGGCCGCGAGCAGGAGCGAACTGAAGTCCAGCATATCAGGCGAAGGCCTCTCGAGCGTCGGCGGGTTGCACTGTATTCTAGGTCAGCGGCAGCCGTCAGATACGAGTTTTCAGCCGATCTTTCGACGCAACCTGCCGATAGGGTTTACAAAGCGTCGATGCCTTATGTGCCGATCCGGATCCCTAGGATGCAACGACCGGGTCAACCCTTGTTCAGCAAGGCGATATTGGCATTGACGACGGTGGGATCCGCCATGCCCGCCTTCGCTTCGAGCAGCAACGCCTTGGCCTTCTTGCGATTGCCGCGCAGCAGTTGCGAATAGCCCATGTTGTTGATGATCTGCGGCTTGCGGCCGGCGACTTTCAAAAGCTGGCCGTAGGCGCGATCGGCGAAGTCGAAGCGGCCGAGTTCATCATAGGAAGCGGCGAGCCCCATCCAGGCCTCCGCATTGTCGGCCTTCAACTCGACGGCCTTGCGGAAGTGCTTTTCGGCGAGGCCGTAATTGGCGTCGCGAAACTGCGCCTTGCCTTGCGCCAGATCGGAGGTGTCGATGTCCTTTGCCGCCGGTTGGATGGCGGTGGTCTTGGTGGTGTCGACGCCGCCCGTTGTACAGCCAGACATCATCAAGACGGCCGAAATCGCGGCCATTGCCGTGAAGTTACTGTGACGCATGCCCCTGCCTCATCGCCCGATTTGCCGGGTCGTTCTTCAGGAAACACATTATATCAGCGACGCTTAAACTTTGGTGCCGAAACGTCACCAAAATTTGGTTTCGGGCACACCAGCCATTAACCACCAGGCCACGCTGCTTCAGTCGCAGCCAGCGGCGTCCTCACGGCTCCAGGGCTTTGAGCCCCGCAGGAGCCGTATACCGGCTGCCATCATAGCGCAGCCGGTAGGTTTGGCTCACGGACTTGCCGGGATGGGACTGGCACTCGCCATCCTTGTCGGGCAACGGATTGTCAGTATCCATTTGCTCGACCACCGTTATGTCGTGGTAGCCATGATGTTTGGCCGGGCTCATCGCCAGGCTAACCCGACTAGTATGAAAGTATCCGGCGCAATTGGTATCGCCCTCGCCGCCATTGCCGCCCACGACCAGGCCATCGAGCACCATCCTCAGGGAATCGCCATCGACGGCATAGAGCCGCAGGTCGGTTTCACTGAAGGGATTAGGCAGCGAATTGTTCGCCATTTCGATGCGCAGGCCAAAGGCAGTAACATCGGGCGCCAGCGCATAGCGGCCGGTATCAAGTTCGACCTTGCGGATGGCGATGGCATCATCATTCATCAGCCCGGGCTGGAGCACCTGCCGGCTCTTCCTGTCGACAATCAAAAGCTCGATATCGCCGGCATGCGCGTAGTCGCTGGGTTGGGACCCCTCCATCAGCGGCACTGCGACCAACAGCAGGTCGTCATGGACGGGCCAGATCTTGCAAACCAGCCCCGGCGGATCGCCATACGCGAATGTCAGGGCGATGCTGGTGTGGGGTTCGAGCGTGAACGAGGTGCCGTCGGCGTTCTTTCGAGCTTTGGGATAGGCCTGCTGCACCAAGGCGGCGGCATCGCCGCAATCGTCGGCCACGGCCCAGGCGGGCGACAGGCTGGCCGCGGCAAGGCCGAGCAAGAGAGTGCGCAGCAGCATGGACTTCTCACCTGCAAAGCCGGGTTCGGTCAGAACAATGGTTGTCAGCCCCTTGCTAGGGCTTTTGTGAAGCGCTCGCTAGTGCGCCGTCATTTTGACGATGACTGGAATGGCCGCGATCATCAGCACCACCGGCAGGATGCACACAACAACCGGCACCGACATCTTGGCCGGCAAAGCGTGCGCCTTTTCCTCGGCCAACGACATACGCTTATGGCGCATGTCGTCGGAGAAAACGCGCAGCGCCCCCGACAGGCTGGTGCCGAGTTCCTTGGACTGCTGCAGCAATGTGGCGAAGGAACGCACCTCGTCCAGGCTGAGGCGGTCGGCGAGCGCCTTCAGCGCGTCGTCGAGGCTGCGCCCGGCCCTCAGCTCCAGCGACACCAGCTGCAGGTTCTGGCTGAGCGCGGGATAGGTCTTGGCGAGTTCCTTGGAGACGCGCTCTATGCCGGCCTCCATGCTCATTCCGGCATCCGAGCAGACAATCATCAGGTCCATGAAATCGGGAAAGCCGTTGCGGTACTCACGCCTGCGTTCCCGCACTTTCTGGCTCAGCACCAGGCCGGGCAGGAAATAGCCGGCCGCTCCCGACAGGATGACGAATGTCCAGCGACTGGCCATCGTCGCGTCCGGGCTGGCCATCCACCGGTTGAGCACAAACACACCGATTGCCGTGCCGATCATCGCGCTGAACCGGATCAGGAAGAACGTGCCGACAGCACGCGGCTCCATGTAGCCCGCCTGGATGAGCTTCATGCGCAGCCGGGCGACATTTTCCGGATCGCTCCTGGCGTAGAATTCTTGCGCCCGCTTCACCGCCTTCTCGCGCACGACGCCGGTATTCTTCTTCTGCACCGGCTCTGGTTTGGCGGCCACGGGACCGTTGTCGACCCTGAGCCGGCGCATGACCTCGTTGCGGTCGCCCTTCGCCATGACAACAGGCCAGGCAACAGCGGCAGCACCCGCCGCCAGCAGCAGGATGGCCACCGGCATCAACGAGGTCGGTGCAAGCGAGGCGAGGAATTCGATGAAGCCCTGCATGTCAGAACTTGAAATTCGACATCTTGAACATCATCAGATTGCCCAGCATCAGCCAGGTGATAGACCCACCGAGCAGGTACCAGGTTTTCGCCTCGCCCCAGACGTCGCTGTAGAAGCCCGGCATCAGCGCCATGATGGCGGTGAACAGCAACGCCGGCACCGCCGTCAGTATGTAGGCCGACATCCGGCCTTCTGTCGCAATTGCGCGCACCTTGCGGCGCAGTTTGCCGCGCTCGCGGATCGTCGTCGCCAGGCCGTCAAGGATCTCGCGCAGATTGCCGCCCGAACTGGTCTGGATCGAGACAGCGGTGACGAACAGCGGCAGATCCTCCTGGCCGACCCGGTCGAACAGCGAGTTCAACGCCGAAACCAGATCGGAGCCATAGGTCACCTCGTCGGCGATGACGCCGAACTCGGTGCCGATCGGGTCGGGCATCTCGCGCGCCACCATGGCGATCGCCACCGGCACCGGATGGCCGGCCTTCAGGCCACGCGTGATCAGTTCCAGCGCCTCCGGCAATTGCATGCCGAACCGCTTTACCCGGCGCTTGCGCTTGAAGCGCAGCGTGATCACTGGCAGCACCGGCACAAGCACCACAAACAGCACAAGCCCCATCAGCGGCGGCAAGCCGTACCAGATGGCGACCAGGGTCATCGCCATCGCCACGCCGCAGGTGATCATCAGGAATTTCGACAGCGGCATGACCATGCCCGACTGGGTTCGCAAAGCTCGGAACCGATCCAGCGAAAACAGCGGCGTGCCTGCATCGAGGCCGCGTTCCTTGCGCAGTTGGACAAGCACCTGCTCTTGGCTGATCTTGCTTTCCTGCAGTTTCATGCGCCGGTTGATGGCGGTGCGTTTGTCGCTGCGACCGGCGTAAAGCAGGTAGCAGGCCTCGGCGATCAGGATGCCGGTCAGCGCGGCCGCGGCATAAACGACATAGATCGCGCTCATTCCATCGAACACTTGGCTACTCCTGCGGCCGGCCGGGTTCGAAATATCGTCCAGGAAACTCGATGCCCATGGCGCGCAGATCCTCAAGGAAGCGCGGCCGGATGCCGGTCGCCTCGTAGTGCCCCAGAATCTTGCCGTCGGCCTCCATGCCGGTACGCACGAAGCGGAAGATCTCCTGCATCTGGATGACATCGCCTTCCATGCCGGTCACCTCGGCGACACTGGTCACCTTGCGCTTGCCGTCGGACAGGCGCGTCAGCTGAACGATCAGGTCGAGCGCGCTGGCGATCTGGCTGCGGATCGACTGTACCGTCATCGGCATGCCGGTCATGCCAAGCATCTGCTCGAGCCGCGAAATGGCGTCGCGCGGCGTGTTGGCATGGATGGTCGCCATCGACCCTTCGTGGCCGGTGTTCATTGCCTGCAGCATGTCGAATGCCTCCTCGCCGCGGCACTCGCCGAGGATGACGCGGTCGGGGCGCATGCGCAGTGCGTTCTTGACCAGGTCGCGCTGTTTCAGTTCGCCATGGCCTTCGATGTTGGCAGGCCGCGTCTCCATACGCGCGACATGCGGCTGCTGCAGCTGGAGTTCGGCCGCGTCCTCGATGGTGATCAGCCGCTCGTCTTCCGGAATGAAGGCCGACAGCGCATTGAGCATGGTCGTCTTGCCGGTGCCGGTACCGCCAGAAATGATCGTCGTCTTGCGGGCGTGCACGGCCGCCGCCAGCACTTCGGCCATGTTCTGGGTGATGGCGCCGAATTCGACCAGTTTGTGCAGGCCGAGCTTGTTCTTGGAGAACTTGCGGATCGACACCAGCGGCCCATCGACCGCAACCGGGCGGATGGCCGCGTTGAAGCGCGAGCCGTCCAGCATGCGGGCATCGACCATCGGCTGCGATTCGTCGACGCGGCGACCGACCGCGGCGACGATCTTGTTGACGATGCGCAGGAGATGCGCCTCGTCCTTGAACGGAATGTGGACCGGCTGCAGCTTGCCCTTCTTTTCGACAAAGCAGTTCATGTGGCCATTGATCAGGATGTCGTTGATGTCGGGGTCCTTGAGCAGCGGCTCGAGCGGACCGAGGCCGACCATCTCGTCGACGATGTCGTCGACCAGTGCGTCGAGCTCGACGGTGTTGATCGCCATCCGCTCCTGCTTGGTCTTTTCCGACACGAAATCATGCACTTGCCGGCGCATCTCATCCTTCGGCAAACGCTCCAGCGCGACAAGATTGATCTCTTCGAGCAGCAGCCGGTGGATACGCACGCGCGCATCGAGCACCTTGTTGGCATTCTTTGCCGGCGCTGTGTCCGGCTTTGCCGGCAAAGCCTTTCGGCTGGTCGGAATGACGACGGCATGATGGGCGACCGGCGTCGTCTCAGGCGCGCGCTGCGGACGCGCATCGCGGTTCTGCAGGGCGGAGAAGCGGCTGGTCATCCGGCTTTCCTCTTCAGTAATCCACGGCCCATGCCAAACAGCGAGCGCGATTTCGCCCGAGTTGGGACCGCTTCCTCCGGCAGGATGATCTTTTTCAGATCGTTGACGACATTGGCGTTGGGATCGATCTCGTGCAGCGGCACGCCGCGATCGACCGCTTCGCGCACCAGCCGGTAGTTGTTGGCGATGCCGCCGACGAAATGCTCGCCGAGAATTTCCTGAACGTCCGCCTGCTTGATGCCGTTGTCGAACATCTTCTGTTCGAAACGGTTGACGATGACGTTCGGCTTAACTTCCTTGCCGGCAGTCTCGTAGACCGCCTGGATCAGCCGCTGGGTGTGGCGCAGGCACGGCACCGTCATTTCCGCGACGATGTAGAGCTTGTTGGAACCGAGCAGCACGGTCTCCGTCCATGGAAACCAGGTGCGTGGCATGTCGATGACGACATTGTCGAAATAGGCCGAAACGAGGTCCAGCATGCGCACCACGACATCGGTCTTGAACGAGCGCATCTCTGCTGGATGCGCCGGTGCCGCCAGCACGCACAGTCCGCTGGCATGCTTGGACAGCATCACGTCGAGCAGTTGCCGGTCGAGACGCTCGGGCTGGTTCTCGATCTCGGTAATGTCGAAACGCGGTTCGAGGTCGAGATATTCGGCACAGGCGCCCTGCTGGAAGTTGAGATCGACGACGCAGGTCGAGGCGCCGCGCGTCACCGAGTGATGCAGCTGAAAGGCGGTCTGCAACGCCAGCGTGGTGGTGCCGACGCCGCCCGCGGCCGGCATGAAGGTGTAGATCTGCGACTCGCTATTTTCCTCGCGCCCGGGTCCCTGCAGCGCCCTCACCACGGAGCGCACGAGATCGGCGGTGGTGATCGGCTTGACCAGGAAATCCGCGACCTTGAGCTGCACGAGAATACGCACCGCGGCCGCGTTGAACTCCTGGGTGACGACAACGACCGGAACCTTGTCCTCCAGCCGGCGCATGATGCGCTGCAGCGACTCGACCTCCTCCAGCCTTGCCGCATCCATGTCGACGATGATGGCGCCGAAGTCGGCTTCCTGGATCTCGCCGCGCAACTCGGTAACGTTCTTCTCCACTGTCGAGAGCTGTATGATCTCGGAGGCGGAAAACGCGGTGCGCGTGTCCTGCGCAAACGTCCTGTCGGTCGATACGAGCAGGATCTTCCTGGTCTTGATGCCGTTTGCCATTCTGTCAGCCTGTCAGGTCGATCGACCGTTGGATCAGTTGCCCGTGGGATCAATTGGTCGTGCTGGACTGCGACGCCTTGGCACCGGCCGCCTGATCGTGTGTTACGGCCGCGGCACTGCCTCGTTGGGCCGGCACCAGGAGCCTGGTGTTCTGGACCCCGTATTTCCAGGGATCGACCATCTGCATGACGGTATTGGCGGCCTGCGCATTTCCGGCGCCGGCCGTCGGCCCTTCGCTGCGCACATAGTCGTCGCTGGTGCAGCCGGCGGCAAAGCCGGCCAGCAGCAAGGCGACGCTCGATCCAAAGACCAGACGCATGGCTTCAATCCTTCGGCAGGTCGAGGAAATGCCCAGCCGAAGCGGCCGCTGCAGGTTGAGTGACGCGGCCGTCTGCCAGCGCCACGGTACGCCCGGCATCGGCGCCCTTCACTTCCTCGGTGTTGTTGAGAAAATAGTCGGCGTTGCTGGCCGGCTGCGTGCCATCCGTCGGCTCGACGAGCTTCTTCGACGGATCGACCGGCTTGACCAGATAGGGCGTTACGATGATGACGAGGTCGGTCTCGCGCCGCTGATAGGATTTCGACGAGAACAGCGCCCCAAGCACCGGCATCTTGCCGAGGCCGGGAATGCGCGACGTGGTGATGTCGTTCTGCGACTGCAGCAATCCGGCGATCATGAAGCTCTGGCCGTTCTTCAGGTCGACCGATGTCCTGGCACGGCGCACGATGAAACCGGGCACCGAAATGCTGCCTATGTTGTAGGAGGCAGACGCGTCGATCGAGGAGACTTCCGGCGCGATGTCCAGGCTGACCAGCCCGTCCTTCAGAACCGTCGGCGTGAAATCCAGGCTGACGCCGTACTTCTTGTAGCTGACTGAGATCTTGCCGTCGTCCTCGGAGACCGGGATCGGGAACTCGCCGCCGGCGAGGAAGCTCGCCGTCTGGCCGGACCGGGCGATCAGGTTCGGCTCGGCCAGCCGCCGCGCCAAGCCGCGCTCTTCCAGCGCTTTGATGGCGATATCGATGGAGACGCCATTCGACAGCAGCTTGCCGATGATCTCGCCTGTTCCCGCGCCCTGTATCGATCCGGCCGGCAGCGTGACGTCGCGGCCACCCATGCCATAGGCGAAATTGGCGGCGTATTTGGCGCCGAGATCCTGGCCCGCCTGGCGGTTGATTTCGACAAAGCGGACGTTGAGCTGGACCTGCTGCGACGACGAGATGTTGACCGAGTTGATCACCTCCTCGGCACCGGAAAAGCGCGTCGCGATCTTGTTTGCCTTTTCGGCGGCGACCGCGTCATCGGCCTCGCCCGACAGCACGACCCGGCCATTGGCCGATCCGACCTTGATCCTGGCATCCGGCACGCTGGCGCGAATGGTGCTGGCCAGTTGGTCGGTGTCGAGCGTCACCTCGATGTCGACAGTGCCGACAAGCTGCTTTTTCTCATCGAACAGGGCAATGCCGGTGGTGCCGAGATTGTTGCCGAGCACATAGAAGGATTTGTCGGTCAGCGGATTGACGTTGGCGATCTCCGGATCGCCGATGACGATCTGGTAGAAGGCGGCACTGGTCATGATCGTCTTCGGCTTGCCCTTGGCGACCTTGATTGACGCATTCTTGGTCGACGACACATAGACGATCTCGTTGTCAGCCCTCGCCGAGGCGCCGAAGGCCAGCATCGCGGCAGCAGCCAGCGAAGACGCGACAGCCGCCGCACGCAAAACGCGCAACCGCCCCATGACCCGATATGTGAACAGCCCGAACATTGTCCCGTCCCTCACCCAGTCCCCACTGGCTTATTTCTGGTCCCGCGAAGGAACCTGGTATTCCTCGGCCTTTGTGCCGCGCGTTACGATGACCGTCTTGAACTTCGGCTTCTCCGGCTCTTTCACCACGGCATCGAACAGCGAGCCGGCAGCGGCCTGCACGTTCGAGGCGGCCGATCCACCGAACGAAGAGATGGTGGTGACGCCGCCCTTGCCGTCGCCGCCTTCGCTGGCCGAGCGCAGCGACAGCGACAGCGTACCGACAGTGCGGGCCAGCGCCACTTTCTGCGCGCCGTCGGTCGTCACCTCGATGGTCACCGAATTGGAAATCTGCGGCGTCGTCTGGCGCTCGTCGGCACCTTGCCCGACGCTCAGCACCTTGGCATCGGCAACGACAATCTCGGAGGTGACCGTCGATCCGGCCGCACCCTGTGCATTCTTGGCCACTTCCTGAATTTCGCCGGCATCGCGCGTCAGCACGACATCAACGCGGTCGCCCGGTGTGACGAAGCCGCCGACACCTGCTATCTCGTCGGTGCGGATGGTGACCGCCCGCATTCCGGGCGTCATCATGTTGGAGAGTGTCGCGCGGCCGTTCGGACCGGACAGCTTGGTCAGCAGTACCGGTTCGTTGACCTCGATCGGCGACAGCACCACGCGGCTGCCATCGGCAAGCAACGCATTGATGGTGGTGAAGGCGCCCTGCGGCACGGCCTCTTGCGACCACGGGATTTCGCTGAGCTGCGCGCGGTCGAGCGCCATGCCGTAGCGCAATGGGGCATTCGCCACCACGATGGTCTTGAACTCGACCTTCGGCACGACAGCTGCCGGAATAGACGACGTCTTCTCTTCGGAATCGGCCTTGGCCTGGCTTTTGACCCAGAAATCCGCGGCAAAGATCGAGATCGCCCCGAAAACGGCGGCGATGCCGATCATCGATATGGCCTTGCCCCTCACGCCGAAACCCCTGATGCCCGCAGTTTCTTGTTTTGTTGGGCTTAACCCTAGGCGGCATTGTTAAAGAATCAGGAATCCTGCACCGCGGTATCGGACCTATTTCCGCCGGCTTGGTTATCGAATGGTTTTGGAGTAAGAGGGGCCATATCCCCGAACGGAACAGGAACCTCGGTCGCTTGGCGCTGAAAAGCGTGGCAGTATCGCGAGGTGATTCGCAGCATCGGACTCTATGGCAGGCATGGACGATCTTTTCGGCAATGACGACAACAAGCCGCAGCCGGTTCGCGCGCCAGCGCGCCCTGCGGATCCACTGGTGGTGCAAGCCACCAAGCGTCCTGCCTCGACCAAGGACGGCAGCGAGGGCTATAGCGCCGCCGACATCGAGGTGCTGGAAGGGCTGGAGCCGGTGCGCCGACGGCCAGGCATGTATATCGGCGGCACCGACGACAAGGCGATGCACCATCTGTTCGCCGAGGTCATCGACAATTCGATGGACGAAGCGGTGGCCGGCCATGCCACCTTCATCGATGTCGAGCTCTCGGCCGATGGCTATCTCGCCGTGACCGACAATGGCCGCGGCATCCCGATCGATCCGCACCCGAAGTTCAAGAAGCCGGCGCTTGAAGTGATCATGACGACGCTGCATTCGGGCGGCAAGTTCGACTCCAAGGTTTACGAGACATCAGGCGGCCTGCATGGCGTCGGCGTGTCCGTGGTCAACGCGCTGTCGGACCATCTCGAGGTCGAGGTCGCGCGGGGACGGCAACTCTATCGGCAAAAATTCTCGCGCGGCGTTCCCGTGACCGGGCTGGAACAGTTGGGCGAGGTCCACAACCGGCGCGGCACAAAGATCCGCTTCCACCCCGACGAGCAGATTTTCGGCAAGGGCGCGGCGTTCGAACCGGCGCGGCTCTACCGCATGACGCGCTCGAAAGCCTATCTGTTCGGTGGTGTCGAGATCCGCTGGACCTGCGATCCGTCGCTGATCAAGGAAAAGGACCAGACACCGGCCAAGGCGGAATTCCATTTTCCCGGCGGCCTGAAGGACTATCTCAAGGCATCGCTCGGCGACGACTTCCAGGTGACGCGCGAAATCTTCGCCGGCAAGAGCGAGAAACAAGGCGGCCATGGGTCGCTGGAATGGGCGGTGACCTGGTTCGGCGGCGACGGCTTCATCAATTCCTACTGCAACACCATCCCGACCGGCGAAGGCGGCACACACGAGGCCGGCTTCCGCAACGTGCTGACGCGGGGCCTGCGCGCCTATGCCGATCTCGTCGGCAACAAGCGCGCCTCGATCGTCACCTCGGAAGACGTCATGATCTCGGCGGCGGGCATGCTGTCGGTGTTCATCCGCGAGCCGGAATTCGTCGGCCAGACCAAGGACAGGCTGGCGACGATCGAGGCGATCCGCATCGTCGAGACCGCGATCCGCGACCCGTTCGACCATTGGCTGGCCGACAATCCGCAGGAAGCCTCGAAGCTGCTCGAATGGGTGATCGCACGCGCCGACGAGCGCGTGCGCCGGCGCCAGGAAAAGGAAGTGTCGCGCAAGAGCGCGGTGCGCAAATTGCGGCTGCCGGGCAAGCTCGCCGACTGTACGCAGAATGCCGCGGCCGGCGCTGAACTGTTCATCGTCGAAGGCGACTCGGCCGGCGGCTCGGCCAAGCAGGCGCGCGATCGCGCCAGCCAAGCGGTGTTGCCATTGCGCGGAAAAATCCTCAACGTTGCCAGCGCCGGCAACGACAAGCTTGCCGGCAACCAGCAGATCTCGGACCTGATTCAGGCGCTCGGCTGCGGCACGCGGTCGAAATACCGCGACGAGGATTTGCGCTATGATCGCGTGATCATCATGACCGACGCCGACGTCGACGGCGCCCACATCGCCTCGCTGCTGATCACCTTCTTCTACCAGGAGATGCCGGCACTGGTGCGTGGTGGCCACCTCTATCTGGCGGTACCGCCGCTTTACTCGATCAGGCAAGGCGGCAAGGTCGCCTATGCCCGGGATGACGCGCACAAGGACGAGCTTATGCGCACCGAATTTACCGGGCGCGGCAAGGTTGAGCTTGGCCGCTTCAAGGGTCTGGGCGAGATGATGGCGGCCCAACTCAAGGAAACCACCATGGATCCGAGGAAGCGCACGCTGCTTCGGATCGATGTGATCGACGCCGAGGCGGCGACCAAGGACGCCGTCGATGCATTGATGGGCACCAAGCCGGAGGCCCGCTTCCGCTTCATCCAGGAACGCGCCGAATTCGCCGAGACGGAAGTGCTGGATATCTAGCCACCAGCCGGTCCATAACAAGGCTCCAGTTGCGGAGACGAGCATGTGACCTGGGCGCGGCTGAAAGGCTATTTCGAGACGAGTTTAGCCGGCTTGACGCAACCGACGCGTTCGGACTGGATTTTCTCGCTGCGCACTGTTTCGGCTGGCCTGATCGCTCTGCTAGCCGCCTATGCGCTGAAGCTCGACCATCCGCAATGGGCCATGATGACGGTGTTCATCGTCGCCCAGCCGGTTGCCGGCATGGTACTGGCGAAGGGCTTCTACCGGCTGCTCGGCACGCTGGTCGGCGGCATCGCCGCGATCGGCATCACCACCGTTTGCGGCACCAGCCCCTGGGTGCTGGTAACGGTGCTTGCCGTCTGGATCGGCATCTGCACCTTCGTCTCGTCGCTGCTGCGCAATCCGGAAGCCTATGGCGCCGCCCTCGCGGGCTACACCGCAATGATCATCGGCCTGCCCGCTTTCGGACAGCCGCATCTCGTCGTCGACCTCGCGGTCGCGCGCTGTGCCGAGATCGTGCTTGGCATTGTCTGCGCCGGCCTGACCAGCCGCCTGATCCTGCCAAAACTGGCCAGCGACGCCATCGTCTCGCGCCTGAAACGCTGCATCCTTGATCTTGCCACCTATGCCGGCGGTGCGTTCTCCGGCGGCGACCCGGCAACGCTGTCCGCGCTGCACCGAAAGCTGATCACTGATGCCCAGACGCTCGGCGAGATGCGCGCCTATGCCAGGCTCGAAGCGCCAAGCTTCGCGCCGCGCGCCCATCCAGTCCGGCGCACCATCGGACAACTGCTCTCCGCGCTCTCGGCGGCACGCGCGCTGCATTCGCACGCCGCCCCGAAGAATGCGGCGCTCATTCCGGTGCGCTCGGAATTACAATCGCTGGTCGGCGAGCTGGCGACCAAGCCCGGCGCGCTGGACGATACGGCGCTGTGGATGGCTCGGCTCGATGCGATTGCCGGAAACGCCCGGCAAATGCCCGATACCTCGACCGACCAGGGCAACGACAGGGTCGGCACTATCACCCGCCTGACCATCGCCGCCGATTTCGCCGATGCGCTCAAGCAGGTGCTGCGCGGCCTCGACGCCTTGCGCGCGCCTGCCACACGTCCGGCCCGGGGCAGCAGGCAGCCTGCGCTGGTGGTGCATCGCGATTACGCCGGCGCATCGCGTAACGCCTTGCGTGCTGCCCTTGCCACGCTGCTGGTCGCGGCCTTCTGGCTGACGACGAAATGGTCGGAAGCGGCCGGTACGGTCATTCTCGTTGCTGTCGTATCGAGCCTGTTTGCTGCTCGCCCCGACCCTGTGCAGGTCGCCTGGGGTTTCTTCAAGGGAACGCTTCTGGCGCTGCCGTTTGCCTTTCTCGTCGGCCAGATCGCATTGCCTGCCCTGCCCGGCTTCGGCTGGTTCATGCTGTTTGTCGTGCCCATCCTTGTACCGACGGCGCTGGCCATGGCCAATCCACGCTATGTCGGCGTGGCGACGGCCTTCGCCATCAACTTCCTTGCCTTCCTGAGCCCGCACCAGGCGATGACCTACGATCCCGGACCCTTCTTCGCCGGTTCGGCGTCGATCCTGGTCGGCATCCTGCTGGCGATCGGTGTCTTCATCGTCGTGCTGCCCGCCGATCCGTGGCTCGCGGCCAACCGCATCGTGCGCGCCATGCGCGAGGATCTGGCGCGGCTTTGCCTGCATGAGCGCGTGCCGAGACGTTCGGCCTTCGAGAGCCTCGCCTACGACCGCATCAACCAGCTGATGCCGCTGGTGCAGAATGCCGGTCAGAAGGGCGATGCGGTTCTGGGCGGCGGAGTCGCCGCCGTCACCGTCGGCCTGGAGGTCCTTCGGCTGCGCGATGCAAGCCAAAGCCATGCCATTCCATCCGAGACCGCGCTTTCGATCGCCAACTTCCTGAGGGGACTGGCGCGCGAACTGCTTTTCCGCGCCCCCAGCGATCCGCAGACCTCGACCGTCGCCGTCGCCCGGCAGTACGCAGCGAACATCGCCGAGCGAAACGGCACCAGCGAATTGCTGCAGATCGCGGCATCGCTGCGCATCATCGCCGCCGCGATGGAGGATTTCCCCGACTTTTTCGCGAGGGATAAAGGTTAAGCTGCCGCTATCGCCAGCGCGTGGCCTCGCGCGTTCTCGCGCAGCGCATCGAGATGGATCGACTTGATCAAGGCGGCAAGATCGCCTTCGGCGGATTGCCCACCCACTTCCTTGAGCATCAGCCAGCTGACCTCCTGCACACCGGCGATGCGCTTGCCGTTGGCAACCTCGCGCCAGATCTTCAGCGCACGCAGGATGATGGCATGGGTGACTGCGGCGAGTCCGGCGCTGCGGAACAGCGCCTGCAAGGCCACGTCGTGCCCACCGGCCAGCAGCGCCCTTACCCTCTGTTCGGACTGCTGGCTGAGCGCGACCAGCGCCGAGCCGAAGAAATCCACCTTGCCATGCGCGATGGTGCGGATCAGAAAGCTCGCGGTAAGGTCGCCACGCAGCCTGAGATGCTCGATCAGGGCCGCATGTTCTTCCTGGCGCGTGCCTTCGATCAGCGTCACGGAAGCCTTGACGCAGGCGTCGCGCATGACGCGGTCGGCTCGCGCCGCGCCCATCATCGCCATCACCAGTGGCGACGTTTTCAACATTTCGCCAAGCTTGACGAGCAGCATATGCCGGCAGTCGGCCGGCAGCCTGATATCCGATATCAGCGCCTCGCGCACCAGCGGCAGGTGCCCATGCCGTTCGGCCATGCGGCGGAAGCTGAGCGAGGCGATGTCGGCGCCGCTGTTGGCGAGCAGCACGGCGCAGGCGTCCGCCTCGCCGATCTCGGCGATGGCCGCCGACAGCGCCATCGAGACGAGTGGCCGCTCGGCGATCAATTTCTGTGTCGCCTTCGGACTTGAAGCCACGCGGTTGATCAGGTCGGCGTCGGTGAGCAGCGGCGAGCGCGCCAACACCACGCCGGCGACTTCCGGCTGGTCGGAGGCCAGCACGCTGATGATCTGCATTGGCGCGTGGTGGCTCATCGACAGCGCCTCGGCCATCGCCAGCCGCACCTTCGACGAGGCATCGTCGAGCAACAGCGTCAGCGCCGCCTCGGCGGCGCAACGGTCCTCGAAAGGCAATTCGGAATTGATATAGGCCCGGGCCAGAGCGCTCGCCGCCGCGGCGCGCTCCGACACCCTGGCCGTGTAGATCCATTTCAGGAAATGCGAAACAACAACCATGCCCGCCTGCTTACGCCCCTTGTCAGAAGCTTCTGACCCCACTGACGACCGTAGGCAGAATTGGTTTACGAACCGTTCACCATGTTCATTAACTGGCTTGCGAGCCTGATTTGCAGCGCCTATCACCGTCAAGCACCTGGGGAGAAGAAATGGCCGGGCTTTATCTCGAAGAGTTCGTTGTCGGCCATGTCTTCCAGCACACGCTGCGCAAGACCGTTACCGAAAGCGACAACATGCTGTTTTCGGTAATGACGCTGAACCCGCAGCCGCTGCACATCGACTTCGATTTCGCCGCCAAGAGCGAATGGGGCAAGCCGCTGGTCAACTCGCTGTTCACGCTCGGCCTGATGATCGGCATTTCGGTCAATGACATCACAGTCGGCACTACGGTCGCCAATCTCGGCATGAAGGAGACCGTGTTTCCGCATCCGGTCTTCCATGGCGACACCATTCGCGTTGAGACGACAGTCATCTCGGTGCGCGAGTCCAGGTCGAAACCCGATCGCGGCATCGTCGAATTCGAGCATCGCGCCTACAACCAGCATGGCGATCTCGTCGCCAAATGCACCAGGCAAGCGATGATGCTGAAGAAGGCGATCTGACGCATGCGTTCGCTGCTGTTCATCCCTGGCGATTCCCAGAGGAAACTGGAAAAGGGTTTTGGTGTCGGCGCCGACGTGGTCATCGTCGACCTCGAGGATTCCGTGGCACCGCACAACAAGGCGCTGGCACGCGAGGTGGCGGCGCGCTTCATCCTGGAACGCAGGGCGCAAACCGGTTCAGCCATCTATGTCAGGGTCAACGACCTGTCGACCGCGCTGACGGACGACGATCTCGCCGCACTGGTTCCAGCGAAACCCGACGGCATCATGCTGCCCAAGTCGAACAGCGGCCAGGATGTGCAGCACCTGTCGGCAAAGCTCAGGGTGCGCGAGGCCGAAAACGGCTTGGCCGACGGCGCGATCAAGATCCTGCCGATCATCACAGAAACGCCGGCAGGCGTGCTGGCGGCTGCGACCTATGCCGGGACAAGCGCGCGGCTTGCCGGCCTCACCTGGGGCGCTGAAGACCTGTCGGCGGCGATCGGCGCGCGCAACGCCCGCGACGAGCATGGCCGCTACACGGACGTGTTCCGTCACGCTCGCACCATGACCATACTTGCCGCCGGTGCGGCGGAGGTCGAGGCGATCGACACCGTCTTCCCGAATTTTCGCGACATGGCGGCCTTCGAAGCGGAATGCACCGAGGCCGAGCGCGATGGCTTCACCGGCAAGATGGCGATCCACCCCGATCAGGTGCCGGTCATCAACGCCGCCTTCACGCCGTCGATCGACGCCGTGAGACAATCGGCGGCAATCGTTGCCGCGTTCGCGGCAGCGGGAAGTCCCGGCGTCGTCAGCATCGACGGCAGGATGTTCGACCGCCCGCACCTGCGGCTAGCCGAGCGGCTTCTGGCGCGGGCAAAGGCGGCAGGTGTTTCCGCCTGAGCGCCTGCTACCAAACCAACGGGATCAGGCGGTAACGGACCCGGGCCACATAGTCGTCATAGCCGCGCAGGCCGGTGCGAAGCGTCTTCTCTTCAATGAAGGTGCGGATGGCCAGGAGAACGACGATCACGAGTACCGACGCCAGCCCCCACCAGGAACCAAGCAGAAGTGCCGTGCCGGCGAAGAAGAGGATGGCGCCGGCGTACATCGGATGGCGGACGTAGCTGTAAGGCCCCGTGGAGATCACATGTTGTCCGCGTTCATCCTGGATCTTCACCACGGGCGCCGCGAAACTGTTCTCCAGCATCGTCAGATAGCAGATCCAGATTCCGAGCAACAGGACGAGCGCGCCGACCACCTGCACCCAGACGGGAACCACGGACCAGCCGAAACGGACGTCGAACCCCATGAATATCTGCGAACCAAAGATGGCGAACAGTAGTATGGACAGCAGGACCTTGTCGGCCGTGTCCTGATTCTTCTGGATGGGAGAACTCAGCCGCTCATTCATCAGGCCGGGATCGCGCCTTGCCAGCGCCACGCCCAAGGTGAGACTGAGCCCCACCATCCCCACCAGATAGACCCAGGCCCCCGGCCAGTGCAGCGTGCCGGCCGACAGGAAGAGCAAGGCGCCCATGGCGCCAAACCAGACGAATGTTTGAAGGACCAATTTCGCGATCATGATCGGCCTTTCATGATATCCGCTCACTTGCGCTGGCAATTTTAGACCATCGGTCTACCATACCGACCGACGGTCTGTAATTCAAGCGAGCTGTGCAGAAGGTTCATCATGCCCCGTGTCATCAAGCATCCAGAGTTCAGGCGAGAAGAACTTCTGGACCATGCCCAGACGCTTTTTCTGACGCAGGGCTATGACAAAGCGAGCCTCAACGACGTGATTGCGTCCGCCGGCGTCTCCAAGGGCGCCTTCTATCACTACTTCCCCTCCAAGGAGGCTCTTCTGGAAGCCTTGGCCGATCGCTTTGCAAGACAGGCACTGGCTGGCGTGCAAGACATAATCGACGATCCGGGCCTAGACCCGCTTGACCGCCTGAATGGCCTGCTCAGCCAGTCGCGGCGGGCCAAGATCGAGACCGCGCCGGAAGCTTGGACTCTTTTCGAGACGATGTTTCGGCCTGAGAATCTGGTGCTTTTCCACCGTATCAATCTGGCCGCCAGCGCGTCGTTTTCACCTCTGCTGGTCAAGATCATCAGGCAAGGGATCGAAGACACCACTTTCAGGACCTTCGATCCGGAAGGTGTCGCCGACATCGTCATGCAGTTCGGCATGGCCACGCATGACGTCGTTGCCAAGGCAATTGCCGGGGGCAGCGACGCCGACATGGAGATCGCGATCGAGGCCCTGGAGAAACGCGTCAGGCTCTACGAGATCGCTCTCGACCGCATACTGGGCCTGCCCGATGGAAGCATCCGGATCGGCGAGCCCGGCTATGTGCGCACCGTCATGACGGCCAGGCGGCGAAAGAGTGCCGGCAAGGCGCTGGCCAAGCCTGATATCTAGTCCTTGTCCCAGCGCGGCCGGCGCATCGAAAACACTTGGTCGACGCTGGCATAGTCCATATAGCCGAGACGAGCGACATTGCCGGCCTTGGTGATGTCGAACAGGCCGTCTGTCAGGAAGGCGTCGTCGATGTGCACGCCGACCACCTCACCGGCAACAATCACAGCGCTTGTCGGCGATCCGTCCAGCGCCTTTGGCCGAAAAACTTCCGTCACCCGGCATTCGAGCGCAGCCGGCGCTGCCGCCACGCGCGGCGGCGCGACGAGGCGCGACGGCGCCATGGCAAGATCGGCATAGACGAACTCGTTGACGCCGCGCGGTGCGTTGACCGATGTGCGGTTCATCTTCTCCGCGAGATCGCGGCTGACGAGATTGGCGACGAACTCGCCGGTTTCCTGCGCGAAGGAGGCGCTGTCCTTCTCGCCTTCCGAGGAAAACCAGACGATGAACGGTCGCGTCGAGACGGCATTGAAGAAGGAGTATGGCGCGAGATTGACCTCGCCTGCCCCGTTCAGCGTCGAAATCCAGCCGATCGGACGCGGCGCCACGATCGCCTTCGAAGGGTCATGCGGCAGGCCGTGGCCCTTTGAGGGTTCGTAGAACATTCAGCCCGCCCACGGCCCCGAATAGTCGCCGTAAAGCTTTGCCGGATCGGGCCGCGGCCGCTCCGGCGCCGGGCCGGCATAGGAGCCGATATGGATGAAGCCGACGACGCGCTCCTGCGGCGCCAGCCCCAGCAGCGTCCTGCCCTCCGGCACATCCGAATACCAGTTGCTGATCATGTTGGTGCCATAGCCCAGCGCATTCGCTGCTATCATCAGGTTCATCGCCGCCATGCCGCCCGACAGGAACATTTCCCATTGCGGGATTTTGGGATTCTCCCGGGGGATAGATACGACGCCGATCACCAGCGGCGCGCGTGAGAACCGCGCCAGTTCCTGATTGCGGCGGCCTTCCGGCAATGGGCCCTCCCGCTGCTCTGCAAGCGCTGCCAGTTGCCTGCCGATCTCGGCGCGGGCGTCGCCACGGTAGACGATGAAGCGCCAGGGCTCCAATCGGCCATGGTCGGGCACCCGCGAAGCAGCAGTGATCATCGTCGCGACCTCCGCATCGCTCGGCGCCGGCTCCTTCAGATCGGGGATCGGAGCGGAGTTTCGGGTCAGCAGGAAATCGATGATCGGCGACGCCATGGGCGCAAGTCTCCTGAACATTCTGTTTTGAGCTGAAGCGCACCATCGGGAATTCGGGCGGCTCGGGCATTGGCGCGGGATACGCCGGACGGAAGAGTCGTATCGGACTCTTAAGCCTTGAAATTGCCACCGCCATGGGCTTCAACGCAAGGCATGTTTGAGGGGACTGTCCGTCTTTTCCTGATCTGGCTCGGCGCCCTGCTGTTCATGGCGCCGGTTTCGTACGCCATGGCGCAGAACGTCGACGGTGTCAGCGACCTGAAGCTTCCGGGAATTTCGAGCTACGCGACGCCGAAAGGCGAGACGTCACTGGCACTAAGCGGCGGCGGCGCCATCACATTGTCCGCCCAGTTGACCGACAAGGGTTCCGACATCACGCGCGGCATCGTCTGGCGGGTTTTCAAGCCCGAAGCCGTCAACGGCAAATTGCCGATGGTCGCCTCCTCCCATGGCGGCACCGCCGTCTTCCAGCTCGAGCCTGGCAGCTATCTGGTTCACGCCTCCTACGGCCGGGCCGGCGCCACCAAGCGCATCACTGTCGGCAAGGACGCCAAGCGCGAAAGCCTCGTGCTCGACGCCGGTGGCCTTAAGCTCGACGCCGTGCTGTCCGGCGGCGTGCGCATTCCGCCGAAGAAGCTGCGCTTTTCGATTTACGAGGGCACCGCCGAGGCCAATGGCGACCGCGCGCTGATCATTCCCGATGTCGAGCCTAACAGCGTCGTGCGGCTCAACGCCGGCATCTACCATGTCGTCTCGACCTATGGCGCGGTCAACGCGGTCATCCGCTCCGACATCCGTGTCGAGGCCGGCAAGCTGACCGAAGCGACCGTCGAGCACCACGCCGCCGAGATCACGATGAAGCTGGTGCGCGAAACCGGCGGCGAGGCGATCGCCGATACCTCCTGGTCGCTGCTCAATGAGTCCGGCGATCCGATCAAGGAAACTGTCGGCGCCTTCGCCTCTATGGTGCTGGCCGAGGGCGACTACACCATCATCGCCAAGAACCGCGACCGCATCTACCAGAAGGATTTTACGGTCGTGGCCGGGCAGAACCAGGAAATCGAGGTTCTGGCCACCGAGGCCGCGGCGATGGATCCCGAAGAAGGTGCTGATTAGACCAGACTGCAGTTCGCAATCCCTACCAGAGGAATCAGGTGTCTGCTTCATCCTCTGAACTGGCCGGATAATCCTGTCCGCCGTAGAGCACACGCAGGATGACCACGGTGTCACCGTTGACCCGGAAAACGATAGATACGCGGCGTTCAAAACCGACGATGCGGACGCCGGGGCCAACAGCGTCGCGCACGGTCCCGCGCTCCGGGAAGGTGGACAGCGCCATACACGCGGCCTCTATGCGGTTGACATAGTCGCCGGCACGCCGATTCCCGCTGTCGTTTTCGATGTAATTGTAGATGGCGAAGAGGTCGGCTTGAGCCGCTGGCCTGAAGACGACCTTATGCGTCACGCTTAGAGGCCTTCATGCGGTCCGCATGATGGGCGCGCAACGCTTTGAAGACGTCTTCTGCCGGGATGTCCGGACGCGGGTCGTCAAGGGCTTCCTGGACCTTGGCGTGCATAACAGCGGTGATGATCTGCTCCTCGCGATCGAGGGCGCGTAGCGCCGCGCGCATGACTTCGCTGGCGGAATCGTAGGCGCCCGAGGCCAGACGTGCGTCGACGCTGCTCTGCTGGCGGCCGAGGGTCACGGTGATTGGTTTGCTGGTTCTCATGGCAAGTTCGTTTCTTGCCTCCTTATAGCACCGCAACGTTACAGTGTCATACTATTTTCTGAACGGACGGTCGAGTCTCGGCCCCTCGCGAGCCGGACGTTTGTTGCCTCAAGCAGCCAGCTTGGTCCGCGCCGGCAGGAACGGAATCCGGCGGCGCCTCACGACTGGCGCAAGGTCGAACACGCCGCGATAAAGGCGGTCGAGCAACTCCTTGCGGTCGCGCAATGGCTCCAGTTCGCTCCAGCTCAGCATCTTGCCGACACGCACGTCGATCGCCTTGCCGGACAACCGCGCGAATTCGTGGATGAGCAGCGACGTGCGCAATGTCACCGAGGCCTTGCCGATGAATTTCGCCACCCGGCCGTCGCTCTCAGCCATGTTCATCGGGCCGCTGACCAGATGGAACAGCCTGCCGTTCTGCCCGGAAAAATGCATCGGGATGACCGACGCTTTGGCCTCCTGGACGAGACGGGCCGGAAACATCTTCCACGGCAGGTCGCGCGCCCGGCCAAAACCTTTTGGCGCGGTGGCGACACCGCCGGCCGGAAACACCACGATGGTGACGCCCTCCTTCAGCAGCCGCACCGCTTCATGGCGCACGGCCATGTTGTTCTTCAGCGCGTCCTTGGTCTCGGAAAAGTCGATCGGCAGCGAGTAGGGCTCCATCTCGCGGATCTTGAGCAGGTCCTTGTGGATCATCACCCGGAACGGCCGTCCGAGCTGCTCGGCCAGCGACAGCACGGCAATGCCGTCACCGATGCCGAACGGATGATTGGCGACGATCACCAGCGGCGTATCAGGCAATTGCGCTGGCGGCCACTGATCTGCCGTCCGCACGCGGACGTCGATCAGGTCGAGCATGCGGCTGAACACACGCTCGCCGGTCGGCACGACCTGGCGGCGCCAAAAATCGTAAAGCGCGGTGTAGCGGTCGCGGCCCGACAGGCCTTCGATCGAATGGATGAACCAGCGCGTCAGCGCCGGCTGGCGCGGATTGGCATAGGAAAGCTCGGGAAAGGGTCGTTCGCGCGATTTCAGCTTGAGCATAGGGGTTCGTTACAAGGTCGGCGTGACAAGGATATGAAAATGGCGGTGGATCGCTCCACCGCCATTTGGCCGAAAAACTATGCCGATCAGGCAGCGAGTTTGCGCCTGCGGTCGGGCGTGACGGCTTCTTCGGTCAATTGCGCGATCGCCTGGTCAAGGCCAAGCGATTCCTGGTCGCGTGAGCCCAGCCGGCGCATGTTGACCGTCTGCTCTTCGGCCTCGCGCTTGCCGCAGACGAGGATGACCGGAACCTTGGCCAGCGAGTGTTCGCGGACCTTGTAGTTGATCTTCTCGTTGCGCAAATCCGCTTCCGCCAACAGCCCGGCGGCCTTCAGCTTTGCCACCACTTCGGTCGCATAGCCGTCGGCATCCGAGGTGATCGTCGCCACCACCACCTGCAGCGGCGCGAACCACAGCGGGAAATGGCCGGAATAGTTCTCGATCAGGATGCCGAGGAAGCGCTCCATCGAACCGCAGATGGCGCGGTGCACCATCACAGGCTGCTTCTTCTCGGAATCGGAGCCGATATAGAAGGCGCCGAACCGTTCCGGCAGGTTGAAGTCGACCTGCGTCGTGCCGCACTGCCATTCGCGGCCGATGGCATCCTTGAGCACATATTCGAATTTCGGTCCGTAGAAGGCGCCTTCGCCCGGATTGATCGAGGTCTTGATGCGATTGCCGGATCGTGTCCTGATCGTCTCCAGCACGCTGCCCATGATTGCTTCGGCGTGATCCCAGGCTTCGTCGGTGCCGACGCGTTTGTCGGGCCGCGTCGAAAGCTTGACGCTGATTTCGTCAAAACCGAAATCAGCATAGGTCGACAGGATCAGGTCGTTGATGCGCAGGCACTCCGCGGCCAGCTGCTCCTCGGTGCAGAAGATGTGCGCATCGTCCTGCGTGAAGCCGCGCACACGCATCAGCCCGTGCAGCGCGCCCGACGGCTCGTAGCGATGCACATTGCCGAATTCCGCAAGCTTCACGGGTAGATCGCGATAGGACTTCAACCCATGCTTGAAAATCTGCACATGGCCCGGACAGTTCATCGGCTTTAACGCGAAGACCCGGTCGTCATCGGTGTCGTCGCCGGCGACCGTCACCTTGAACATGGCGTCGCGATACCAGCCCCAATGGCCTGACGTCTCCCACAGGCTCTTGTCGAGCACCTGCGGCGCGTTGACCTCCTGATAGCCATGCTCGTCGAGGCGGCGGCGCATGTAGTTGACCAAGTTCTGGAACATCTTCCAGCCCTTGGCATGCCAGAAGACGACGCCCGGTCCCTCTTCCTGGAAATGGAACAGGTCCATCTCGCGGCCGATCTTCCTATGGTCGCGCTTCTCGGCCTCCTCCAGCATCATCTGGTAGGCTTCGAGCTGCGCCTGGTCGGCCCAGGCCGTGCCGTAGATGCGGGTCAGCATCGGGTTGTTCGAATCCCCGCGCCAATAGGCGCCGGCCACCTTCATGAGTTTGAAGGCATTGCCGATCTGCCCGGTCGAGGCCATGTGCGGGCCACGGCAGAGGTCGAACCAGTCGCCCTGCGCATAGATCTTGAGATTCTGATCCTCAGGAATGGCGTCGATCAGCTCCAGCTTGTAGCGCTCGCCCTTGTCGGCAAAGACTTTTTTCGCCCTGTCGCGCGACCAGACTTCCCTGGTGAACGGCTTGTTGCGCGCGATGATCTCGCGCATCTTCTTCTCGATCACCGGAAAATCGTCAGGCGTGAACGGCTCGTTACGGGCGAAGTCGTAGTAGAACCCGTTCTCGATCACCGGCCCGATGGTCACCTGCGTTCCCGGCCACAATTCCTGCACGGCTTCCGCCAGCACATGGGCCGCGTCGTGGCGGATCAGCTCCAGCGCGCGCGGGTCGTCGCGGGTGACGATCTCGACCTTGCCGGACTTGCCGAGCGGATCGCTGAGATCGCGAACGGTGCCGTCGATCGCATAGGCGACCGCCTTCTTGGCCAGCGATTTCGAGATCGATTCGGCGAGGCCAGCACCGGTCATCGCCGCGTCGTATTCGCGGACGGAGCCATCGGGAAATGTCAGAGAAACGGAATTCAGCATATCTATCTCCTATCCAGTCCCGCAAACGAGCGCGGGTGGTTGAAATGCATGTCGCCCAAAAGTGTATGGCGGTTTTGGGTTACGATATGCATAGGGAAAAGCCGGATGCGTCCGGCAGCGGCTGTCTTTTATGGACAGATTCCGCCTCCGTAAAGCCCGGCTCAAATGTCAGCGTTCATTTGATGAGGAGCGGCAGGTCCTTCAGGAACGCGGCGCGGGTCTTGAGGCCCTTGGGCATGTCGGTGCGGTTGGTGTCGACGACAAGCCGCGCAAAGACGATCTGGCGGCCATCCTTTTGCGCCCAGCCGACGAACCAGCCGAGCGAACGCTTGTCCTGAACCTTGTCGACGTCGTTGCGCAGCCTGGTGCTTCCGGTCTTGCCTTGCACCGTCCAGCCTCCGGCCTGGAAGGTCGGGATGATGGCTGATGTCATGTCGTAAGCCCTGGCCGAGACAGGCAGCTTGCGGGCCAGCAGCTTGCGCAGGAATTCGACCTGCTCGACCGGCGTGATCTTGAGCGAGGAATTCACCCAGGACTTGGTCAAACCATCATTCTTGCCGGGATTGCCGGAAACATCGGCGTTGCCGTAGTCGAATTTCGAGACATAACCGGCAAAACTCCCAGACCCAAGCCGGCGGGTGATTTCCCGGGAAAACCACAGGATCGAATCCCGCTCCCAGACCACCGGATCGACGGTCTTCTGATCCCGCTTCACCGCGTTGAATTCAGGCTTGTAATCCCAGCTCGGCGTGTGCTCGTCGCTCAGGATCCCGCTGTCATAGCCGATCAGCGACAACGGCAACTTGAACGTCGAAGCCGGGCTGAACCGCTCGTCGCACACCCCGTCCTGGTAGAGCGCCTTGCCGCTCGCCGCATCGGCGATCACCGTGCACTGCACGTCCCCCAGCGGCGCCGATTGCGCGCGCAGCGGAAATCCCAGCAGCCAGGCGAGCAGGAACAGTATCCCGGCAAAGATGAAGGGAAGACGGTCGAAATTGCGCATTTTCTGCTCGCTCCAGAAGGGGGTTCGGGAGCGGCTTAGCGAGGTCTCTTGTCTCGATTTTGTCTCAAATGCGCAGTCTTTGTGCAGGCTGTTGTTAACCCTACCGGATCGTAAACGGGCAGAGCCGGCGGGACCTGACTGACGCGATCACCCCTGCGCTTCGCCGCGCTTGCTGCCGATCCGCCAGTACCGCCATGGCGTGAACCAGACATAACGATCCTCCAGCACCTCCGGCACGAGGTCTATGCCATGCGTGCCGAATGGCCCGCAGCGCAGCACCCGGAAAAATCCCATCCAACCGCCCGCCCACAGCCCATGGCGGGCGATCGCCTCATGGGCATATTCCGAACAGGTCGGCAGATGCCGGCAGGAATTGCCGACAAAGCCCGACAATGTCAGCTGGTAGAGGCGCACGAGCGACGTGCCGAGGAGACGGCCCGGCGTCTTGCGCCATGGACCGGGCCAGTTACGGCCGCGTTTCGGCGGCCGGGCGATATGCGCATGCCCATGCTGGTCGCGCACCACAGTCTCCGTTTCGCTGTTCCCACGCGATAGATGTGGGCTTCTACTGGAGAACGCAATCCCCGCGCCCTGCATGGCCCCACCGTCACGGACGGAAACGACGAAACGGCTGCCAGTCAGCCGAAGCCACCCACCGGCCACGACTGGTCGGCTCTTCGTAACGCTTTTCATGCTGTCTTCTGTCACGCCATTGAAACGTTGCGATCCGCATGACATCGCCAAAGATGCTCAGCAACTGGATCATGGTCGGTCTCCTTTGATGCGATTAGACGGCCGCTGGCCTTCGCCTTCAAACGAGTATAATTTCCACTTCGGATAATCCTGGGTTATGCGAAATGAAGCGTGGGCGCCTGCCGTTGACGGCATTGAGGAGCTTCGAGGCGGCGGGCCGGCATCTGAGCTTCAGCCGGGCCGCCGAGGAGCTTTTCGTCTCACAGGCGGCGATCAGCCGGCAGATCCGGGAACTCGAAATCTTCCTGCGCCAACCCTTGTTCGAACGTCACCATCGCCGTGTCGAACTGACCGACACCGGACGGCGTCTGCTGGATCAGCTTGTCAGAAGTTTCGACGCTATCGATACCTTGCTTGGAGAACTGGTGGCGACACCGGCGCAGTCCGTGGTCCGTGTCAGTGTCGAGCCGTCGCTTGCATCCGTGTGGCTGGTGCCACGGCTCAACCGGTTTCGCCAATTGCGGCCTGACATCGACATCTCGCTCGAGGTCGATCCAAGGCTGATCGAGTTCCGCAGCGATCAGCCGGAGCTTGCCTTGCGCTTCAGCGCACATGCCACCGCGTGGCCGCGCAGCGAAGCCGAGCAACTTGCTTCGACAGTCGACTCACCTGTTCTGTCGCCGGCGCTGCTTGCCTCGGGCCCCGCCCTCGAGAAGCCGATCGATCTTGGTCGCTACACGCTTTTGCACGAGGAGAACCGCCAGGGCTGGGCGCGCTGGTTCGAAGCGGCCGGCGTGCCCGCCGACGCCGTGCCGGCGCGCGGGCCGATGCTGGCGGATGCGTCGCTTTCAAAGCAGGCCGCCTTGCTCGGACATGGCGTTGCACTGGGCGATCTCTTGCAGATCGGCGGAGAAGTCGCGTCCGGCGCGCTGGTCAAGCCGTTCGACATCGACGTCGCATCCGGCGCCTATTGGCTGGTGGCCAGAAGCTTGCGCGATCTGTCGGAGCCGGCCGCCGCGTTCGCGGACTGGGTACGCGGCGAATTTGCCGAAAGCAGACGTGCATTGTAAACGGTCGGTTGCCGGCCCTCAGGCTTCGGCGCGCTTCTCGATCTGGCCGATGGCGTCGACCACGGCGTCGAAAGTCAGCATGGTCGAGGCATGACGGGCCTTGTAATCGCGCACCGGCTCCAGATATCTGAGGTCCGCGAAGCGACCGTCCGGCGGGGCGCCATTTTCCTTGAGCATCTTCAGCATGGTGTCGCGCACCGCGCGCAATTCCTCGGCGCTCGCGCCGACGACATGTTGCGCCATGATCGATGACGACGCCTGGCCGAGCGCGCAGGCCTTCACATCATGGGCAAAGTCCGTGACCACGCCGTCCTGCATCTTGAGGTCGACGGTGACCGTGGAACCGCATAGCTTGGAGTGCGCCTTGGCGGTTGCGTCAGGATGATCGAGCCGGCCGATGCGGCCAATGTTCCCGGCAAAACCGAGAATTTTCGCGTTGTAGACCTCGTTTATCATTATTTTCCAATCCGTCGCCGCCAAGCGAACAGCGATTGCCGCTGTCGTGTCTTCCTTTCGCTCGCTATGACCTTATATAATGGTGGCAGTCCGGTATCGACAAGAAGACGAAAGCCAATGTCCTTGCCGGGAAGTTCACGCCGCTTACGGGGCTGGAAACGGGGCGAGTTTCCGACACCGAAAGGTCGTGGTCCGTTCAACTCGTTCCTCCGCCGAGAGGGACTACGGGAGACGCCTTTATGGATGCCGTCATCAAGAAGCTCATGCCACAGTCAGCCTATATGGAAAAGCCGGTCACCGACCGGCCGAGCGAAGCCGAAGTCGAAGCCGCCGTGCGCACGCTTTTGCGCTGGACCGGCGACAATCCGGACCGCGAGGGGCTGGTCGACACGCCGAAGCGGGTGGCAAAGGCCTACCGCGAAATGTTCGGTGGCTACGACATGTGCCCGGCCGACGAGCTCGGCCGCACCTTCGAGGAGGTCGCCGGCTACGATGATCTGGTCATCGTCAAGGACATAACATTCCATTCACATTGCGAGCACCATATGGTGCCGATCATCGGCAAGGCGCATGTCGGCTATCTTCCGGACGGCAAGGTCGTCGGCCTGTCCAAGATCGCCCGCGTCGTCGATATCTTCGCCCACCGCCTGCAGACCCAGGAGGCGCTGACGGCGCAGATCGCCGGCGTCATCCAGGACGTGCTCAATCCACGCGGCGTCGCCGTCATGATCGAGGCCGAGCACATGTGCATGGCCATGCGCGGCATCCGCAAGCAGGGTTCAACCACGCTGACCTCGACCTTCACCGGCGTTTTCAAGGACACGCCCGAAGAGCAGGTCCGTTTCGTCACCATGGTGCGCGGCGGCGGGGTCTGATCGGCCCTCGCCGGCCATCAGACCATGATCCCGAAAAGTGGAGACCGGTTTTCGGACAAGATCATGGTCAAAGAGGAAAATGGACCGGCGATGTCGGCACTGGAATTTCCAAAAGCTCCGTCAGACAAGAAAGCGCTTGAGGAAGGCGCGGTGTTTTCGCCGCGCTTCGATGCAGCCGGGCTGGTCACGGTCATCGTGACAGACGCCGCGGACGGCATGCTGTTGATGGTTGCGCATATGAATGCGCAAGCACTGGCACTGACACTGGAGACCGGCATAGCCCACTACTGGTCGCGCTCGCGGGACGCACTTTGGAAAAAGGGCGAAACATCAGGCAATTTTCAGCATGTCGTCGAGATGCTCACGGATTGTGACCAGGATGCCATATGGTTGCGCGTCAAAGTATTGGGCCACGACGCAACCTGTCACACTGGCCGGCGTTCATGCTTTTATCGGACGGTGGGGCTGATCGATGGCAAGGGGACGCTTGCCGACGACGGCAGCAAGCCGCTGTTCGATGCGGAAAAAACGTATCGGAAACCACTAGCTTGAACCTTCTGCCTGACACCGACCACACGGATTCATCATTTCGATACGGCCCGCTCGTATAGTAGCCGTGGGACAAGGGAGATCATGATGCTCGAGTGGGCGTCATTGCGTAACAGACCAGATGTCAGGGAGGCCAACGGCCTGTCCTCGTCAGGCGGCGCGTCCGAAACGAACTCCCAGAAGAAAACAGGCATTTCGCTCGCCTTAGGTGGCGGGTGCGCCCGCGGCTGGGCGCATATAGGCGTGCTGCGCGCGCTCGACGAAGCCGGCATCGAAGTATCGATGATCGCCGGCACCTCGATCGGCGCGCTGGTCGGCGGCTGCTATCTCGCCGGCAAACTGGACGAACTGGAAGAATTCGCCCGCAGCCTGACCAAGCGCCGCATCTTCGGCCTGCTCGATCTCAATTTGCGCGGCAGCGGCCTGTTCGGCGGCATGAAGCTCGATGCAAGGCTGCGCGAGCACATGGCCGGCATTCGTTTCGAGGACCTTGCCAAGCCGTTCGTGGCGGTCACCTCCGAAATCCGCACCGGCCACGAAATCTGGCTGTCGAGCGGCTCATTGATCACCGCCATGCGCGCCTCCTATGCGCTTCCCGGCGTGTTCGAGCCGGTGAATTGCAATGGCCGCGTGCTGGTCGACGGCGCGCTGGTCAACCCCGTACCGGTTTCGGTCTGCCGCGCCTACGAGCAGCCGCTCGTCGTGGCGGTCAACCTTCACTATGATCTGTTCGGCCGTGCCGCGGTGATAAAACACAGCGCCGGCGAACTGGTCATCGAAAAGGACGCACCAAGGCCCGGCAAGGTCGACGCCGAGCACCAGTCGCATCAGACGCGGCTCGGCATTACCGGCGTCATGGTCGAGGCCTTCAACATCATCCAGGACCGCATTTCGCGTGCCAGGCTTGCCGGCGACCCGCCCGATATGTCGCTGCAGCCGAAGCTCAGCCATATCGGCCTGACCGAGTTCCACCGCGCCGACGAGGCGATCAACATCGGCTATCAGGCGACGATGGCCCAGATCGGCGAGTTGACCCGGCTGCAGACCGTTCTCGCCTGATCAAAACCTACGCACGCGCCGCATCGGTGATGCGAAACTGCACGGTGCGGTTGCCGTTCCAGTAATTTCCCGACAGCGAACCGGCGACGTGGATCGTCTTGCCCCGGTTCTTGAACAGAAATTCGCCAAGCGCGGTATCGACGGCGCGAAAGGCGATCGCCTGGATGCGGCCGCCGCTTTCCGATTGCAGCTCCACGCGGATGTGGTTGGTGCCGACCGGCCGCGCATCGGCTAGTCGGTGGCGCGGCAGCGCGAAAACGGGGGCAGCGTGCCCGGCACCGAAGGGTCCGGCCTTCTCCAGCGCATCGAGCAGGCTGAGCGTCGCGCCTTCAGCGGCAAGCGCACCGTCTATGGCCAGGCTTTCCTCGCCCTGCAGGCGGAACACGTCGGCTGCCGCCCGCTCTTCGAAAAACGCCCTGAGCTCACCAAGCTTCGCCCGCTCGACGGTGATGCCCGCCGCCATGCCATGGCCGCCGCCCTTGACGATCAGCCCCGCAACGGCCGCCTCGCGCACCAGCCGGCCGAGGTCGAAACCCGAGACCGAGCGGCCCGAACCGGTGCCGATGCCCACAGTGTTGAAGGCGATGGCGAAGGCCGGCCGGCGGGCGTGGTCCTTCAATCGCGAAGCGAGCAGGCCGACAATACCCGGATGCCAGCTGTTGCTGGCGGTGACGACGATAGCCGGGCCATTGCCGCCGGCAAGCTCTGCATCGGCCTCGGCGCGCGCCGCCGCGAGCATCTCCTGCTCCATCAACTGCCGTTCCTGGTTGAGCCGGTCGAGCGTCTCGGCAATGGTGCGCGCCTCCACCGGGTCGTCGGTCGCAAGCAACCGGCTGCCAAGTGCGGCATCGCCGATGCGTCCGCCGGCATTGATGCGCGGACCGATCAGATAGGCCAGATGGAAAGTGCTGATCGGCTCGCCGATGCGCGACACCCGTGCCAGTGCCGCCAGCCCTTCATTCTTCTGCTGGCGCGCCATCTGCAGCCCCTTGACCACGAAGGCACGGTTGACGCCGGTCAGTGGCACCACGTCACAAACAGTGGCCAATGCCACGATATCGAGCAGCGAAAGCAGGTCTGGCGGCGTAGCATCGGGCATGCGGCTACGCAGGATCCTGGCCGTCTGCACAAGGGCGAGGAAGACCACGCCGGCGGCACAGAGATGGCCCTGCCCGGAAAGGTCGTCGTCGCGATTGGGATTGACGACAGCGATTGCCGCCGGCAAGGCACCGCCGACCTGGTGGTGGTCGAGCACCACGACGTCGGCCCCGGCCTCGTTGGCGGCATCGATGGAAACGGCGCTGTTGGTGCCGCAATCGACAGTGACGATCAGTGTCGCACCACGCGAAACAAGTTCGCGCATGGCGTCGGGGTTGGGGCCATAGCCCTCGAAAATACGGTCCGGGATGTAGATTTCCGACGGCACCGAGAAATGCGTGAGGAACCGCTTCAGCAACGCCGACGAGGCGGCGCCGTCGACATCATAGTCGCCGAAGATCGCCACCTTTTCCCTGGCCATCACTGCGGCGGCGATGCGGGCCGCCGCCCTGTCCATGTCGGTCAGCGATGCCGGATCCGGCAGAAGATCGCGGATCGTCGGGTCGAGAAACCGCTCGGTTTGTTCGGCGGTGACACCACGGCCGGCAAGCACCCGCGCGACGATGTCGGGCACGCCATGGCCTTGCGCGATGGCGAGCGCAATCATGTCCTGGCGTTCTGTCAGCCGATGTTCCCAGGAAACCCCTGATACCGACTGCCTGACATCGAGGAAGAGGCGTTTTTCGCCGGTCATACGCTTTGCCAACTCATCGTTGGCCGCACGACAATGCATGCCGCCCATAAGTGCGCAGCGGTTTTGAGGCCACGACCCGCATTGGCAACAATTTCAAGCGCGTCACGTTCACGCGACGCTCTATAGGCCAAAGGCGGGCAAAGCCATGCGATTCACGGGTGTGCGCCGTCCCGGAATAGGTCAAGAAAACTGCGCTTTCCGCTTTTCAGCCTGTCGCCTAAGCCATTCGTCGGCCGCATCGCCCATCGTCTTTTCCACACCGTCCTTGAGCCAGGCCATGAAAGGCCGGTCGAACATGAATGCGTTGCCGCATTCCCCGATGAGAAAGCGACGCACATTCTGGGTGTTGCGATAGGACTTTGTGATGGCGGTGGCACGCGAAATCGGATCCGCATGCCAGTCGAACGGTTTCATCGTCAAATCCCTGCAGCCATCATCGGATGCGCCCGAATGGCTAACAATTGCAAGGCGGCTTCGCAAGCGAGCGTCAGAACTTATCCAGATCCTGATGGCGGGCCTTGATCTCGCGCACCGTCCGCGACGACGAGCGCAGCACGATCGTGTGGGTGGTGATGTAATTGTGGCCGAACTTGACGCCAGCCAGCATGTTGCCGTCGGTGACACCGGTGGCCGCGAACAACACATCGCCGCGCGCCATGTCCTCCGTCCGATAGACCCGTTTCGGATTGGAAATACCCATCTTTGCCGCGCGAGCAACCTTTTCCGCCGTGTCGAGGATCAGTCTGCCCTGCATCTGGCCGCCGGTGCAGCGCAGCGCGGCAGCGGCCAGCACGCCCTCGGGTGCTCCGCCAGTGCCCAGATAAATATCGATGCCGGTTTCTTCCGGGTCCGTGGTGTGGATGACGCCGGCGACATCGCCATCGCCGATCAGCCGGATCGCGGCCCCCGTGGCGCGCACGGCATCGATCAGCTTGGCATGGCGCGGCCGGTCGAGAATGCAGGTGGTGATTTCCGATACAGCGACGCCCTTGGCCCGAGCGAGGCTGGCGATGTTCTCAGCCGCCGAGGCGTCGATGTCGATGACGCCGTCCGCATAGCCCGGACCGATGGCGATCTTGTCCATGTAGACGTCCGGCGCGAACAGCAGGCTGCCCTTTTCGGCGATCGCGATGACCGCGAGTGCATTGGGCAGGTTCTTGGCGCAAATCGTCGTGCCTTCGAGCGGATCGAGCGCGATATCGACGGCCGGACCTTTGCCAGTGCCGACTTCCTCGCCGATGTAGAGCATCGGCGCCTCATCCCGTTCGCCTTCGCCGATCACCACCGTGCCCTTGATGGAAAGCCGGTTGAGCTCCTGGCGCATGGCATCCACGGCTACCTGGTCGGCCGCCTTTTCGTCGCCGCGCCCGCGCAGCCTGGCGGCCGCGACGGCGGCTCGTTCGGTGACGCGCACCAGTTCCATGGTGAGTATCCGGTCAAGGCCGGCGACGATGTTCTGGGCCACATTCATCTGGTGATTTCCTCGTTGCCAATGCGGCCCCCGCCGGAGGCGGGCCTGTTTTGTCAAACGAGCATGACAACGGCAAGACCTGCGGAAGATTTTATCGAATAGTCAGCAATATCAATCGATTAAACCGCATTTTTGAAACAAGGCCAGCCGGCCGCAATGAACCGGGCCGGCCTTGAAAAGCGAAAGTTAGACCTCTTTGGCGCTAGAAAACCGCAAGATATTTGAGCAGCGAAATGATGCCGATTATGAGGACGATAACCTGCACGATCTGCCTCATCCGGCCGTCGAGCGGCAGGCGCTGAACAAGATAGAGAACGAGGATGATGACGAGGAATGTGATCAGGATGCTAATCAAGGCGGATGAAGCCACAGTGCCCTCCTTAAAAATGATGTGCTGAAACAAGGAAACGAGCCGGCAAACCCGGCCCTATCGCGCCGTGGTCAATACCAGCGGCGCGACGTATCGTTCGTCGACTGACCTATGGCGAAACCGGCCATAAAGCCGAGCAAACCGATCACGCCGACCAGGGCAGTCGTCGTACCGGGGTTTTCGCGCGCTACTTCCGAGACGGACTGAGCCTGGCTGCGCAGTTGTTGCGCCGTACGCGAAGCGCGGCTCGCGGCCGTGTCGTACAACTCGGACGCCTGTTCGCTGGCGTCATCGAGCATTTCCGCGCCCCGCGCCGAAATGCTCTTGTTGATCTTGGTGATCTCCTTGCGCAAATCGGCAATCTGCTTTTCCAGCGTCTTCTGGATGTCGTCGATATTAGGGGTGTCGGACTTGTTGGCATCGGCCATGAAGCGGTTCCTCTGGTTGCTGACCAAGAGAACGGCGACGACACCAATTCGTTCCCGTGTGGCGGCTGTCCCCACCAGACCGGACCTCAATGCCTGCGGGATTCCTGTCCCGCAGGGCCTATCGGGCAAAAGCTACCCTGCCCGCTCGATGCGGATGACCTGCGGCTTGTCGGTCAGATGGCCATCCTTGGTGATGCCATCGACGGCCTTGCGCACAGCGGCCTCGGTCGTCTCGTGGGTGACGAGGATCACCGTCTTCTGTGCAGCCGCCTCGCCATTGACCGCGTGCTGAACGATCGATTCCAATGAAATATCATTATCGGCCATGCGCTTGGCGATTGCCGCGAACACGCCGATGCGGTCATGCACGGTCAGCCGGATGAAATAGCCGCCGGCATGGCTGCGCATCTGCGCCTTCTTGTAGGGTTTCAGCTCCTTCGCCGGCCGTCCGAAGACCGGACCATGCTGGAAGCCTGGCCGGCTCTTGGCGATGTCGGCGATGTCGCCGATGACGGCCGAGGCGGTGGCGTTGCCGCCGGCACCGGGGCCCGACAGAAGCAGCTCGCCCAGAATATCGGTCTCGATCGCCACCGCATTGGTGACGCCATGCACCTGCGCGATGACCGATGCGGTCGGCACCATGGTCGGGTGCACGCGCTGCTCGATGCCGCTCTCGGTGCGCTGGGCGACACCCAGCAACTTGATCCGGTAGCCAAGATCGGCGGCCGCGCGGATGTCGGCCTGGGTGATGTTGGAGATGCCCTCCATGTAGATGTCATTGGCGGCGATCCTGGTGCCAAAGGCAAGGCTGGTCAGGATCGACAGCTTGTGCGCGGTGTCGTGGCCCTCGATGTCGAAGGTCGGATCGGCTTCGGCATAGCCCAGCCGCTGCGCGTCCTTCAGGCAAGCATCAAACGAGATGCCCTCGGCCTCCATGCGCGTCAGGATGTAGTTGCAGGTGCCGTTGAGGATGCCGAACACGCGGGTGACCGAATTGCCGGCCATCGCCTCGCGCATGGTCTTGATGACGGGAATGCCGCCCGCCACTGCCGCCTCGTAGTTGAGCAGCACGCCCTTCTTCTCGGCGATTTCGGCCAGCGCAACGCCATGCTTGGCCAGCAGCGCCTTGTTGGCAGTGACGACATGACGGCCGGCTTCGAGTGCCGCTTTCACCGATGAGCGCGACGGACCCTCGTCGCCGCCGATCAGTTCGACGAACACGTCGATTTCGGCGGTCTGCGCCATCTTGACCGGATCGTCGAACCACTCTGCCGAGCTGAGATCGACGCCGCGATCGCGCTTCGGGTCACGCGCCGAGATGGCGGTGACGATGACGTCGCGGCCGCACTGGCGGGTCAGTTCCACCGCCTTGTCGCGCAGCACGCGCGCCACCGACGCGCCAACGGTGCCGAGGCCGGCAATTCCAACACGCAATGCTTCAGCCATATCCGGCGACGTCCCTCAAAATTCGATCGAAATCGTCTGCGGCAAGCTTACCGATGAGCGGAGAGCGGCACGACATTGTTGGGCTGCTTGGCGCTGGTCGACAAGAAGCGCTTGATGTTGCGCGCCGCCTGCCGGATCCTGTGCTCGTTCTCGACCAGAGCGACGCGCACGAATTCGTCGCCATGCTCGCCGAAGCCAACACCCGGCGCCACGGCCACGTCGGCATGTTCGATGAGCAGCTTGGAGAATTCGAGCGAGCCGAGATGTCGGAACGGCTCCGGGATTGGCGCCCAGGCGAACATCGATGCCGCCGGTGCCGGAATGGTCCAGCCAGCGCGGCCGAAGGCATCGACCATCACGTCGCGGCGCTTGTGATAGATATCGCGCACCTCGGCGATGTCGGCGCCGTCGCCGTTGAGCGCGTGTGCCGCCGCCACCTGGATCGGCGTGAAGGCGCCGTAATCGAGGTAGGATTTCACCCGCGTCAGCGCCGAGATCAGCCGCTCGTTGCCGACGGCAAAGCCCATCCGCCAACCGGGCATGGAGAAGGTCTTCGACATGGAGGTGAATTCGACGCAAACGTCGATCGCGCCAGGCACCTGCAGCACCGAAGGCGGCGGATTGCCGTCGAAATAGATCTCCGAATAGGCAAGGTCGGACAGGATGATGATGTCGTTCTTCTTGGCGAAGGCGACCACATCCTTGTAGAAATCGAGCGAGGCGACCAGCGCCGTCGGGTTCGACGGATAGTTGAGGATCAGCGCCAGCGGCTTCGGGATCGAATGTTTGACCCCGCGCTCGAGCGCCGGGATGAAGCCGTCGTCCGGCTCCACCTGCAGCGAGCGGATGACGCCACCCGACATGATGAAGCCGAAGGCATGGATCGGATAGGTCGGGTTCGGGCACAGGATCACGTCGCCGGGCGCCGTGATCGCCTGCGCCATGTTGGCGAAGCCTTCCTTGGAGCCAAGCGTGGCCACCACTTGCGTGTCGGGGTTGAGCTTCACGCCGAAGCGCCTGCCATAGTAGGCGGCCTGGGCGCGACGCAGGCCCGGAATGCCACGCGACGAGGAATAGCGATGCGTGCGCGGGTCGCGCACGACCTCGCACAATTTGTCGACGATAGCCTTGGGCGTCGGCAGGTCCGGATTGCCCATGCCGAGGTCGATGATGTCGGCGCCACGCGATCGGGCGCTGGCCTTCAGCCGGTTGACCTGCTCGAACACGTAAGGCGGAAGCCGGCGAACCTTGTGAAATTCTTCCATGGCAGTTCCAGACAGCGAAGGGGTGTTGGGCGCGCGCTATATACTTATTTGCAGGTAGGGTCGAGGGTGGGGTCGCATTTGGCTTCGATCTGCCTCAGCGTTTCGTCGCCATGCTTCTTGGCCAGATCCGTCAGCGCCGCCTGGTTGGCGACCTTCGGGCCGCCGCCCTTTGCCGCCTGCGCATTCTCATCCGCCTTCAATTGCGCGAGCTTGGCGTTCTTCTCGGCTTCGGTGAACTGCGACGCCGCCACTTGCGGCTTGATGTTCAGGTTCGGAAAGGTGCCGGTATCCTTCGGCCCCGCACCCGCAGCGACAGGCGTCGGGCCATTCGTGTTGGTGCTCGAGCACCCGGCAATCCCGATGAGGACGATCGCCACGCCGATGCGGCAAAAACGTCCGGCACCGAAAAAAACAGTCTCGCCAATATTAATCGTCATATTGTTTCCCTGGCAGCCGAGGTAGAGCGAGATTGGCCCGGTCGGATGTCCCATGTTAATATGTCAAGAAAAGGCCTCGGGAGGAACCCCGCCAACCATGTCCAAAACACCCGATTCGGGCAAAGCGGAAGATGACGAGCCTTCGACCGTCGAGCAATATCTGGTGAAGGACCCGGAACGCTTCGCCCTGAACATGGCGCGCATGATCGAGCAGGCCGGCAAGGCAGCTTCCGCCTGGGCTGAGCCGCGCGAAAAAGGCGACGTGCGCGACCATGTCGCCGAGCCCGTTGTCGATATGGTGAAGACCTTTTCCAAGCTCAGCGAATACTGGCTTGCCGATCCGCAGCGCGCGCTGGAAGCGCAGACGCGGTTGTTCTCCGGCTATATGACGGTCTGGGCCAACGCCATTCAGCGCACCAGCAACGCCGCGCAAGACACCGAGGACGCGGTCAAGCCGGAGCGCGGGGACAAGCGCTTCCTCGACCCGGAATGGGGCCGCAATGCCTTCTTCGATTTCCTCAAGCAGGCCTATCTCGTCACCTCGCGCTGGGCGGCCGATCTGGTCGAGCACGCCGAAGGTCTGGACGAGCACACCCGCCACAAGGCCGGCTTTTACGTCAAGCAGGTGTCCAACGCCATCTCGCCGTCGAATTTCATCCTGACCAATCCGGAACTGTTCCGTGAAACCGTCGCCTCGAACGGCGAAAACCTGGTGCGCGGCATGAAGATGCTGGCCGAGGACATCGCCGCCGGCAAGGGCGACCTGAAGCTGCGGCAGGCCGACTACTCCCCCTTCGAGATCGGCAGGAACATCGCCACCACTCCCGGCAAGGTGGTCGGCCGCAGCGACGTCGCCGAAATCATCCAGTACGACCCGGCCACCGAGACGGTGCTCAAGCGGCCCCTGCTGATCTGCCCGCCATGGATCAACAAATTCTACATCCTCGATCTGAACCCGCAGAAATCCTTCATTCGCTGGGCGGTTGAACAGGGCCACACCGTGTTCGTCATCTCCTGGATCAATCCGGACGAGCGCCACGGCACCAAGAGCTGGGAAGCCTATATCCGCGAGGGTCTGCAATATGGCCTCGACACGGTCGAGAAGGCCACCGGCGAACGCGACGTCAACGCGATCGGCTATTGCGTCGGCGGCACGCTTTTGGCGGCGGCACTGGCGCTGATGGCGCAAGAGGGCGACGACCGCATAAAATCGGCTACGTTCTTCACCACGCAGGTCGACTTCACCCATGCCGGCGACCTGAAAGTGTTCGTCGACGAAGAACAGGTCGCCGCTGTGGAAAAGTCGATGAGCGAAAAAGGCTATCTCGACGGCACCAAGATGGCGACCGCCTTCAACATGCTGCGCTCAGGCGACCTGATCTGGCCCTATGTCGTCAACAACTACATGCGCGGCAAGGATCCCCTGCCCTTCGACCTGCTCTACTGGAATGCAGATTCCACCCGCATGGCGGCGGCCAATCACTCTTTCTACCTGCGCAACTGCTATCTCGAGAACAACCTTTCGCAAGGCACGATGGAACTGGCGGGCCATACGGTCTCGCTCGGCGACATCACCATCCCGGTCTACAACCTCGCCTCCAAGGAAGATCACATCGCGCCGGCGCTTTCGGTGTTCCTCGGCTCGAAATATTTCGGCGGCACAGTCGAGTATGTGATGGCCGGATCGGGCCATATCGCCGGTGTCGTCAATCCGCCGGCATCCAACAAATACCAGTATTGGACCGGGGGTATGCCGACGGGCGACTTCAGCCAGTGGATAGCCAATGCCACCGACCATCCAGGATCCTGGTGGCCGCACTGGCAAGACTGGATAGAGGCCAAGGACAACACGCGCGTGCCTGCCCGCAAACCGGGCAAGCATATGAAAACCTTGGGTGATGCTCCCGGCACCTATGTGAAAGTACGTGTGTAACGGACTGTAATGTGTGGTGAGTTGACGGACCGCCAAAAGCGGGCGAAATGGTGTCGTCAACCATCAAGCGGCCGTAATTCGGCAATCACCGCAAAAATACTTTCAGGCTTGCGGATTTGACACAGGTCTCGTTTCCGGATCGGAGACAAAGGTCACCCTGGCATCGACGCATGCGTGTGGCGCCAAGGATATACCGACCGGACATCGAGGGGGAATTTGACTTTGAAATCAGCAGGATGGAGCCTCGCAAAGGGAGAACGCCGCGCCATTGTGGCAGCGCTCTGCTCCTTGCTTCTGGCCTCCTGCACTTCGGCTGGCGACCCGACAATGTCGGTCGGAATGCCCGGTTACAATGCCACCGCATCGGACATAAACGCGGCCTCCAGCGGCAAGGCGATCGCCTCCGATTCGTCTGATATCACGACCGAGCAGACGACGGTGATGACGGCAAGCGATACGGCGCTGCCTGAAAAAGTCGCCTACGTGCCTATGTCCAAACCGGGAGCTGCCTTTCCGCTGACCACGCCGGCGGGCGCCGAAACCATCGTTGGAAACACGCCGCAATCGCTGACGCAGCAGGCACAGACCGCGCGCCAAACCGACGCGGTCGCCCAGCAGATTGCCGCGGTCGACGGCGACGTGGCGGCGCCGAAGCCCGCTGCCGTTCCGGCCATGAACAACCCGGTCTATGTGACAGCTGGCGAGATGCCGCAGGCCGAAGCACCAAAGAAGAAAGGCTTCCTCGCCTCGATGTTTGGCGCAACGCCAGCCTCGGCGACACCAGCCCCCATCATCAGCAACGCCCGGACGGGCGAGCAGCCCCCGGCGCAGGCAAAAGCGGCGCCAGCAGCGGCAAAGCCGATCATCACGCTTGCCTCGGCCAGTTCCACGGCCAAGCCGGTGCAGCTGGCTTCGCTCGGCGGCGATACCGGCCACGTCACTGGCAGCGATGCCCTGCCCGGCGTGCGCCAAACGGCCCTGTTCGAGATCAAGCGCAAGTCCGGCCTCGATGACGAAAGCGACGTCGACCTCAACGAGGATGAGGGGCCAATCGGCGGCTCCTATCAGGTTGCGTCAGCCGCCGGCATGGCCCGGTTGGCGCCCAACGGGCTGCTCAAGCAGAACGAGAGCGTCGACGTGGCCTGCCTGAAGCCGTCGCTGGTGCGTGTGCTGAAGACGATCGAAGGCCACTACGGCCGCAAGATGACGGTGACGTCAGGCTATCGCGACCCGGCCCGCAACCGGCGCGCCAACGGCGCCAAAAATTCGCTGCACATGTATTGCGCCGCCGCCGACATCCAGGTGCCCGGCGTTTCGAAATGGGAACTGGCGAGCTACATCAGAAGCATGCCCGGCCGCGGCGGCGTCGGCACCTACTGCCACACAGAATCGGTTCACGTCGACGTCGGCCCCGAGCGCGACTGGAACTGGCGCTGCCGCCGGCGCAGCGGCGGTGACGGCTAGCGCGGATCTGAGATCGGCTGGCGGCCAAGATCGTTCCGTTGGGCATCCCGAATATCGGATTGGCCGAAGCCTTCCCAACTTCATCATTCCGGAGCAGAGCGATGCGGCGTCCCCGCTAATCGTCAAGCTCGCCAACTTCGGGAAATCGTTGATTTGGCAGGCCCGGAAAAAAGTTGTCCAAGGTGGCACCTGACGGGTTGCCGGTTGCGCACAACGCCAGTATAAGCCGCTTCGTCTGAGCGCGCCCATCGTCTAGCGGTTAGGACACCGCCCTTTCACGGCGGTAACAGGGGTTCGATTCCCCTTGGGCGTACCAGATCTTTCAACGACTTAGCCGAATCTGTACCCCATTCGTCACATAAGCGTCGAATAAGCGCAGCGAATTTCAGCGGACGTTCGCGCACAAACCGAATCAACGTGACTGAGAAAAGCCCGCCACCGTGAGGTAGCGGGCCAAACGCGACAGTTCAGGCTGCGCCGCCTTCCGAAGCGTTGACCGCCTCTTCCAATACTTCTTCCGGTAGGAACGACCAGAGCAGCGCGTCAATGTCCTCATGCTTGGTCCGCGAATATGTCGGGTGCGAGCAGATCGAAGTTGGCTTGGTGGACTGGATAACCAGCAAGTAGCAACAAGGAAACCTTTTTCGGGGTTAGGAATTAAGGCCATATGGCCCGCTTCTTCTTTGATCTAACGGACGATGGCGAAGTGTTTCCCGACCCTGAAGGCACCGAGCTTAAAAGCCGGAAAGCCGCTGAAGATGAGGCAGCAACAGCGTTACTCGAAATAGCCAAAGACCAGATGCCGGAAACTTTCAGGAAAGTTGCCATCCGTGTCCGCGACCACACCAGCAAGCCGCTATTCACCGTGAAGGTCACGTTCGAGTGGGTGCGTGAGCTGCCCGATGGATGAGGACATCGCCTTAGAGCTATTCATTATGGCGGCGCACCGACGCCAGCGACATGCGGTCGCTGAGGCAGACAACATGCTTTCGGCCATCGCGGAGACGCGCCGCACAATCGCAGAGTCGCGCAAGCTGCTAGAAGGACTAACCGACACGTCAGGCCTTAAGTGGGTAGCACCGGCCCAGTAGTGTTCCACCGGATGAACTCGACTTCCCTTCCGGTCACATCCCGCACGGCTTTCAAAAGCACCTCATGTAAGACGCGTGTCTGTCTGTAGTGGTCGCAGAGCGGCGATATGAACGGCTTGACGAAGCTCAGGTGCAGCGCTTCCGCTGCCACCAGAAAGCGCTCGATTCAACCTGTGATAACTGCTTGGAAGGTTTCGATCGGGCCATTTGTGCGAACTCCGTTTGAGGGGATCGCCGCAACGGAAGGATTATATTCCTCATCGCCATCGGGCTGGCAAGCGACCGTAGTCGGCCCGATCAAGCAGCCGAGCATCGAGCGCGAGCATCAGCGGCTAAAGCGACCTAGCACCCGGATCGACCTTTCTTGATTTGTGAAGCCTTGGCTTCGGCAGCAAGGCGTTGTTCTCGAAGTCGGGCAGTTTTTGTATCTCGCGCCTCTCTCTCGGCCGCGTTAGCAATCTTTGCCTCACGGTCTGCGCGCTCCAACCGGTCTTTGTCGACGCTCCGCTGGGACAGTTTGGCCTCCTGCAGAAGAACCTTCAATTTACAGTTTGCTAAAATGTTCCCATCAATTTTGTCGCCCTGAGGGAGCAGTGACGGCCTTCCGATGTTCTGCTCCGCCAGGGGAACCGAGCGCGATCCAAACCTCCTTTTCGGAGCGTGTTCCAGTGGGTCCGCCCCCACTGGCGGGCAGAGGCGGACCCGGCCGGGGCTTGGAGCCTCGGCCCGGCAGCGGGGGACGCTGCCGCCATTTCCAACCCGCCTCGACATATCAGGTTCCGCTAATACATAAAAAAGCCCCCACCGTTCGGCAGCGGGCCAAACCTTGGATGGAAATCAGATCACCAGCAGGGTTCGAACATTGGCCAATTCACCGGTCCTGTCCCGTGCCACTGAATGACGAAGCATCCTTATGGGCCGGAACTTTGATGCAATAGCGAAGTTCGAGAGGAGATATTTTCGCAGCAGGCACGCAATGAACGGGATCGTAAACGACATCCTGGCCGAGGTGGCAGAGATACTTCCGTCGCTATCACCGGACGAAAAAGATTTGCTGCCGAAACTGCCAGTCGACGCGCCCAATTTTCCCAACGACCTGGAACCGGTGATTCGAGCGGAGAGGCCACCCCCGGAGCAGAAAGCAGAAACCGCAGACCGTCACTGCGACGGGAAGCCGCCTCAAGGCGAAGCCTGATGTCGGACGACGGGCGGAACCGAGTTCGGGAAGGCGCGTTGCTCACCAGCGCCACGTCACGAAAGGCCGGAGCAATGGCGGACAATCTATCTCGCAGGCAAGAACAGCGTGGCACGCGAAGACTCATGGCGTGGGGCGTGGCGGTTATCGCCGTCCTTTTTCTAGGCCTGATAGCATTCTTTGTACTCACGCCTTTATCGAACGGCTCTTGGCAGACGGCACCGTTCAAGCGTGCTCCTGAGCAAAACCAGGGCGGTAATGCGCCAGCGGACACGTCACCCAGCCCAGGCGTGAAAAAAGACCCTCAGGAAAATACTGAAATGCCCGAGCAGCAGTAGTGGGGTGGGAACAAATCCGCACCGGTCTGGAAAACTTTTTTCGGGCTGCCGGGCGATTTTAACAAAGAACCCGCCCGCCGACCTTTCCCGCGCGGACCTTCTGGTAATGCTCCTACGAGCGGCCCTGATGCTCCGAAACGTAACCCAGCGCTTGACCCGAGGGTCCAAGAGCCCCTGTCGGGCGTGGCGGAAGAAATGGGGCTCAGGAGGGCGGACCATCCGAACGATAGTGGGCGATTGGCTGTCGCTAATGCGTATCTGCCGGTTCCGCATGCATTGGACGAGGACAGCACTGTGGAAGGAAACGCATGATCAACGCACCATGAGCGCGAGTGACCCTGAGATTGACTGTCAGGAGGCGATGGGCCGGCTTTCAGGTCATCGTGGGCTGAATGCTGGAGGGCCGATATCCCGCACGAGCGCCGCCCGTGACATCAAGCGGCGGCTCGGCGAGGAAAGCGACGTAGAAGGCATAGGCATGATCATGGTGCTTACATTCGTCGCGACCAGGCACCCACCTCATATCGGCCGACCACCACGCTTGCGCTTGCATAAACCTCTGCGCGAATTCGATCTTGAAGCGTCTCGGGACCGAGTTCTGAAGCTGTGATAACGCCCATCTGCTCCATGACCGGAGCCATGATCGCTGCGAGATCGGAGATCAGATCAATGCCGCTCAGACTGTCTGATCCACCTCCGGCTAGAGCACTTACCGCCATGCTAGGGGCCGGCAGCCCGGCTTTGAGGAAGGTCGAATGGAGTTGCAGGCCCATGTTTGGGTTGGTCCCTACCCGACGAAATGTCTCAACGATACATCGAAAGCAGTTGTCGTAGGTCGGGACGGAGGGAAATGAGGCAGCGCCGGTCCAATCGACTTCGTGGAATACTATCACGCCGCCGGGAGCAAGATGCCGCGCAACGCCCCTCAACATTTCGACGGGATCGGGCGAGAACATTAATACGTATCGGCCCACGATAGCGTCGAACGATACATGTGGCAGGATCACATTGGTGGAAGATTACATTCTCCAAACCACGTTGCGCGGCTCTCGCCCGAGCAGCGTCAAGAGCCTCCGCCGACCTGTCAGAGCCGATGACAAGACCTGTGGGTCCGACAACATCAGCCGCGAGAAAGGCGACATCCCCGGCGCCGCTCCCCACGTCAAGGACATGCATTCCCGCTCGGAGACCAGCTCGCCGCAGGTAATTCCGTGTCATCGGGTCAACCAATGTCGCCTGCGTCGCAAGCCTTTTCAGTTCTCTTTCCGAATGCCCCAGTTCGTATTCGTGCTGACGTTCGCTTGTCATACTGGTGTCCCCCCGGATGAAAAAGCACAACAAGTTAGAGCTCGAATGCAGGCCCTTGGCGCACTCTAAAGCCGAGCGGCTCATCTGCACTTTAGAGATGTCTAACATAAATGGCGGCTGAAAGGGTGTCTAGGCGCATCCTCATTGGACCTCCCAGAAGTCCTTCAGCGAGGCGAACCCGCCTTGGCGGCCTAGCACGACAGGCTTTTCGAAAGCGGCTACATCCTGAGAATCGACCGCTATGCATCAACCTGGGACAGTCCAAAGGCAGGTCAGCAGCCTTCCGTGGTCTTTTTCATCTGACCAGGAGCAGCCGAGTTAGCATCGGTGTCCTGTTGACCTGGGGCGGCCTGCTTGGCGCTGCCAGTTTGTTGACCCGGAGCGCAGTCCTTGGCGGAGTTCGAGTTCGTTCCACTCGTGGTGGTCGAATCCGTGCCCTGATCGGTCGTAGTGCTCGGCATGGTCTTGGTTGTCGAGGTCGACGATCCGCCTGTGGTCGTGTCGGTCGATTGCGCAAATGCGAGGCCAGTTGACAGTGCCATAATGGCTGAAGCGAAAAGAACCTGTTTCATGATCAACTCCATTTCGGAATGTCCCTTTGGTACCGAACTTCGCTGCGGCACGACGGTTCCAAGAAAAATGGGCAATCCAGAGGTCCGCACCTGGGATTGCCCTATGGCCCGCCACTGGGAAGCTCTCTGCCGTTATCTTCAACGAAGACCTGTCTTCCGCGATCACACCATAGGCTAACGCGGTCACACGGGTCATAATCCTGCTACAAAGTGGTCGATTCCTCAGGGATGTAGCCGCTCCAAGAGCCCGCCGCAGGTCGCCCCCGTGGCGGGCTTTTCAATTGCACGGTCGAGTTGGGTTCTCGGCACTGCGATGATGAGAAAGCCCCGCAGTGGTGGTAAGCCCGTATTTATTGCCTGGTTTCCCGGCTTTAAACAGCTGACTTCGCGGTGTGCGGATTCGGGCAAAAGCCGGATTCTGCCTGATGAAGGCGGAGCCGAGTCACCACTGTCAAACAGTGGGTGTTGCGATCCCCTCAAGCGCAATTATCCTGGTGTTGGCGCAACGCTTACGGATTTCGATAAGGCGCGCGTATTCCGGCGAATTGTACCAGCCCATCAATGACGTCATGTCGGGAAATTCGATAATAACCAAACGGTGTGGCTCCCAATCACCTTCCAAAACCTTGGTCGCACCGCCACGACCTAGATATTTCCCACCATAACGCTCCTCGGTGGCCGGCACATCCCGCCGGTATTCCTCGAACACGGCAGCGTCCTTTATGTCTACATCCGCGATCAGATAGGCGGCCATTTGCGCATCCTTCTTCTCAACGGCGCCCGACCCTTGCGTTCCACTCCCAGGGGGCGGCGCCCGTCGGTCAAGACGACTCTCTTCAGCGCTTCAACCGGCATTCGCCATGCGAAGTCAAAAGCCTGTTACAATCCACGGGTTGGAGTCGTATCCGAGGCGCGGCTCTGCCTTTGCGCCGCTATCTTGCGATTTGGCGGTTCCGGTGACACCGCAGTCCAGATTTGGAACGGGCTTCTTGGCTGACGGGTTGGTGGAACACAAGGCGGCGGCATCACTGACCGCCACCTTCTTTTCCTTGGCATCAGCGACACCAGTCGCAGCGAAAACCACAGCCGCGCAAAATACAGCCACTCTCATTGGAACCCCCTTTATTGCACCCGATAGATGGTCCGACATGACGTAACGTCATCTCAATATTAGCACTAATGAATATATTATCTAGCCCCTTGCCATCAAAAGCAGGCTGAGAGCCAGGCTTGCAGCGCGACCGCCAAAACCGGTGCCGATCTGGACACCAGCCGGCATGAGTCGCATTCTGCTCGTGGGGAAGGATGTGGATCGACAAAACACAGGGGCTGATCAGGCCAAACGCTAGCGGGACCGGACCCTGCGCGGCCGCCGGAGGCGTCTGTCGCATAACGTCGTGTCGTGGGCGCTGATCCTGATGGCGATAACCATTCTCGGTGGTCTAATCGCGCTCAAGGCGTACAAGTAAGCAGAGCCCCAGCACGCGAAGCTATCAGGCCACAGCCTAGCCGCTGCCAAGCAGCGGCACGGTAACGGTTGTCGCGTAGTTGATGGGGAAGGAACTGAAGTAGGGAAAGTCGATGACGAAGGCATAGGCCGCGGTCAGATGCGCCATGCGGAAGCCGCCGCTCACCGGGTCGATGGCGATGGTGACGTTCACGTCCTTAAACCCCAAGGCCTGCAATTTCTGCGTGGCGATCGATTGAATGTCGGCCTGGGTCAGCGTGTTCTTAAGCTGCAGCGAGCGCGCTGACGTCTCCAGCGTATAGCGAACACTGGAGACCGAGTGCATCGACCAGCCAAAAGCGAAGATCCCGAACAGCAGCATGACGAGGAAGGGGGCGATTAGCGCGAACTCCAGCCCGGCCCCGCCCGATCGATCCTGCCGGAACGCGCTTACCCTAGCGGACACGGATCATCTCCTGGTGACCGATTACAGTGGAAGTGGCAAATGGGCCGAAGGCAATTGGCGGCACCCAGGTGCCCGATGCCTGTATCTGGACATAGACCGCCGGCACCTTCGGCCCACTGCACATGGTGGACACGTCGACCACCGTCGCCCCGCACATACGGATGCGGCTTAGCGTGACCTGACCGTCCTCCGGCCGATTTTCCCAGCTCGCAATGGCAAGAGCTTGGGTCGCCGCATCATCGGTCGATCCGCTCATGACCAGGTTCGCGGCGGTCTTCACACCGGCGCGCATCGACAGTGAACTCGTTACGTAGGACCAGCCGTCCAGAATACCAAGCAGCACCAGGCACAGAATGGGCAGCACCATCGCGAACTCGACCGCCGCAACGCCCGAATCATCGCCAAGGTTCGGCATCGATCGGCGCCCCACGGGGCTACTCGGAAAGTGCCACGGACCGCGCGGCTGGAATGTTGGGCACTCCGAGGCTTGAGCAATCCTGATTGATGGTTGAATTACCGGACCATTGAATCGTATTGGCGACGACCCTGGTGCAGCCGCCCTTGCCCGAGAAGTTGCCAAGATAGTTCACTTGCTGCTTGGGGAAATAGATCGCCCCGGTCAAAAGCGAGTCCGCCGTGCCGTTGAATGTGCTGGATGCACTCATGCCGGTCCTGTCGCCGTAGAACAGAACGCCTGAGTAGGTGCCCGAAGTCGCCGCGCTGAGGTTCACGGACGCATTGCCATTCATGCTGACAGTCGAGCTGCCCGACATGAAGATGGTCACCCCGCTGCCAGTGATGGCCGCATTGGCGTTTATCTTGAAACTGCCCTGGACGACATAGACGCCGGGCGAAAGCGTGACATTGCCCTTTAGGTTCATGCCGCTGCAATAGGTGCCTGGACCGAGCGTCGCCTTGTTGTCGTTCTGGCAGGTGGTCCCGGCCACCGGGGCCGGCAGGTCGACAAAGGGATCGCCGGCAGGCAGTGCCTGGGTGATCGGGGCCGCGCAGACGGTCCTGACGGGATTGCTGAGAGAGACACCGCCCGCCGATATCAGGCAATCGGCCTGCAGACCGGCCGAGCCCTGAAGCTTGATGGCGTCCGAGGCGATCGAATTGGACATGACCGAGCAGCCGCTGAGCTTAACGCTGGTACTGCCGGAAAACAGCACTGCCTGCGAAGCGGATGGATCGAGCGCGAGCATGCAGGCACTCGAGGCATCGGTAATGACGGCCACCGCCCTCGCCTGTTCGGGAACCTTTTCCTGTGTAAAGATCAGGGTGAACATCCGGTCGAGCTTCTGGCCTACGATCACCTCGACCGCTTTTTTTGCCGTATTCGGTCCGGACGCTGGGGGCGTATTGACGACGATCGTGCCCGAGCCCAGTCCGTTCGACGCCGCGGACTGGGTCGCGGCCGCGACGATCGTCGGCTTGTCGGAACCCGAGATCTGTTCGAGCGCACCGGCATAAGCGGCTGCATCGGCCGTCGCCTGCAATCTCAGGCTGTTGTAGTACCAATAGGAGGTCTCGACGCCGAAGCCCGCAGCGCCGACAACGACCGGCAAGGTCAAGGCAAAAATCGTAGCGACATTCGCGCCCGTGCTGCGGCGCATGGCGTCCATTACAAGCCGAACACGGGTGAAGCTACTCAAGGCCATGGTTTAAATTAGAAAGCACGCATAGATGAACGAATGGCTAAAAAGTTCGTTGCATTTTTGAGCAGTGGTCCATTGGCTTCAAAAAAGAAGTGTTTCGCTGGCTGACCAACGCGCAAGCGCATCGATGTCTCAGAGTGGGCCGCCCCTCAAGGCCGGCGGGAAATTGCCGGATTCGCAGCCGAGACCGCGCGAACAACGACCGGGTCTCCGAAAAACACACCGGAGTAAGCGTATTTACAAATTACTGATGCATGTGTGGAGGATGGAGGTTCAGGATTTGCTTCAAGCGGAAAGAATTGGCATCGACTCCGCGACCGTATCAGCCAACATCTCTCGCTGCACGGCCAGGAAAAACCTGCGCACTTCATCGCTGGCTGCCGTTCTGTCCCTGCCGGATCCGACCACAAGATCGAGCAACTCCGACGCTTTGGCCCTCCAGAAGGAGGTGGCGGTCTCGCCATGCAGATTGCCGAGCTTGGCAGCAACCTCTCGAACCAAGAATACCTGACGGTCGATCGGGAATGCACGAACTTTTTCTGGAGACATCTTCCGAACCATGAGACTGATGCAACGAATCAACCACTGCCAACAAGCAATGGCATAGCCGGGAAGATGGAAACGGAAGCTTAACGGCGCCGACGATGGTGCATCCTGGTGCAGTCATCGCGGACGAGACCCGCGCAGGCGCGTGCGAGATCCTCATGGGCGTTCAACCGCGTTCGTTGGCGTGCCAATCGAGCCAGGCGAAACGGGCGACGGCCTTACGCCTGGAACGCCCTCGCCTCACCGCCGCGCTTGCGCGGCGTCATCATATCCCTGGCCATCAGTCCGCTCGCCCGGCAAAACGCCATGAAGGCCCGGCACGCATCCTCGGTCTTGACCACGTCCACCGTAGCGCCAAAGCAGGCGTTGAACGCCTTCTGATAGATCGGGCCCTGACGGCGCACAGGCCAGTCCTGGAGAAAGTCGAGCGCCTGTTCGACGCCGTAAATCTCCTCGACTGGCAGGCCGGGCGCGGGTGCGATGCGCACCGGCACCTCGAATTGCAGTCTGTCCATTTCCTATCTCCCGAACTGGCGTCACCGAGGCAACGCCATTCGTCGTCAAAAGTTGCTTTGCCGGGCTTTTGGTCCAGAAATGTGTCGTCACTTGGGTCGCTGGACCGCCACGTCGCCCAAAACAATCACGCACCGATGATATGCCTTGGGCGACACGTGCTCACTGGTTCGCCAGATCTGTCTCCGCGCCGAAGGCCATGCGAATGGCGGCAATCTGGACGGAGAGGAACGTGGCAGCCGAGGCCGCGCGCGACAGGGTTTTGAATGTCTTGATGCGTTGTTGCATTGAAATGATCCGGAAAAAGACGCGCCGCGCGACCGCTGCGCGGCCGACAGCCGCCGCACGATCACGACGCAAACAGGAATAACGATGAGGTGAAGGGTACGGTTCTGGACCGCTCAGGCCGTGATGGTCGGCGGTGCGCGCGGCTGGTTGGTGCGCGCCCCGGGAACCGAGGCGGCCCCATATCCCGAAACCATCGCTCTTTGCGATGTTCCTTCGGCCCAAAGAAAAACAGCGTCAGGGACCGGAAGCGCGGGATGGCCGCCGGCGAACTTGACCAGGAGCGGACGGCCGGCACGAACTTCCAGCGCTTGCGCCTTGCCGGTGACACGCAGCAGCGCCGCCACCTCGCCCGACCGCTCGACACCGACACTGGCACCGCTTGGCGCAGACCCCGCAAAGGCTGACGCCGCCGGCAGGCCGAAGCACAGCATCGCCAGCAGCACCATGCGCATCAGGCATGAGCACGCTGCCGTCAGCGGCGCTTCAGGCCATCCGGTTTGCCTGGCCGCCCCGAAGGGACGCGATCTCGAAAACATCACCCGCCCTAACGCACCACGGCCGGAAAGGGAAGCAAACCGGGCAAAAACCGGTAAGACATCGCCGATGCGAGGCAAATATCCGGAAGCGCGCGGCTGCATCAAACAGTTCTTCCTTGAACCTTTTGCCCTCAAGTGCCAAATCTGGGGAAATTTTCACGCTGGCTCTCCTGCAGAGCCCTACCCGCTACACGGACAGAATGGTCACCTATCTCGACGCCGCCACGGCCCCGCTCAGAAATACCGGCCAGATCCGCCTCTATGGCGAGGACGGCTTTGCCGGCATGCGCAAGGCATGCGATCTCACCGCACGCTGCCTCGACGAGTTGGTGCCGATGGTCCAGCCCGGCGTCACCACCGAAGCAATAGACCGCTTCGTCTTCGAATTCGGCATGGACCACGGCGCGCTGCCGGCGACGCTCAACTATCGCGGCTACACGAAATCGTCCTGCACCTCGATCAACCATGTCGTCTGCCATGGCATTCCCGACAACAAGCCGCTCAAGGATGGCGACATCGTCAACATCGACGTCACCTACATCCTCGACGGCTGGCACGGCGATTCTTCGCGCATGTATCCGGTCGGCACGATCAAGCGCGCCGCCGAGCGCCTGCTCGAAGTCACTCATGAATGCCTGATGCGCGGCATTGCGGCGGTCAGGCCGGGAGCCCGCACCGGCGCCATCGGCGCCGCCATCCAGACCTTTGCCGAAGGCGAGCGCTGCTCGGTGGTGCGCGACTTCTGCGGCCACGGCGTCGGCCAGCTGTTCCATGACGCGCCGAACATCCTGCATTACGGCAGCGCCAATGAGGGCGTCGAGATGCGGCCAGGCATGATCTTCACCATCGAGCCGATGATCAATCTGGGCAGGCCGCATGTGAAGGTTCTGTCGGACGGCTGGACCGCGGTGACGCGCGACCGCTCGCTGTCGGCGCAGTACGAGCACACGATCGGCGTGACCGACACAGGGTGCGAGATTTTCACGCTGTCGCCCAAAAAGCTCGATCGCCCCGGCCTGCCGGCCTAGCGGCGCATCTACCCGGCAGGAGGCCGTCTATGCCGACTGCAAATCCGCAGCATTCGGCAGGTCGATGGTAACGACCAGTCCGCTGGGCTGGTTGTCCTCCAATTCGATCCTGCCGCCGTGCCCCTGGACGATGTCGGCAACGATCGAGAGGCCCAGACCGAAGCCATGCTTCGATGCAATGCCGCGCGACGCATCTTCCTTGAAGAATGGTTCGAAAACACGAGCACGTGCCGTCATCGGAATACCCGGCCCGTCATCCCCTACCGTGATGCGCGCCGCCGTGCCGGTCGCCGTCAAGGCGACCGTGACATTGCCAGCGAATTTGACCCCGTTGTCGCAAAGATTGGCGATGGCACGCGCCAATGCATTGGGCTTGCACCAGCCCAGGAGCCGGTCCGGCCCGGAATATGAGACAGGAAATCCGACATCGGAGAATTCGGCGCAGACGGTTTGCAGAACGCTGGCAATGTCGGCGCGCTGCAGCTTCTCCGTCGAAACATCGTTGCGCAGATAGGTCAGGGTCTCGTCGATCAAGATTTCGATGTGCTGGACATCGGACAGGATTGCGGTTCGGATTGGGCCATCATCCATACGCTCGGCGCGAAGCCGCAGCCGCGTCAACGGCGTGCGCAGATCATGACTGACGCTGCGCAACATGCGCGTGCGATTTTCGATCATGGTGCGGATGCGCGTCCTCATCCTGTTCAGGGCGCGCGCCAAGCCCACCATTTCAATGGAGCCGTGTTCGACGAAGAGCTGTTCGCCATTCTCGATCTCGGCCGAACCGACTGCTGCCGAGATGCGCTTCAATGGATCCGTCACGGCCCAAACCGCAAACAGCCAGATCAGCACGGGCAAGGCGACGAAAGCCATGAACCTGTAGAACGAGGCACGGACGAGGCCCGATGTCAGCCAGGAATCGGGCATGCCGAAATGGGCCAGGACGTCCTGCTGGTCCAAATCGATGACAAATGCGTATCGGCCGCCGATCCTTAGCCAGCGTCCATCAACCGTCCCCCTGTCGATACGCAAAAGCCATTCGACACTTCGCCATTGCAGATAGGACTGGGGAATGCCGCGTATCTGGTCCTTGGGCAATATCTCGAAATCAAAGCCGGCCCGCTTTGCTGTCGCCAGAATTGCCCCACGCGCCTCCGCCGGCGTTTCTTGCAACAAGGCAGCAACAACGGCCGCACGCCTTGCGTTATCTTCCGCGGCGGGAAGGTCGACGTTCTCTATGAAAATCTCGACGACCGAACCGACGAACATGATCACGATCACCGCGATGAAAATGATTGCCACAAACTGCCCACGCACGGACTGTGGCAAGAAACGGCGGATGAAACCCCTCATGCTTCCTCCACCGTCGCGGTGAAGATGTAGCCACCCAACCGAACAGTCCTCAAAAGCACCGGATCGCGCGCATCCTTTTCGATCTTCCTGCGGATTCGACTGATATGGACATCGACGCTACGCTCGATCGGCCCCGCGAGCCCGGCATGGGTTACGCCCAGAAGTTCCTCGCGCGAGAGAACCCGGCCTGCATTGCGACAAAACGCAAGCAACAGGTCGAATTCATGCGTCGTGGTCGTAACCCGCGCATTGTTGGGGTCATGCAATTGCCGTCGTATGGGATCGAGGCGCCAGCCGTTGAAACGAAGCACCTTCGACCAGTCCCGCTCGTCTGGAGCATAGGCTGTACGGCGCAGCAGCGCCCGTATCCTGGCCGTCAGTTCGCGTGCGCTGAACGGTTTCGTCACATAGTCGTCCGCGCCGATTTCCAGCCCGAAGATGCGGTCGATTTCCTCACCGAGCGCGGTCAGCATCAGGATCGGAATGTTGGTTCCGGCACGAAGACGGCGACAGATGTTGAGACCGTTTTCGCCCGGCAGCATGACATCGAGCACGATGAGATCGAATTTCTGGTTGCGAAGCGCGGCATTCATCTGGACGCCGCTCTCGGCAATTTCCACGATCATGCCGTTGTCGGTGAGCGTCTCGCCCAGCATGCGCGCGATCTCAAGATCGTCTTCGACAATGAGGATGCGCGAACCTTGCCTTGCCGACCTGGATTCGGCGCTCAAATCGCTTTGGTGCCGTTGCTGTGCCATTCCGGAGTTTGTCTAGCCTGCATTTGGTGCCTGGGTAGGCGTCAGAACCGATATCCGACGAGAAGCATTCCTGAAGGCTGGATCTTTTCGACGACAACAGGGCTGTCGGCAGCATCACCCAAGAGAACGCCGACCCCCGCTTCGCCGCGCACCATCCAGTTCTCGTCAAGCATATATGTGGCGGAAATCGAAAAATCGGCGCGCTTCAAACCAGCGCCGGCATCATAGCGCGCCAGCCCCGAGCGAGCCGATTGTTCGGGCGTGACGCCAAAATAGGCCTGCATGTAATTTTCGTCGGCAAAGACGGCGGACACGCTGGCGCCGATCATCAACGATTGAGACAGAGGCCGGATCACCTCGATCCCCACCCTGCCCTCCAGGCCATCGCTGCCACCGATGGTCTTGTCCAGTTGCGCGAATATTTCGGCCGGACCGAACTTCGCCGCTGCCTTCACGCCGACCGTCGCGCCCATGTCGACGTCCCCCAAGCCGCGCAGATGGTCGGAGTCGTCTTCCTTGCGGCCCATCTCATAGCCAAGCCGAGTGCTGAACGCGAACGGTCCTTGTTCATAGACGGCGATGTTGGCGCCTGTCGGGTCGATCGTCACCGTGTCAAGGAATGTCGCCGTGACGAAAGGCACCGGCATGATCTTGAACTCATTGCTGCCTTCGTATTTGGGGACGATGATGGCGCCGCCGCCAAGCACGACATGCCAGTCGGCCAGCTTCTGTTCGAAACGCCCGAAACGGGAAGGCTCGGGCGGCAGGGTAAAATCATCGGAATTCACCGCAATGGCGTCTGCCGCCAGCGCGCCCTCCGAATGCGTCGAAAGCAGGATTGCCATGGCCGCGAGAGATGCCCGGCCGGCAAATAGTCCAGAGTCAATTTTGGCGAACATGCGCGCTCCAGTATAGCGAGGCCACGAGCCTCCGATGGCGCCAACATGTCAGGTGAAAGTGGCCGCATGCGTTAAGTGATGTTAAGTTTTGTTGCGCAATCGTGGTTTCATCTTGCCGTATAGGGAAGCCATAGACTGACAGCGGGAGCTACCACGATCTGCCGTGGATCGTCTCGCGATCGGGGAACAGAACTGTTTCAATCCCGGCCAGAACAGTTCTAATGTCTGTGCTGGAGCAATGTAGGCGGTGTATGGGGAACACAAGCGACGACGACGAGCGGAGTTTCTTCTCCGAAGCGCCGATGCGGCCTGCGGCGAAAGCCAAGGCGACGCTCGACGAAAAGCCGCATTACCTCGGCCATCGCGACCGCTTGCGCGAGCGCTTTGCCCTGGCGGGGCCGGATGCCCTGCCCGATTACGAACTTCTGGAACTTCTGCTCTTTCGCCTGATCCCTCGTGCCGACACCAAACCGGCGGCCAAGGCGCTGCTGGCACGCTTCGGCACGCTGGCCGAAGTGCTCGGGGCGCCGGTTGGCCTCCTGCAGGAAGTCAAGGGCATTGGCCCTGCGGTGGCGCTCGATCTCAAGATCGTCGCGGCAACCGCGCAGCGCATGGCGCGCGGAGAGGTGCAGAGTCGCGAAGTCCTCTCGTCCTGGACACAGCTTCTTGCCTATTGCCGGTCGGTCATGGCCTTCGAGGCGCGCGAGCAGTTCCGCATCCTGTTCCTCGACAAGAAGAACGCGCTGATCGCCGACGAGGTTCAGCAGACAGGCACCGTCGACCATACGCCCGTCTACCCGCGCGAGGTGGTCAGGCGCGCCCTCGAACTCTCGGCCACCGCCATCATCCTGGTCCACAATCACCCGTCAGGCGACCCCACACCCTCACGAGCCGATATCGAAATGACGAAGGAGATCATCGAGGCGGGCAAGCGGCTGGGCATCGCGGTGCACGACCACATCATCATCGGGCGCAAGGGATACGCCAGCATGAAGGGCCTGTTGCTGATCTGACGGGCCGGGGGCATGCCACGACCGCCCGATCAAGCCCGGGCGATCGAATGAAGTGCAGGAAATTCGCTTGCACAATCTTTTGCCAAAAAATTTGAAAATTGTTCAATCTTGGAAAGAGGATCCCAGTATCCGCTATTTCTGGATTAATCTTCCAATCTAGAAGAATTCTCTCTTTGATTTTTAGAAGATAATTCCGTTGAGGCATCGCATTTTCGCTGCTACCGTTTTGAAACGCTTCAATTGGAACTCCGCCATTGCAACGCAAGCGCCCGACCATAGCGGATGTCGCACGAACCGCCGGTGTCTCCATCGGCACGGTGTCGAACTTCATCAATGGAACGGCCAGCCTGAGGGAAGGCACGCGCGACCGCATCGAGAAGGCGGTTGCCGCGCTGATGTATCGGCCGAGCTCCTTTGCGCGCTCACTGCCGGGCCGCGCACCACGCAGGCCAAAGAATCTCGACCATCTGCCAAGACTTCTGGTCGCCGGTAGGGTGAGTGTCGACTTCCTGTGCCGCGTCGACGTGCTGCCGCATCGCGACGACCGGATCACCGCCAGCCACATCGACAAGGCGTTGGGTGGCCCCGCGGCCAATCTCGCGGTTGCCGCCGCCGGCATCGGAGCTCCCTACGCGCTGGACGTTGAGCTGGCGACAGCGGTCGGCCAGGATCCAGAGAGCGATTGGGCGCTCGGCGCGCTTTCGAAACTGGGTGTCCACGCCTTGCCGATCCGCAACACGCCCAACAACCGCCTCTCCCAGGCGATCGTGATCATCGAGCGCAACGGCAGCCGGACGATCATCAGCGAACCGTTCGAGCTTGGCGAGGTCGACCTGACAGCCAATCTGGATATCCAGCCCGAGCAACGTCCGGCCTGCCTTCATATCGAAGGCTTTCACTACGAGACGATGACCGCGTCCATCGCGCGCTTTCATCAGGCGGGCTGGAAGGTGAGCCTGCATTCGGCCGGTCTTCCCAAAAGCGCCCGCACGCCGGAAACCTTCTCGCAGATGGTCAAACAGATCGATCTGACCTTCATCAACGATGTGATGATACGGGAGATCTTCGGCTTTCGCAGCCGCATGGCGACGACGATCGAAGAGGTGCGGCTGATGCTGTCACGCATCAAACAACGGGGAACGGTCGTGCTCACCCTCGGCGAGTTCGGCGCCGTCGTTTTTCCGGCGAATGGTGGTCCGCAGATCGAGGTGCCGGCGCTGCCGGTCAATCGCGTCGACGCGACAGGCGCCGGCGACAGCTTTGCCGGCATCTTCCTTGCCCTTTGGCTGCATGGCGCGTCGCTGGGCGACGCCGCGCGCTACGCGGCGATCGGGGCGAGCCTGACGACAACGGTCGAAGGCGCGCAGGGTTACATCGCAGACTTTGCCACGCTGAAGGCTGCGGCCCTGGCGAACAATGCCGTGATGGCCAGTTGAAACAATGGCTTATCGACGTTTCGACCCGGCGCGGAAAACCGCATCAACCGACGAAATCAGGAGAGTATGATCATGGCGAAAACAAAAGTCCTTCTTGTCGGCGAAAGCTGGGTGAGTTCGGCGACCCACTACAAGGGGTTCGACCAGTTCGGCAGCGTCACCTTTCACCTGGGCGCAACACCCCTGGTGGACGCCTTGAAGGGCAGCGAATTCGATCTCGACTACATGCCCGCTCACGAGGCCGTCGAGAAGCTGCCTTTCACCATGGAAGGGCTGTCGCAATACAGGGCGATCATCCTGTCCGACATTGGCGCGAATTCGCTCCTGCTCCACCCCGATGTCTGGCTCCACGGCAAAACGGTTCCCAACCGGCTCAAGCTGCTGCGCGACTGGACGCTGGCCGGCGGCGGCCTGATCATGATCGGCGGCTATTTCAGCTTCCAGGGCATTGACGGCAAGGCGCGCTGGCATCGCACGGCGGTCGAGGAGGCGCTGCCGGTGACCTGCCTTCCCAACGATGACCGGCTCGAAATTCCGGAGGGCTTTCGTCCTGAGATCACTGGTTCCAGAGACCACCCGCTTTTTGCCGGCATCGAGGGCGAATGGCCGCTGCTGCTCGGTGCCAACGAGGTCATCGCCCGTGATCGCGACGATGTCGAGGTCCTGGCACGGCTGCCGCAGGACCAGGGCGGCCATCCCCTGCTGGTCACCGGGCGCCATGGCGAAGGGCGTACGCTGGTCTGGACGTCGGACATCGGTCCTCACTGGCTGCCAAACAGTTTTGTCGAATGGCCTGGCTACGCGAGGCTTTGGACCAACGTGCTGCGCTGGGTCAGCAACGCCTAGCGGTCCGCAATCGTCGGGGAACCCGTCATGACAGAGCCCTTTCTTGTCGCCAGAAACATCGCCAAGCGCTTCGGCGCTCTGACCGCGCTGGCAAATGTCGATCTGGAGATCCGCTCCGGCGAGGTGCTGGCGCTTCTCGGCGATAATGGCGCCGGCAAATCGACCTTCATCAAGATCCTGGCAGGCGCTCATCCGCCCAGTGGTGGGGAGCTTGTGATCGAGGGCAATCCGGTCGCCTTTCACTCGCCCAAGGATGCCGCGGCATCGGGGATCGCGACGATCTTTCAGGAACTGGCGCTTTCGGAGAACCTGTCGATCGCAGAAAACGTCTTTCTCGGCCGTGAATTGAAACGCTCCATTTTGGGCATTCCGTTCCTGAAGCGCAAAGAAATGCGCCAGCGCGTCGACGGCCTGCTGAAGGAGCTCGATGCTCATATTTCCGATCCAGAAGCGCCTGTTGGCAGTCTGTCGGGCGGGCAACGCCAGGCCGTCGCAATCTGCCGGGCGCTCAATCTGAATGCCAGGCTGGTCATCATGGATGAGCCGACTGCGGCCCTTGCCGTTGCCGAAACGCGCAAGGTCCTGGCGCTGACACGGCGGCTTGCCGCGCGCGGCTGTGCCGTTGTGCTCATCAGCCACAACATTTCCGAGGTCTTCGAGGTCGCCGACCGCATCGTGGTGTTCCGGCGCGGCCGCAAGGTGGCCGAACGGCTGGCTGCCGATACCGATCACGAGGAAGTCGTTTCGCTCATAACAGGCGCTCATCCCGACGTGCGGGCGCTTGAAAAAACAAACTGAAACGCACGTCATTTCCAGAGAGGTTCAAACACAATGCTTTCACAGTTCAAGAAAGTGCTCGCCGCATCCGCACTGTCACTCGCCATTGCAACCGCGGCGCATGCCGCGGACAAACACAAGGTCGCCTTCGTTCCGCAATTGATCGGCATCCCTTACTTCAACGCCATGGAAGCCGGCGGCAATCGCGCCGCCAAGGATCTCGGCGTCGATTTCATCTATTCCGGTCCCGTCGACACCAATCCGGTCGACCAGTTGCAGATCGTCCAGAACCTGATCGATCAGGGCGTCGAGGCGATCTCGGTCAGCGTCCTCGATGCCTCCAGCATCGCACCCGTGGTCGAGAGCGCCAAGGCGAAAGGCATCAAGCTGTTCACCAGTGACAGCGACGCGCCCGACAGCGGCCGCGCCGTCTATGTGGCGCAGGCGACCGACGAAGGCCTCGGCACAACCATTGTCGACGAACTCGTCAAGCGCGTCGGCGAGGACGCAACCATCGGCATCGTCTCCGGCGAGGCAACGGCGTCCAATCTCAACGCCTGGATCGGCTTCATGCAGAAGCAAGCCACCGCCAAATATCCGAAGCTGAAGCTGCTCGCGCCGCAATTCGCCGGCGGCACCGCCGAACGCGCCGCGCAAATATCAGGCGATCTGATGGCGGCCAACCCGGACATCAAGGCCATCATCGCCGTCGCCTCCTCGACATGCCCGGGCGTAGCCCAGGCCATCGAAACCGCAGGCAAGATCGGCTCGGTCATCGGTGCCGGCTATTGCAGCCCGAACACGGCACGGTCCTACCTGAAGAGCGGAGCCTTCGGCTTCACCGTGCTCTGGGATCCCGAGCAACTCGGCTATCTCACGGTCTGGGCCGGCAAACAGCTGATCGACGGCAAGAGCTTCGAAGCGGAAAACAAGGTCGCCGGCCTGGAAAAGCCAGTCACCTATGATGCCGCCAAGGGCATTTTGCTTCTCGGGCCGCCGGCTGTCTTCACCAAGGACAATGTCGACAAGTTCAACTTCTGAGCTCTGAGATGAACGTAGTGCGGCAGTTTGGAAACGGTGTCTTCTCCATGAACGGGCGGGAGTGGTCTCTGCTTGTCGCCTGTTTGCTGGCGATCGTCATCTTTTCTGTCGCATCGCCGCACTACGCGACATCAGGCAATGCAGCCACGGTCTTGCGCAACAGCGTCGAACTGCTGCTGATCGGCCTTGGCATGACCCTGCTGCTCGCCATGGGCGGCATCGATGTCTCGATCGGCATCGTCATGGGTCTGGCGGCGATCGCCATCGGGCGCGTGCTCGGCGCCGGCGGCAATCCGCTGCTGGCGCTCATTGCGGGTCCTTTGGTCGGTGCGGTGCTGGGATGCGTGACCGCCGCCGTCGTTGTCCTCGGCCGCGTTCCGGCAATTGTCGGTACACTCGGCCTGCTCGGTGTCTACCGCACCGCCGTCTTCGTACTTCTCGGAGGGCAATGGCTTTCGGGCCTGCCCTCGAGCCTTACAGATCTTCTTGCAACCAGCGTGCTCGGCGTCCCCGTCCCTGCCCTGGTGATTGCCGCTGCCTATCTGGCCGTCTGGCTGGCGCTGCGGCGAACCCCTTATGGGCTGCATCTGCTGGCGATCGGCAATTCGGAGGAAAAAGCGCGGCTTTCTGGCATCCCAGTGATCAAGATCCGCTTCATGACCTTCGCCATCAGCGGTGTGCTGACTGGCATTGCCGCCACGTTCTATGTCGCCACCTATCGCAATGTGGAGATGACGATCGGCAGCACGCTGGCGCTCGACGCCATTGCCGCGGTCATTCTTGGCGGCACCAGCATATTGGGCGGCAGATGCAGCCTGATCGGCACCGTGCTCGGCGTGCTTCTGCTTAGAATCCTGCAAAACGGTCTGCTGCTGATCGGTGTCCCCTCCCTTTGGCAGCCTGTCGTCACCGGCGTTCTCATCATCGGCGTGCTTGGCTTCGAAGCTGTTTGCAACCGATTGCCGCTCGGCAGATTTCAACGAGCCCGCGCATGAAAACGTTCCGCAACCTGCAGGGCCCGGCCCTTACCCTGGCTTTGCTCTGTACCCTTTGGCTGATCGTCATTGTCGGCCTGCTGGCGCTCAAGCCGTCTGTCTTCCATCTCGGCACTGTCACCACCATTCTTCAGTTCTCGACGATCCTGGCCCTGGTCGGCCTTGGGCAGGGATTGGTCATCATGGCCGGTGGCGCCGGCATCGACCTCTCGGTCGGCGGCGCGGTCTCGCTGTCCGCCATCGTCGCGATGCTTTGCCTCAAGCTGGGATTGCCGCCGGTCCTGCTGCCCGCCGTCTGCATCCTGGCCGGCGCGATGCTCGGTGCCTTGAACGGATGGCTGGTGAACGGGCTCGCGCTTCTCCCCTTCATCGCGACGCTCGGCACCTTCTTCGTCTATTCCGGCGCTGCACTTGCCATTACCGGCGGCGCGGCCCAAGCCGGCGTGCCCTCCTGGCTGCTTGTGTGGGGGCGCGGCGTCGTCATGGGCATTCCCCTGCCCTTTCTCACCCTTGCCATCCCCTGCTTTGCGCTAGCCGGTTTGGTGCTGCTCTCGACAGCGTGGGGGCGCTGGATCTACGCCATGGGCTTCAACGAACGCTCGGCCAGGCTGGTCGGTATTCCGGTCGATCGCGTTCGCTTGGTCCTCTACGCCTTGAGTGGCGCGCTCGCCGGCGCCGCGGGACTCGTCTCGATCGCCTGGCTCGGCAGCGGCAGGCCCAATATCGGCCAGAACCTCGAACTCGAATCGCTGACTGCCGCCATGCTCGGCGGCATCGCCATCACCGGCGGGCGTGGCGGCGTCGGCGGCGTGTTCGCGGCCGTCCTGCTGCTGGTCACGCTGAAGACCGGCCTTCTGCAATTGAACATCAACACGGTTTGGCAGGTGGGGATTGTCGGCGCCCTTCTGGTTTTCGTCCTTCTCGCCGACCGACTTTCCCAACGTTGGAGATCATGATGCCGTCCATGGAAGAGATCATTGCCGCGCGCGTCGAAGCAAGCGCTGACCGTATCGTCCAAACGCTGAGCGATCTCGTCGCCTTCCCCTCGATCGTGAAATCCGATCCAAAGGAGGCCGGCCCCGGCGAGCGTGATTGCCAGCTCTATCTGCAAAAGCGGATCGAGGCGCTAGGCTTCTCGACCGATCTATGGGACCCGGACGGCCCAGCACTCTACGAAAAATACAAGGGGCGGGCCGGCGCCAACAAAGGCAGGACGTTCGAAGGCCGGCCCAATCTCGGCGGCGTCTTGAAGGGCACGGGCGGCGGTCGCTCCATCATGCTGACCGGCCATATCGATGTCGTCCCGCCCGGCGCCGCCGGTCACTGGACGACCGACCCGTTCCAGCCCGTCCTCAAGGACGGTTTTCTACACGGCCGTGGTACGGTCGACATGAAAGGCGGCGTCGCCTGCATGCTGATGGCCGTCGAGATCCTGAGGGGACTCGACATTCCCCTGTCCGGAGACGTCGTCTTCACCACCGTGGTCGATGAGGAAATCGGCGGCATGGGGTCGCTGGCCATGGTCGATCGCGGCTTTCACGCCGACGCCGGCATCATGACCGAACCGACCGCGAACAGGATCGCACCGCTCTGTCACGGCATTCTGTGGGGGAGGATCATCATTGACGGCATAGGCGGGCATGCGGAGCTGACGCCCAATGCCTGGTATTCGAGCGGCCCGGTCGATGCCGTCCAGCTTTGCCGGCAGATCCTCGACGGCATCGACATCCTCAACCGGCGCTGGATGTTCGATCCCAGAAAGAACCATCCGTTGATGGACCTGCCCAACCAGATCATCGTCACCCAGATGAGCGCCGGCGAACATCCGTCCTCCGTGGCAGGGCGCGGCGAGATCATCATCGACGCCCAGTATCTGCCAAGCGAGCATGACGAGTTCAAATTGGGCGGCAACGTCAAACGCGAAATCGAAGAGCACATAGCCAATGTCTGCCAGGCAGACCCTTATCTTCGCCAGCGCCCTGCCCGCGTCGAATGGATTCTCGACGCCGACTGCGCCGAGATCCCAGCGGACAATCCCTTTGTCGGCGTCTTCCAGGAGGCCGTCAAAGAAGCCAATCTCTCGCCGGTCCTGAGTGGCTTTGGCGCGCACAGCGACATCGGCCTGCCGACCGGCCTCGGCAACACCCCGACCGTCAATTTCGGTCCCGGCGACCCCGCGCAGGCGCATCAGCCGAACGAACGCGTTTCGGTGCGCGATCTCGTCGATTGCACCAAGGCAATTGCAATTGCCGTCGAAAAATGGTGCCGCTAGCGGGCAGACGATTGGCAGTGCGACAACGCAGCATAGGGGCCATGGCCCTTCGACAGGAGCCGCAGCTTCTGGTCATCGACCGGCGGCGGCACGCCCTCGAGTTCCCGCCATGCGGCAAGTGATCGATCTTTGCCGCACTGCAGGCATGGTTGCGCCCCTGCCTGGTGACGTCGTCGCGTTCTGACACCCGGCGAGCTTGCGCACGTGATTTGAGCTGAACGCCTGTGCAGCAAGCCGTGCCCGTTGCGGTCCGTTCACGGCGGATCGGTGTTGCAGCTGCCGGCTACCTGGTTGACCGCTTCGCCGAACCCGGCGAGGTCGAAATCGGCCTCGCCGCGCCCCGCCAGCAGCCCGAACCGCCAGGAAAGCTGGAGCCGGTTCGCGGCGACAAGGCGCCTGATGCCGTCGGCTCCATCGCGCACCAGCATCCGGCCGCGCGGCCCGACCGACCAGCTTTCATCGAACTTGCTCTCCTGATCGACCGTGATCGACATGGTGATCTTGCGGCTGGCCGAAACAGCGTCGTTCAGTTGCAGCCATTCAGTCCAATGCGGCTCGCCGTTTACCCGGCAGGCAATCGTCAGGATCGGGCTGTAGCTCAAGGCACCGCCGCCGGTGATCAGCTTGTTGGTGGCATAGAGCGAGGCCGTGACGAGGCCGTCTTCACTCGTGCCGAACCGCCAGTTGTCAGGCACCGTGCCGGCCTGGGCAATGCCGCAGACCGAGACAAGCATCAGCGCGATTGCCGAAGCGTGTCCCAATTCGACGAACAGTCTCAACACGCCCTCCAACAACCAAGCGGCTTGCAATAGAAGCGCAGATAATGATCAAAGCTTGGTCGCCACAGGCCGTCGCGTGCGAAGCATGGCGGCTGTTGCAGTTTGGCAACGAAAAAGGCCGCCTCGACGGCGGCCTTCCTGTTTCAGCGGAGCGCTGGTGTTATTCGGCGGCCTTCTTCTTCGGCGCAGCCTTCTTCTTGGGCTCTTCCGCGTCGTCGGCCTTCTTGGCGTCGGCCTTCTTGGCGGCGGCTTTCTTCGCCGGCTTCGCCTTGACGGCGGTCTCGTCCTCTTCGTCGTCGGCCATCAGCTCTTCCTTGCTGACCTTGACGTCGGTGACCGAAATCTGACCGAGCAGATGGTCGACCACCTTTTCCTCGAACATCGGTGCCCGCAGCGTGTTCAACGCTTCCGGGTTGTTGCGGTAGAACTCGAAGACTTCCTGCTGCTGGTTGCCCGGATAGCGGCGCACCTGCTCGAACAGGCCGCGCTGCAGCTCTTCGTCCGATACGGTGACGCCGGCCTTCTCGCCAATTTCAGCCAGTACCAGGCCAAGGCGTACGCGGCGCTCGGCAAGCCGCAGATACTCGGCGCGCGCCTCTTCTTCCGTCGTCTCTTCGTCGGCGAAGGTGCGTCCGGCTGCTTCCAGGTCACGATTGACCTGCGCCCAGATGTTGTTGAACTCGGCGTCGACGAGCTTCGATGGCGCCTCGAACGAATAGGCCGCGTCGAGCTGGTCGAGCAGCTGGCGCTTGACCTTCTGGCGCGTCATAGCGCCGAACTGGTTCTCGATCTGGCCGCGTACGACGTCGCGCAGGCGCTCCAGCGACTCCAGGCCGAGGTTCTTGGCGGTCTCGTCGTTGATTTCCAGCGCGCCGGGCTGGGACACTTCCTTGACGGTGACGTCGAAGGTCGCTTCCTTGCCGGCCAGATGCGCGGCCTGGTAGTTTTCCGGGAAAGTCACGGTGACCTGCTTTTCGTCACCGGCCTTGGCGCCGACCAGCTGATCCTCGAAGCCGGGGATGAATTCCTTCGAACCCAACACCAGCGGCTGATCGGTGCCGGCGCCGCCATTGAAGGCCTCGCCGTCGATCTTGCCGACATAGTCGATGGTGACGCGGTCGCCATTGGCGGCCTTGCCGGTCTTCGGCTCATAGCTGCGCGCCGATTCGGCAACGCGCTGAACCTGCTCGTCGATCTCGGTATCCGGAACGTCGAACACCTGGCGTGTCACCTTGATGTCGGAAAAGTCCTTGATCTCGATCGCCGGGATGATCTCGTAGTTGAGGCGGAATTCGAAGTCGGCGCCGCCGGCCAGGATCTTCTCGGCTTCCTTCTCATCCTCGGTCATGATGACTTCGGGCTGCATGGCAGCCTTTTCACCACGCCCGGTAATGATCGAACGGGTCGAATCGTTGAGGATTTCGTTGACCACTTCGGCCATGAACGACTTGCCGTAAACCTTGCGCAGGTGCTGCACCGGCACCTTGCCGGGACGGAAGCCGTTGATGCGGACCTTGTTGCGGGCATCCGAAAGCCGCGCCATCAGCTTGGCTTCCATGTCACCGGCCGGCACGGTGATCTTGATCTCTCGCTTGAGACCGGAGTTGAGCGTTTCGGTGACCTGCATCGTAAAACCTTTGTTTTCACCAATGAGACTGCCACGGCCTCTGCCGTTCACAGCCTGCCGGTATATTCTTGCCGGGAATGGCTTTTGGTACGGAACCTGGCGATTTGACCGAAAACCCGGCTCAAACTCTCCCAAACTGCGTTCCAAAATGTGAATAAGTTCTTGTTTTTCCTACTTCTTATCACATTCTGCAGAAGCGGATCGTCGCGTCCCGTCACATTTGACACGCCTTTTGTCACAGGCGAGGCCAATTTTCAACAGTCTTCGCATTCCGGCGAATAACCAGCATTCGGGCCTGACCACATCTTGTCGCTGACCCACATCTTGTCTCTGACATTGACAGAATGATGGCCACATGGGATTGCCGGTCCATGCGGATGTGGCGGAACTGGTAGACGCCCTGGATTTAGGTTCCAGTGCCGAAAGGCGTGGGGGTTCGAGTCCCTTCATCCGCACCACCCTTCGCTCTGCGAGCTTCGGGTGGCGGCCACCGAAGCTCGGTTCAGGCAGCGATCGGATTGAGCTTCAGATGCTGGATCAGAATAATGGTCTTGGCGTCGAGGATACGGCCATCGGCGATGCCGGCCAGGGCCTCGTCGAGCGGCATTTCCAGGACCTCGATGTCCTCGCCCTCTTCTTGCGCGCCGCCGCCGGCCGAGATGCGGTCGGCGGGTGAATAACGGGCGATGAAAAACCAGAGACGTTCGGTGACACTGCCGGGGCTCATATAGGGCGAAAACAGCCGCTCGACGTTCTGTAGCCGGTAGCCGAGTTCTTCCTCCGCCTCCTTTCGGATGCAGGTTTCGGGATCGTTTTCGTCCAACAGGCCGGCACAGGCCTCGATCAGCGGCTCGCGGTGGCCGGTGACGTAGGCGGGATAGCGGAACTGGCGCACCAGAAGCACGGTCGAACGCAAGGGGTCGTAAGGCAGGATCACCGCGCCATCGCCGCGATCATAGGTCTGGCGGATTTGCGTCTCCCACTGACCGTCGCGCCGACGGTAGTCGAGAACGGTCTTCTTCAGGACGGCCCAGTCGTCGGAGAGGATTTCCTCCGAACGGACGCGAATACGATCTTCCATCGTGGTCTCCATGCAAAAGCGCGTCGCGCTTTATGCTCCTGTTTTATGCGTGTCGTTCTCCCAAACCGGGGCCACTTTTGGGCGCCATGCATTGCCGAGGCCTATCCGCGAACCGGCATTTCGGCAATCCCGTCAGTGATTGGTCCAGAACCCCTTTCACCGCCTCGTGTCTGGCGCAGGCGCCATCGGTCGCCTAAATAGCTGCGAACCCTCCCGGAGTTTCTCATGACAGCGTCGCTTTTCCAGTCGATCACCCTCGACGGCCTCACCTTTCCCAACCGCATCGCCGTCGCGCCGATGTGCCAGTATTCCGCCGACGACGGCTCGGCCAGTGACTGGCATCTCCATCACTGGATGAATCTCGCAATGTCCGGTGCCGGCATGGTCACAGTCGAGATGACCGATGTCGAGCGGCGCGGGCGTATTACCCATGGCTGCCTCGGCCTTTATTCCGAAGACAATGAAGCCGCCGCCCGCCGCGCACTGAACGCCGCACGACGCGTCGCCGCACCCGGCACGAAATTCGGCTCCCAACTCGCCCATGCCGGCCGCAAGGCTTCGAACCGCAAGCCGTGGGAAGGCGGCGGGCCATTGCAGCCAAACGAGGATCCCTGGCAGACCGTTTCCGCCTCGGCCATCCCCTACGACACCGGCTGGAACGTGCCGCACGCACTGGAGGACGAGGAGATCCTGCAGCTCATCGAACGCTTCACCGAGGCCGCAAGGCGAGCCGAACGCGCCGGCTTCGATTTCATCGAACTGCACGCCGCGCATGGCTATTTGATCTTCCAGTTCCTGTCGCCCTTGTCCAACCAGCGCTCGGACCGCTGGGGTGGCTCGCTGGAAAACCGCATGCGTCTTGCCGTCGAAATCGCCAAGGCGGTGCGCAAGGCGGTGCCAAAGCTGATGCTCGGCGCAAGGCTGTCGGTGAAGGATTGGGTCGACGGCGGCTTCGATGTGGCGGACGCGATCGAAGTGGCCAAAGCGCTCAAGGACGAGGGCGTTGCCTATCTCTGCTGCTCGAGCGGCGGCAATTCGCCGTTGCAGAAATTGCCCACCGGCCCCGGCTATCAGGTGCATCTGGCGGAGGCGGTGCGCAAGGGTGCTGATATTCCGACCCGTGCCGTCGGCCTGATCGACGACCCCAAGCAGGCCGAAGCGATCCTCACCGAGGGCCGCGCCGACATGGTGGCGCTGGCGCGGGCCTTCCTGGCTGATCCGCGCTGGGGATGGCGTGCGGCGGCGACATTCAGCGAAACGATCCACCCGGCGCCGCAGCTTGCCCGTTCGGTGACCACGATGCAGCACTGGATGAAGGCGGTGGGCTGAACGGTCCGCGCTCCCGAAACGCGCGCCCCTCCTGTCTCCAGACAGTTTGACGGTGCTTCGCAGCTATTCCGTCCGCAAGCTGTTGGGTGGGACGAGGCTGCGGCGGGCGTGGCCGGCGTGGGAGGAAACTGTTCAGGGCATTCTTGCCGGTTGCGCGCTGACCGCAGGTGTAGAGCCTTCAAACAGCCTCTGAGACGTTTGGGCGCAGGCTGACGGCCATGGTTGCAACCAAATTGGCTGCTTTGCGTTGCGGCCATGATGGACAACAAACCTTTTGAAGTGCCGGTCGTCGTCGAACTTGGCCACGTCGGCAAATATCGCCACATCCGCAGCGCCCAGGAGGCCGCGGAGTGCCTGATGACGGTGTGGCCGCTCAATCGCGGCCCGCGCCATCGTGATGCCCTCGACACTTGCCTCAAAGTGCTGGAAGGTTATCGTTCGACAGCAGATGCGCGCCGGGCGCTGATTGAAGCCGCCAAGGAATCGGAAGTGCTGGTGCCCGACGACAGACTGCCCGACGACCGGCTGCATTGAGCAGACGGACCTTTCAACCGGAGGTTTTCCATGGCGAAGCTGACTTACAAGATCGTCGAGCATGACGGCGGCTGGGCCTACAAGGTCGGAGCGACCTTTTCCGAGACGTTTCCCACGCATCAGGACGCATTGCGCGCAGCCGAAATCGCCTCGGCCGAGCAGCAGGTCGCCGGAGCGACCGACGGCATCCAGTATGAGGACGCCGAAGGCAAATGGCACGAAGAATTGGCCGACGGCCGCGACCGGCCGCAGACAGAAGTCTCAGATTAATTCGGTATAGCGCTTGATGTTGAGCGGTCCGACAGGGCGCCGACCGTAGCGCCGTCCGGAGAAAGGACGCGCCAGCGGCCAGCGGCTGTCCTTGCGGACTAGCCCTCGAACATTGCTTTCCAGAAAATCAGTGTGCGCTTTTCGGAAATCGCGTTCTGGCTATTTGCCGCAATACTGATCGTTGACGTTTTGCCCTGCGTTGGCGTCCGGGCCGGGCGTGTTGTGGGCACATGGGCCTATTGCGCCGGTATTGCCTTGGGTGTTCAACCCGGAGCCGTCACGGATGCTTCCCGTGGTATAGGGGTCGACAGTTGTCTGGTCGTTGTCGCCGAACAGCCACCAATCACGATTGTTGGAATACCTGTCGTCCAGTGACTGCGCCATCGCCGATGTTGCGAGACCGATCGTCAGAACAGATGCTGCGAGAATTTTTGTAACCATTGAATCACTCCGTATCTTAGCCGCCTTGGTGCGACACTCATAAAACCCGGTAGTCAGCCGAATGGTTCCTTGAAATTGTCGTGAAGCTGAGGTGAGGCCCTGACCAGCAAAGCCCGGCCGGCGATGCGCTCGATGAATGCGGCGGTTCGCTCCGGGATCACGAATTGCGGCATGTGCCCTATTCCCTCGACCAGTTCGAACCTAGATCCTTGACCTCATCGGCTCGCCGTGGCGGCGCGAAGATGACATTGCGGCCACCGTCGCGCCGCGCTATCTCAGACCACTCGCCTTCCCAGGCCACTCGCCTTGCCGGAGCCTTCCATGCCTGAAATCGTGACCGCCGCCATGCTCGTCATCGGCGATGAGATTCTGTCCGGCCGCACCAAGGACAAGAACATCGGCCATCTCGCCGACATCATGACGGCGATCGGCATCGACCTCAAGGAAGTGCGCATCGTCCCTGACGAGGAAGACGAGATCATCGCGGCGGTGAATGCCGTGCGCAGCCGTTACACCTATGTGTTCACCACCGGCGGCATCGGTCCGACGCATGACGACATCACGGCCGATTCCATATCCAAGGCTTTTGGCGTGCCTTGCGAATACGATGCCCGGGCCTATGCGATGCTGGAAGCAAGCTATGCCGCGCGCGGCATCGAATACACGCAGGCCCGCAAGCGCATGGCGCGGATGCCGCGCGGCGCCGATCTCATCGACAATCCGGTGTCGGTCGCGCCTGGCTTCCGCATCGGCAACGTCCACGTCATGGCCGGCGTGCCATCGATTTTCCAAGCCATGCTCGACAATGTCGTGCCGACGCTGAAGGCCGGCACGAAGATGCTGTCGGCGACCGTGCCCTGCCCGTTCGGCGAAGGCCTCATCGGCGGGCCGCTGGGTGATATCCAGAAAGCGCATCCCGATACGATCATCGGCTCCTACCCGAAATATGGCGATGGCAAGTTCTGGACCGAGTTGGTCGTGCGTGCCCGCAGCCAGGAGGCGCTGGACGCCGCCCGCGCCGATGTCGAGGCGATGGTCGCCGGCTTCGCCAGCAATCCCGGCTGATCTGGTCCAGGCCGGAACAAAGCACGACGCTGCAACGTTTCCCCGGCACGAGTTCGCCAGCTCGTAAACCGAGGGATTGTCATGCGATTCAAAACCATCGTCGCCATTCTGCAGAACGAGCAGGACGCCGAGCGCGTGCTCGACTGCGCCATTCCGCTCGCCACCCGGTTTCAGAGCCATCTGGTCGGCATCCACGCCGAAACGCTTCCCGTGCCCTACACCTCCGCCACAGGCTTTCCCGACACCGAATTCCTGCAGGTTTCGGCAGACATGAACCGGGAACGGGCCGAGAAGTTGAGGACGCTGTTTCTCAGGCATATCGAGGATTCCGGTCTTTCCTTCGAGTGGCGAAGCCTGGAAAGCTTTTCGGGTGACAGCGCACTGTCCGGGATTTCGAGCGTGCGGGCCGCCGACCTGATCATAGCGGCGCAGCGCGAAACGGGCGGAGATTCCAGCGCGGACGTAGACACGCTGGTCTACGATGCCGGCCGGCCGGTGCTGGTGGTGCCGCACGAGGGTCCGCTGATCACCACCTTCAAACGCGTCTTGCTCGCCTGGAACGGAAGCAAGGAAGCGGCACGCGCCGCCTTCGACGCGCTGCCCTTCATCATCGAAGCCGAGAAGACCGACATATTGGTTATCGACCCTCCTGAAACGCTCGACGACAGCCCGGAGGCCGCCGGCGCCGAAATCGCGTCGGCGCTATCGCGCCACGGCGCCACCGTCAGCGTCTCGGTGCAGCAGTCGGGCGGCAGTTCGGTCGATGACATCATCCAGACCAGGATCGCGGAAACCGGCGCCGATCTGCTGGTGCTTGGTGCCTACAGCCACTCATGGCTGCGTCAGCTTCTGTTCGGCGGCGTGACGCGCAGCGTGCTGCGCACCGCGCCGGTGGCAGCCTTCCTGTCGCGGTAGGTCCACACCGATCGTTGGCCCTTGCCTTTGCCAAGGCCCTTGCTCTTGCCAAGATGGGGGCTTTCCAGCTAATTCCGCGCGCATTCCCCTGTTTACCTGCGCGCGATCCTCGCGTGCTGTGGAGTGCGCGACATGTCCCTTCCCGAAAAAGCCTTTCCGGTCTCCTGGGACCAGTTCCATCGCGACGCCCGGGCGCTCGCCTGGCGGCTTTCCGGCGCCAACAAGGGACAATGGAAAGCGATCGTCTGCATCACGCGAGGCGGGCTGGTCCCCGCGGCGATCATCTCGCGTGAACTCAGCATCCGCGTCATCGAGACGGTCTGCGTCGCCTCCTATCACGACTATACCAGCCAGGGGCAGCTGCAGGTCCTCAAGGAGATCACCCCTGCCCTGCTCGCCGAAGACGGCGCCGGCGTGCTGATCATCGATGACCTGACCGACACCGGCAAGACGGCGGGCATCGTGCGCGCGATGATGCCCAAGGCGCATTTCGCCACCGTCTACGCCAAGCCGAAAGGCCGGCCGCTGGTCGATACTTTCGTCACCGAAGTCAGCCAGGACACCTGGATCTATTTCCCGTGGGACATGGGCTTCACCTACCAGAAGCCGATCGCCGACGACCACGCGGGCTGATTCGAACTACCTGCCTGTTACAGACCGGCAGCTTGCACTGGGGATGATTTGCTTTCGCAAACAGGTCCGGCAGGGCCGGATATTTTGTGAAATCGACCTCTATCGGCGGAAATCGGCCAGGCGAATGAAATTTTTTACTTTTATTGCCGACAATTAGCCGTAAGATTCGTGAGACGGCAAACGATTCCGGAGGCTGGGGCTAGCTTCTTCGATGTTGACGAGGCCAACGACACATAATCATCTGGCCGAAAGGGTCCGACGGCTCTTCGGCACGGCGCCGTGCCGCCTGCAGGTTGCCGCCCTGCCTTGGCGCGACACGGGAGACGGCGTCGAGATCATGCTGATCACCAGCCGCGATACGGGTCGATGGGTGTTGCCCAAGGGCTGGCCCGAGGCCAGGGAGCCGCTCTGCGAGGCCGCGGCGCGCGAAGCCGGCGAGGAGGCCGGGCTGCGCGGTCGTGTCTCTCATCTTGAAGCCGGCCGTTACTTCTACGCCAAGGTACTGGCTTCCGGCGAAGAAGTGCCGTGCGAGGTCCTGGTGTTTCCGCTGCATGTCGACAAAGTCGCGGACCGCTGGAAGGAAAAACACTCACGCACCCGCAAATGGGTCCGCGCAAGCGAAGCGGTGCGCATGGTCAACGAACCCGACCTTTGCCAGATCATCGCCTATTTCTGCGCCGACCCGCACAGCTTCTCCTGACGGGCGGCCACACCGCGCTCTTTGCAAAACGGGACTGGCTTGCAAGGGCTGGACATGCGTTGCCGCGTATCGACATGAATGCTTTGCTAAGGAATCAAGGATAGGATTCGGCAGCTCTGGTATTTTTGATCGATGGCGAATCCCGCAAATCCAATTCCAAACGAGTCCGACGAGCCCCAGCGCGAGCGTCGTCCGCGCGTGCTCAAGGGCGGGTCGATCATCACCGGAATTTCGAATTCGGAAGTGGGCTGCACGCTGCGCAATCAGCACGACGGCGGCGCCGAACTGAAGATACCGCTCGAAGCCCGGGTCCCAGATCGCTTCCTTCTCTATGTGCCGCTCGACGGCATTGCCTATCGTTGCGAGGTCCGCTGGCGACGCAACGACCGTATCGGGGTGCAGTTCACCGGCACCGAGCCAAAACCCCGGCTGCATTACGGCTGACGCCCGGGCAAGCTTGCGCGCGGAAAATCGTGATCCGCGCCTGCATTCTATCCCCGTTATCCACATATGTGACACACAAGATGTTGGGGTCACAAAAGCTACGCAAACGAATCCTTGACGGCGCAAAACGAGTCGCCTTTTATAGGCCATGTGCTCCTGTTGAGAGTGCGACCGGAAAGTTCTGAGCCCGGTCTTTTTTCCCGGACTATGTGCGTTTTTGCTCGCATTTCCGCCTGTTTACGAGGCCGGCGGAAGCGTTGGGATTGTGGGGCGGTTGGGACGATAGGGACAATTGTCGGGCTTGAATAAATTGTCTGTTAATACTATATTTAGTGTTTGCAGGTAGGTTCGACGCTAGATAGTGTGAATTTCCCTCGATCGAGGGAATCGGAAAAAATCAGTTTTGAGGGACCCGCGGGTTCGTCGGCGCGTTGGACAGATACTTCGCAAGGAGTTTGACCAGCAGGGCCGGCGGAGACCGCGAAAATGGAGAGCCGGTCGTTTCGAACGCCCGGCAGACGGCGGACATGCGCGTTTCGCATCGGGGGCAGAAATCCCTTGGGAAAAGCGCTATATATAGACAAAAGGGACCGGACCAATGCGCATCGAGCGTCGTTTCACCAAGCCAGGACAATCTGCCTATGCGGAGATCGAATTCCGCAAGGCGCTTTCGGAGATCAAGAATCCGGATGGTTCGGTGGTGTTCCGCTTGGACAATATCGACGTGCCGGCGCAGTTCTCCCAGGTTGCAGCCGATATCCTGGCGCAGAAATATTTCCGCAAGGCCGGTGTCCCCGCACGCCTTAAGAAGATCGAGGAGAACGACGTCCCCTCCTTCCTGTGGCGCTCCGTCGCCGATGAGGCGGAACTGGCGAAGCTGCCGGAAGCCGAGCGCTACGGTTCCGAGATCGACGCCCGCCAGGTCTTCGACCGGCTTGCCGGCACCTGGACTTACTGGGGCTGGAAAGGCGGCTACTTCAAGGGGTCGGAGGAAGACGCGCGCGCCTTCCGCGACGAGCTTGCCTACATGCTGGCCACCCAGCGCGTCGCGCCGAACTCGCCGCAATGGTTCAACACCGGCCTGCACTGGGCCTATGGCATTGACGGCCCGAGCCAGGGCCACTTCTATGTCGACCCGTTCACCGGCAAGCTGACCAAGTCGAAATCCTCCTACGAGCATCCGCAGCCGCATGCCTGCTTCATCCAGGGCGTACAGGACGACCTCGTCAACGAGGGCGGCATCATGGACCTGTGGGTGCGTGAAGCGCGCCTGTTCAAATACGGCTCCGGCACCGGCTCCAACTTCTCGCTGCTGCGCGGCGAAGGCGAAAAACTGTCCGGCGGCGGCCGCTCGTCGGGCCTGATGAGCTTCCTCAAGATCGGCGACCGTGCGGCGGGCGCGATCAAGTCGGGCGGCACCACGCGCCGCGCCGCCAAAATGGTCATTGTCGACGCCGACCACCCCGATATCGAGGAATTCATCGACTGGAAGGTCAATGAAGAGCAGAAGGTCGCCTCGCTGGTGACCGGCTCGAAGATCGTCAAGAAGCATCTCGAAGCGATCATGAAGGCCTGCGTCAACTGCGAAGGCAATGGCGACGACTGCTTCGACCCGTCGATCAACTCCGCGCTGAAGCGCGAGATCAAGGCGGCCAAGAAATCCGCCGTGCCGGAGAACTACATCTACCGCGTCATCCAGTTCGCCAAGCAGGGCTATAGCTCGATGTCGTTCAAGACCTACGACACCGACTGGGATTCGGATGCCTACCTCACGGTTTCGGGCCAGAACTCCAACAATTCGGTGTCGCTGAAGGACAATTTCCTGCGCGCCGTCGAGGACGATGCCGACTGGCACCTGACCGCCCGCAAGGACGGCAAGGTGATGAAAACGCTGAAGGCCAGGGATCTCTGGGAAAAGATCGGTTACGCCGCCTGGGCGTCGGCCGATCCGGGCCTGCATTTCAACACCACGATGAACGACTGGCACACCTGCGCTTCCGCTGGTGCGATCCGGGCGTCCAACCCGTGCTCGGAGTACATGTTCCTCGACGACACGGCCTGCAACCTCGCCTCGATCAATCTGCTGCCCTACCGCAACGCCGACGGCACCATCGACATCGCTGCCTATGAGCACACGGTGCGGCTGTGGACCATCGTTCTCGAAATCTCGGTCATGATGGCGCAGTTCCCGTCGAAGGAGATCGCCAAGCAGTCCTACGAATACCGCACGCTTGGCCTCGGCTATGCCAATATCGGCGGCCTGCTGATGACGTCGGGCATTCCCTACGACTCCGATGAAGGCCGCGCGATCTGCGCCGCACTCACCGCGATCATGACCGGCATGGCCTATGCCACCTCGGCCGAGATGGCCGGCGAGCTCGGCGCCTTCGCCGACTACGACCGCAATGCGCAGAACATGCTGCGCGTCATGCGCAACCATCGCCGTGCCGCCTATGGCGAGAAGCAGGGCTACGAGAAGCTCGCCGTCAATCCGGTGCCGCTGGTCGCTTCCGACCTGAAGCAGCAGGACCTTGCTACCCACGCTAAGGCCGCCTGGGACCGCGCCATCGAACTCGGCGAGGAGCATGGCTACCGCAACGCGCAGGCGACCGTGATTGCGCCGACCGGCACGATCGGTCTGGTCATGGATTGCGACACCACCGGCATCGAGCCCGACTTCGCGCTGGTGAAGTTCAAGAAACTGGCCGGCGGCGGCTATTTCAAAATCATCAACCGCGCCGTGCCGGAAGCGCTGCGCACGCTCGGCTACTCCGAAGCCCAGATCGCGGAGATGGAGGCCTATGCGGTTGGCCACGGCAACCTCAACCAGGCGCCCGCCATCAACCCCGGCGCGCTCAAGGCCAAGGGCTTCACCGACGACAAGATCGCCGCGCTCAACGCAGCCTTGAAATCGGCCTTCGACATCAAGTTCGTCTTCAACCAGTGGACGCTCGGCGCCGACTGGGTGAAGGAGACGTTCGGGTTCACCGACGAGCAGCTCAACGACTTCTCGTTCGAGATCCTGCCGGCGCTCGGCTTCTCCCGCAAAGACATCGAGGCCGCCAACATCCATGTCTGTGGTGCGATGACGCTGGAAGGCGCACCGTTCCTCAAGGCCGAACACCTGGCGGTGTTCGATTGCGCCAGCCCGTGCGGCAAGATCGGCAAGCGCTCGCTTTCGATCAACAGCCACATCCAGATGATGGCGGCTGCACAGCCCTTCATTTCCGGCGCCATCTCCAAGACCATCAACATGCCCAACGATGCGACGGTGGAAGACGCCAAGGGCGCCTACATGCTGTCGTGGAAGCTGGCGCTGAAGGCCAACGCGCTCTACCGCGACGGCTCGAAGCTGTCGCAGCCGCTGAACTCCTCGCTGCTCGCCGATGGCGAGGATGACGAGGATGATGCCGTCGAGCAGCTGCTCGCCGCACCTGCGGCAGCACGTGCCGCACAGATCACCGAGCGGATCGTCGAGCGCATCATCGAGCGCGTGTCGCGCGAGCAGGAAAAGCTGCCCGGACGCCGCAAGGGTTACACGCAGAAGGCCAAGATCGGTGGCAACACCATTTTCCTGCGCACCGGCGAATATGACGATGGCCGTCTCGGCGAGATCTTCATCGACATGAACAAGGAAGGCGCGACCTTGCGCGGCCTTCTCAACAACTTCGCCATCGCCATTTCGCTGGGCCTGCAATATGGCGTGCCACTCGACGAATATGTGCATGCCTTCACCTTCACCAAGTTCGAGCCGGCCGGCATGGTGCAGGGCAATGACGCCATCAAGAGCGCGACGTCGATCCTCGACTACGTGTTCCGCGAGCTGGCGATCTCCTATCTCGGCCGCAACGACCTCGCCCATGTCGACCAGTCGGACTTTTCCAACACCGCACTTGGCCGTGGCATCAGCGAAGGCAAGACCGATGCGGTCTCCAAGGGCCTGACCCGTGGCGCCTCGCCGGTGAAGCTGGTGTCGCGCGTCAGCGGCAACGATCCGAAAGGCTTTGCAGCCCCCTCGGGCGCCCCTGCCCGCTCGGCACCGACCGCCTTCTCCGGCTCCAACGTGCTGGCGCTGAAGCCAGCCAGCGACGAAGCGGTCGCCTACAAGCGCGACTATGAGGAGCGGGCGAAGGAACTGGCCGAGGACATCGCCTTCGAGGAAGCGGCTGCATCCGACGCCACCGCGGGATTGTTCACCGACGCCGCGGCCGTCGAGGCGGCCGAAGCCAAGAAACTCGCCAACGACCGCCGCGCCAAGTCCCTGCTCCAGGGCTACACCGGCAATTCCTGCTCCGAGTGCCAGAATTTCACCATGGTGCGGAACGGGACTTGTGAGAAGTGCGATACGTGCGGCTCCACGAGCGGGTGCAGCTGAGGTCTAGTGCCACCTCGGCTTACAGTTCGACGGCTGGTATCTGGTTGCAACCAAGGGCAGCCATCGCCAATATAAGCATGAAGTCAAAGCCGGCCGCGTCACCGTGGCTGGCAAGCCGTCTGAAGAGGTTGCACAGGGAACACTGAACAGCATCCTCAAGCAGTCAGGTTTGAAGGAGTGATGACATGCGTTACGCGGTGGTGATTGAAAAAGCAGGAAGTAATTTCTCTGCCTATGTGCCGGACCTACCCGGCTGCATCGCGACAGGTGCCACTGTGCCTGAAGTGGAAACCGAGATTCGCGATGCAATACGCTTTCACATCGAAGGTTTGCGAGCCGATGGGCTGGATGTGCCCAAGGGTGTCAGCCTCGCGGAATACGTAGAGGCGTAGAAGGCAATTCACTCAATCGGATCAGGCTCTGATCCCGCCTGCTATCTCTACGGCAACACCTCCAGCGTCTGCTCGTCCTACCCTATCCGCACGAACAGCACCTTGCGCCCCTCACCCGTGGGCACCTCGAAATACTGGATGCCGTCAGGCATTTCGCCGCAGGGCGGCTCGGGGATCTCATTGAGGTCGGCTACTGCTTTCAGTTCTTTCGCGTGGGCGGCGTCAGGGCTGAACGTGTAGCGTTTGACGGCGGCAGGCGCGGCGTCCTCGGCGTAAAGGCTCGAATTCAAGAACTTGTTTGCATCTGCCCATGCCTTAGGCTTGCCCAGCTCAAAGTCTCTCGCCATGCCATCTCAGATGGTCGTCCATAAAGCTGGAGATGAAAAGATACGAGTGATCATATCCATCCTGCATCCGCAGCTTTAGCGGAATACCTGCTTTGTTGCAGGCCGCTTCAAGCAGCCAAGGCCTGAGCCCGTCGTCAAGAAATCCATCCGACGTTCCCTGATCCACCAAGAATTCGGGGAAACGGTATCCGTCATCGATGAGCGACGTCGCGTCGCAAGTTCGCCACGAGGCCTCATCATTGCCGAGATACTTCTCAAAAGCCGGTCTCGACCAGCCGGCGGTGCTTGGCTGGGCGATCGGGGCGAATGCCGAGCAGCTCTTGAAACGTTGCGGATTCTTCAAGGCAATCGTCAGCGCGCCATGCCCGCCCATCGAATGGCCGGAGATAGCCTGGCGGGCCATATCGGCTGGAAATTCAGCCGCGATGAGGGCCGGCAACTCCTCGGTGACATAGGAATACATGCGATAATTCTTCGCATAAGGCTCTTGCGTCGCATCGAGATAGAAGCCGGCGCCGGAGCCGAACTGCCAGTTGTCTTTTTCATCCGGAATGTCGGCCCCACGCGGGCTGGTGTCGGGACAGACGACGATCAGGCCAAGCTCGGCGGCCATGCGCCTGTACTCGCCCTTGTCCATTACATTGGCGTGGGTGCACGTCAGGCCTGAGAGATACCACACAACGGGACAAGGCGCCTCCCGCGCCTGCGGAGGTATGAAAACGGCAAAAGTCATGTCGCAACGGCAACTCGTCGACAAATGGGAATAGACGCCCTGCACGCCGCCATGGGCTTTCGTTTGAGAGATGATTTTCATGTGTTCTCCACGTTGCGGGTCGGATGACGGTCGCCACCTACTGCCATCCAGCGGCAGCACTTGCGTCCTGCCATCCTATGGCTCTTGTGTCGACGGATCTCAGCGCGGAAAAAGAACCTCGCCCATTCCGAGCACTGCGTTATCCCCGCCATATTTGCGCGGTGCGCTCCCCAGAAGCGGCCGCTTCAATATGCCCTCGGTGATCAGATGACGATCGATGATGGCGGCGAAAACGCTCTCGGGCGCGCCGCATTCGACGAAGCTCGGCGACATGCGTGCCGGCGCGCGATCGAGAAGGATCGAACCGCGACGCATCAAATAGCCGGGCATCTCGCCGGTGCCACCGGCCACCACCAGCGTGCCGGCGATCATGCGGCTGCCGGCAAGGTCGCCGGAGCCTTTCAGCACCGCGATCAGGCCGCGCCGCATGCGGTCCGCCGCGAAGGCGCCCGCCTTGCCCCTGACAATCAACACACCGCCGTTCATGCCGGCCAGTTCCCCCACGAGCGGCGCACCGAGGTGGTCGCCGGCATTGCCCGTTATCTCAAGCCTGCCGCCGCGCATGCCGGAGCCGGCGTATGGACCCGCATTGCCCTCGATCGTGAGCTTGCCACCGCGCATGGCGCGCCCGGCCTGGGCGCCGGCATTGCCAACGAGGCGAACCGACCCGGTCCGCATGCCTTGCGCCACAAGGTCAAGGCGCGCGCTTCCACCTTCGAACACGATGCTTGTCGGATCGCTGCCGGCGACGCGAAAAATGTCGCCCACCTTCGAGCCGTGCCTCGTCATGCCGATCTGGATTCTTTCGACGTCGCGCCTGTCGACCCCGGCCAGCCGCTCCGGCGTCAGCGGCGACAGGTCAAGGCGCTCCGGCGGCTCGGTAACCAGGGTGAAGGTCAGCCCCTTCATGGCAGCATATCCTTCAGCGAGTAGATGAATTTTCCGAGCTTGCCGCCGTAATTGCCGGCGCTGATGCGAACCGCGCCTCTTTTCGGTCCGAGCTCTATGACAGCCTTGATGCCGGCCTTCATCGCGGCGGCAACTGCATCATTGGTTTCACCATCGATGACGATTTCCAGGACGGCGTTGATGTCGGGACCGAGCTCACTCGCGACGACGCCGCGCAGCGTCGGCGCGTAGGCTTCGTTGGCCGAAGCGATCATGCGTTTGTATTTGCCACCTATCTTGGAACCCGAACGGGCAATTCCGCCCGGAAACGGCACGATGGCGCCAGGCACCATGCCGATCGCAGCGACCGCGGCCTCGGCGGCGACCAAAGCGTTGGGGCTGCTTTGCGCCATGACAAAGAAATTGCCGCCACCGACAGCTTCCTTCGTCAGTCCGGTCGTTGCTTCGCACAGGAACTCGCCATCCATGACGGGAATACGCCAAAAATGCCTGTCGCCGATCTTCTTGGAGATTTGCCAGCCGTCGCCGAAATAACGCAGCGCCGAACCGAGCTTGAGCTCGGCGCTGCCCTGCAGTCCGGCAAAGCAGGCGGAACCCGGCGAGGTCAAAACGCACTGGCCGACACGATTGAGCAGTTGTTTCTGCAATTCGTCCGTTCCCATCGCGAAAATCATGACGCGGCAGCCCGGCCGGCCATCCGGTGTGGCCGATGGCGGCAGGTCGAGATCGATTGCCGCTTCGCAGCCGCAACCGATCACCGAGGTGGCGAAGCCGGTCATCGTGATCGCCGCCTGGCGAGCCCATTTCCGACTCGGCGCGGTGATGACGATGGCGGTTGCGCGCATGCCGAAGGCTTCGGCGAAGGTATCGTCGATCGTTACCCCATTGACGCTCATGTCCGGCATGGCACCTCGCCGAATGGCTGTTCGCGCGCAATCGCGGAATCCGGAAAATTGAACCAGTCCAGCGACAGGCCGTAGCGCTGCTGGTGATAGTCCTCGAGCCGTCGCACCATTGCCTTGTCGACAGGCGGCTTGAGCCTCAATGCCTTGCCCCAGCGGTAATGGATGATTTCCCCGTCTTGCACGACGAGATCGCCATCCTTGAAAACATACGCCGCCCGTCCGAGCATTTTCGCGATACTGCGGTCCCTGCGATAGATAGCGATGTCTGCTGTTGCGCCGGCGCCGAGATGGCCTCGGTCCGTCAAGCCGAGCAGCTTGGCTGGCGCCGCGCGCGTCATGATGGCGATTTCCTCGAACGTGTATTCGCGGTCGATTGCGGCCAGGGTAGAGAGCGCCAGAGCGGATCGTGAAAGTCCGGCGGTCATTTCGGCGCGCGCTTCCCGGCTCATCAGCAGTTCGAACAGCGCCGGATAAGCGGTAAAAGGTGCACCGTTGGGATGATCGGTGGTGAAGAACACACGCCAGGGATCGTCGATCAGGAGAAAAAGCTCGAGCCCGATCGCCCACTGCATCGTGCCGTAGAAGTCCTTGCCATAGCTGTAGGGCACGATGCCGCCGCCATTGCCGTCACCGTCATGAATGACGGTCTTTTTCGGGTGCGCGCTGCCACGCGCCGAAAACTGCCGCATGACGTCGGAGGAGACCGTGACCGTCTGGCCGAACATGACCTGGCCGATATCGATGGTGACTTCCGGCGTCGCGTTGACCAGTTCGGCAAGCCGTGCGGCGGCGGAAGAAAACCCGCGTTTTCCTTCCGTGCCATAGCCATAGAACTGGAGGTGGGCGAGATGCAGCGGCAGCCCATCCGCCGCTGCAATCGTCGCAGCCGCCGTATCCGCCGATCCGGGGCTGCCCAGATTGTTGCAATGGACATGCAGGGGATGCGGCAGGCCAAGACTGTCGACGGCGGCCTGCAGCGTCTTGACGATCTTGCGCGAACTGACGCCATAGGAAGGCACGACATCGTCCAGCGAGAAGGTGCGGACGTTCTCCTTGAAGGCGGCCGCCGCACCGGCGTTGATCACCTTGACCCCAAGCGCTCGCGTCGAAGCGACCGTCCAGGCGACATAGTCCTCGATCATCGTTCGGGGGGCGTCGTCGCGGATCATCGACAACAGGAAATCGTCATTGCCGAGAATGGCGAGGGTTGCTTTGTCGATGATCGGGATGTCAGCCAGTTCGAGATGCGTGTGAAGCGCCGCTCCCGGCGACATCGCCGGCTCGACCACCGTCGTAAAGCCCATCTTTGCGTAGAGGCAGCCGGTCTGGAACGTCGACCAGCCGGCATTGGAGAGCGGCGTCATTGCTGGCCGCGGCTGATGGGCGGCGTGCTGTTCGGGCAAGAGCAGCCGCGCGGTGTTCACATTGCCGCCGCCGATGTGGGAGTGGATGTCGATGGCGCCAGCCATCACGATGCAGCCGCTGGCTTCGATGATCCGGTCGGCCGCCCCTCCCGCCGGCGCCGGAACGATCTTGTCGTCCTTGATCCAGAGGTCGCCTTTGCCGAGACGGCCGTTGACGGGATCGATGATGTCGCCGCCGGCGATTTTCGTCAGCATGGCAGTGCCTCGGCGAAAGCATGGGTAGCGATCAGGCGGATGATCGTCGCGGCGGAGGGCAATTGCGAGGCCGCTTGCGCATCGATCGACCTGAGCGAGCCCGTGCGGCTGGAGTAGACAACCGCATCGTGATCGACCCCAGCCTCGCCGATGGCGATGGTGACCGCGGCGCCGGCAACCGGCTCTTGCGTTTTCGTCAACGCAATCAGCGCCATGCGGCGCTTTTTTTCCATCGCTTGAGCCGTTGTGGCGGAGATCCGCAGGTGCAGGTCGGCTTCGCCGGCAGCGATCATGCGCGCCACATCGTAACGCCAGGGATCGAACTCCGGGAAGCCGCGCGCAAAGCCCGTGCGCAGCGGAAAACCTGTCATCCAAGCCGAGGCGAGCGTGCTTCCCCAGCCGTTTTCGTTCGCCGGCAGATGAAGGCCGGATGCGCGCGATTTGCGATTGAGATCGGCGATTAGTCCTTGCAGCATCTCCAAAGCCAAGCCTTCGGCGGCGTGGCCTGAAAACAGGAACACGGGAAAATGCGCGGCCGCCAGAGCTTTGGCGAAATCATTGAAATTCGACACCGGTTGCGATGTACGCTGCCCTTTGTACTGTGCTCTCAGTGCCGCCAGCGTGGCGGCGAGGCTGGCTTGGCCACAGGAAAGTTGCGTTGCCTTGCGCCCGCCGTTCAGCGGCGGCACAGACATCCCGTTTGGACCTACCACGAAGAACGCGCGCTGGTTCCCGGTCGAGAGGTCGGGAACCGTTCCAGCGAGTTCGCCAACAAGACCATGATGGATCCGCGGGAGCTCGCCCACGATCACCACGACATCGGCACGCCGGCGCGTCTCTCCGGGGGCGACGGTCATTGCCCCCGTGTCCGTAAAAAGCGCGGTCTCTCGGGCAAGTGCCGCGCCATCGGCATGGTCGTATGCCGCGCCAGCCCGCTCGGCCAGCGCGATCGCCGCCCTAGTGCCGTCTATATCCGTATCAAAGCTGAAAACCGGGCACCGACTTGACGACAATAGCGACGCGGCATGCGCAGCCGCGTGCTCAATCAGCGCTTCCCGGTTGCCGATCCAAGCAACCGCCATTCGCTAAACTACTTTCTGGTGCCGGCCCGATCCTAGACGAAACTGGATTGGCCGTGAACCCCACCTTGCAGCGGATCAGCGAATGTTTTCATACGCGTCAACAAATTCCGACCCTGCCTAGTCATATTTGACGTAAGCGAAGCGTTGATCGGTCAGCGGAGTGCCTTCCAGCGCCCCGCCTTCCTTGGCCGGCTGCCACTGAACAACATCCTCGATCTTTTTCGCCAACTCGAAATCCTTGTCGGTAATGCCTTTCGCCGCGTGGTTCGTCAGGCGCACCTCGACCCAGGCATAGGAGGCGGTGATATCGGGATGGTGCCACGCCGCCTCGGCGAGATGGCCAACCGTGTTGATGACCATGAGCGTCGATTTCCAGCTGTGGGTCTTGTATTTGCGCCGGATCCAGCCGTTTTCGTAACGCCATTTCGGCAGCTCCTTCTCAAGCCGATCGGCGATCTCGGCTTCCGAATAGACCTTTTCCTTGACTGTCTCGTTCATCTCGACCTCCGCGAATTGCTCGGTCTGTCTATGCGCCGGAGCCGGCAAACACGTGATGCATTCTCTTTGGCTTGCCCCATCGACGAAAACAGTTATCATGGTACCGGGCACCTAAACTTCCATGATGCATCCATGATGCACCCATCGGGGGGCAGATGTCGAATTCTGTTACCATACGAGTGCCCGCTCGCCTGCACCTTGGCTTCCTTGATCTCAATGGCGATGCCGGACGGCGGTTCGGCAGCGTCGGGCTTCCATTGAGCGAACCCGAAACCGTCGTCACCCTGTCGCGGTCCGGCGAGACCATCGTCGAAGACTCCGAGAGCACCCGCGCCAGCGAGCATCTGTCGACGCTCTGCAAGCATCTCGGCATTCGCGGCCAGCACCATCTGGTGGTCGAGCAGTCGATCCCCAGTCATGCGGGTCTGGGGTCCGGCACGCAGATCGCCCTTGCCGTCGCCTCGGCATTGCGCACTCTCCATAATTTGCCTCTGGATATCGTCGGCGACGCCAGCCTGCTCGAGCGGGGCGGCCGATCCGGCATCGGCATCGCAAGTTTCGAAGACGGCGGCGTCATAGTCGACGCCGGCAAGAACGACCGCGGCGGAACGCCTCCGGTCGTCGCGCGGCTGCCGTTTCCGGAAGAGTGGCGCGTCATCCTCATCCTCGACCATTCCGGGCATGGACTGCATGGCGCTGCCGAGGTCGCGGCGTTTCGTTCGCTGCCGCCATTCCCAACGGCAGGCAGCGGGGAGATCTGCCGGAGGGTGCTGATGGGCATTATGCCGGCTCTGGTCGAGCGGGACCTTCCGGCATTCGGCGCCGCCGTCACCGCGATACAGATGCTGATCGGCAGCCATTTCGCCCCGGCGCAGGGCGGCGTGTTCACCTCGAAGGGGGTCGAGATGGCGGCCCACCGTCTCAATGAAGCAGGCGCCGTCGGCATCGGCCAGAGTTCCTGGGGGCCGACAGGCTTTGCCTTCGCGCCATCGCATGACGCCGCACTCAAGTTCGTCGACGCGGTTCGGAAGACGAAAGTTGGAGACGGCCTTGAGATCAAGATCGTCAAGGGCAGGAACTCCGGCGCGAAGATCAGCTCAACCAGGCTGAATCTCGTCGGCAGCTGACGCTCCCGTTTCAGGCAGAAAGGCAAGAAATGGCCCGCAAACACATCCTGCACATGCTGACACCGTTGAAGCAGATGAGCCCCTTCGACGTGAATATGGCGCTCGACGCAGGTTTCGACGCCGTCGTCCCCTATGTCGATGTAAGCCTCGCCGAAGTGACAGGCCTGGTCCAGGACGCGATCTTTTCGCGCCCGCCGGATGCGGGTGTCGACACCGGCATCTTCATCGCCGGGAAAGATGCCTCGTTGGCGCTCGACATGTTCGACGCCGCGAAGAAGGCGATGGTGCCGCCTTTCCAGGTTTCGGTATTTGCCGATCCGGCCGGCTCGTTCACCACGGCCGCGGCGATGGTGGCCAAGGTCGAAAAGGCGCTGGAGAAGAAATTCCAGCGTGGGCTCAGGGATACGAGGGTGGCTGTTTTCGGCGCCACCGGCGTCGTCGGCTTCTGCACCGCCGTCATCGCGGCAGAGGAAGGTGCACGGGTCACACTTGTCGGCCATGACGGCATTGAAAGGGTCAAGCAGATCGCGGCCGAGATCGAAAGCAGATTCAACATCATCGTCGATGCCGCTGACGGATCGAGCGACGCCCGCAAGACAAAGCTGGTCGAGGCAAACGAAATTATCCTGGCTTGCGCTAAAGCCGGCGTCCAAGTGGTCTCCAAAGCCCAATTGAAAGGCAATGACCTGCTTATTGCGGCCGACGTCAATGCTGTTCCCCCGGCCGGCATCGAAGGATTGGCCGTCAATGCCAATGGTGATCCACTCGAAACGGCAAAAGCTGTCGGCATTGGTCCGCTTGCCATTGGCAATGTCAAATATAAGGTCGAATTCGGTCTCTTCAAAAGAATGATCGAATCCGAAAAGACGATCACGCTCGATTTTCAGGAAGCGTTTTCCCTTGCACGCGAGATTGCCAAGTAACGCCGGATCTCTTTTGATCGCGGCAATTTCAGGCCGGGCGCTGGCCGCCGCCGCGCGTCGCGCCGGTTATCGTCCGCTGGTCGCCGATTTCTTTTGCGATACGGACACCGTCGCGCTCGCAGAACGCGCGACGACATTGCCGGGCGACCTGCAGGGGGGCGTCGATGGCGAGCGCATCATCGACACGCTTCGGCGATTGGCTGGCGACGACCTCCCGGTCGCCATTATCCTGGGCTCTGGGTTTGAGCGGATGCCTGAGACCGTGGACAAGATCGCGCGACACTTTCCGCTCGCAGGCAATGGCGGCGGCGCGATCCGCAGGATCAAGGATCCGCAGTTGCTGGCTGATGATTGCACCGAACTCGGCATCCCGCATCCGCAATTGCGATGGGACCAGCCGCCTGATCCGGAGAACTGGGTGGTCAAGACCGCGGGCGGCGCCGGCGGCGGGCACGTCAGACGAGCAGCCGGAGAAAGCCCGACCGCCGGCCGCTATTTCCAGCGCTTCGTTGCCGGACGCAGCATCTCGGCCCTGTTCGTCGGCAACGGGCAAACCGCGCACATCGTGGGCTTCAGCCAACAGTGGACGTCCCCCTCCCCGACAGCGCCCTATCGCTACGGCGGCGCCGTGCGGTTGAGACGCTTCGATCGCAGACAGGCGGCGCTCATCGGCGGTTGGCTCTCAAGTCTGACGCGGCGCGCCGGCCTGGTTGGATTGTGCAGCGCCGATCTCATCCGCGGGCCGGATGGCTACAAGTTCATCGAGATCAATCCGAGGCCGGGCGCCACCCTCGACATTTTCGACGATGTCGAAGCGCCATTGATCGAAGCGCATCTGCGCGCCGCGACGGGTCAGGTCTTCCGCTTGCCGCGCTTCGTCGATTCGATGGCGTCGATGGTGACTTACGCCGCGACGCCAATCACTCACTTTCCGTCGATCGCCTGGCCTGAATGGACAGCGGACCAGCAGTCGGCTGGCACCCGTCTGATTGCCGGCGACCCTGTCTGCACGGTCTTCGCACGCGGTCCGAGCGTCCAATCGACCAAGCGGCTCATCAAGGGACAAGCCAGTCAATTGCAACTCCAATGGGAAGGAGACCGGACATGAAAGACGGTTCGGCATTCCTGAACGACAATGCACAGCGCATCGTTGACGGCATGATCGGCGACGCCGAACGCCTGCGTATCGTCGTCTCCACGGGGCCATTGGGCGAGCGCCTGATCGATGCCGGCGCCAAGACCGTCGGCAGCGTCGAAGCCGGGCTGCGCATGGCTGAGGCCGCGATGGGCGGTCTCGGCAGCGTTTCGGTGTTCATGGATCGCGCGTCACAGCAATGGCCGTTCACCGTCGAAGCGCGATCTTCGCAGCCGGTGCTAGCCTGCCTGGGCAGCCAGTATGCGGGCTGGAACCTGTCTGGCCAGGACTATTTCGCCATGGGATCTGGACCGGCGCGGGCACTCGCCCGGGTCGAACCGCTGTTCGAAACACTTTCCTATCGCGACATCGCATCGTCCGCGGTGCTTATCCTGGAGACCGCCGAACCGCCTCCCCGCGCGATCGTTGAGAAAGTGGGCAAGGCAACTGGACTGGCGACGGAAAAGCTCACCTTCCTCTATGCGCCGACACAAAGCCTTGCCGGCGGCGTGCAGATCGTTGCGCGCGCGCTCGAGGTTGCCCTGCACAAGATCAACGATCTCAAATTCCCGCTGGAGAACGTTGTCGATGGCATCGGAACGGCTCCGATCCCCGCCCCCCATCCGGATTTCCTGACCGCCATGGGCCGAACCAACGATGCCATCATCTATGGCGGCAGCGTCCAGCTCTTCGTGAAAGGATCGGCGAAAGAAGCTGGCAAACTCGCGGAAAAACTCCCAAGCAGCGCCTCACGGGACTACGGCCAACCCTTCGCCGAGATCTTCACGCGGTTCAAGGGCGATTTCTATGCCATCGACCCGCTGCTGTTCAGCCCGGCCGAAGTGATCGTGACAGCGATCGAAACCGGCGATACGTTTCGCGCCGGTGGGCGTGATCTGAAGATGCTCGAACGGAGTCTCGGCTAAGAGGATGGCGGTGCAAAGGGATTCGTCCGTCATTCGCCTGCCCGACGACTGCATTTCGTGCAGCCCCATCGCGGACGCGGCCATTGGGGCGTGGAATCGCTCGCGCCGCCGACATTCCCGTACCCGAGAGGCCACATGATCCCTCGCATCCTGATCGTCAGCGACAAAGTGGACACCGGCTCCAACGGCCTGGCGGCAGGGCTTGGTCGGCGAGGCGCCGCCGTTGCAGCCGTGCCGCTGGCGGCGATCGCATTCGACACCAGCAGCCCGAGCGGGCTTTCGATCCCTGGCTTCGGCGGCACGCTGCCCGACGCCGTGCTCGTCCGTTCGATCGCCGCCGGATCGTTCGAAGCGATTACCCGGCGCCTCGGCGTGCTGCACGCGTTAAGCAGACTGTCGGTTCCCGTGTGGAATTCCGCGCAGGCGATCGAGCGCTGCGTCGACAAGTCGATGACGACATTCCTCCTGAAAAATGCCGGCCTGCCTACGCCACGCACCTTTGCCGTAGAAGGACTTGCCGTCGCCGAGGAGATCGCGGCGCAAGAGCTTCCGCGGGGACCGCTGGTGCTGAAACCATTGTTCGGCGCGCAAGGCCGCGGGATAAAGCTGATCCGCACGCTCTCGGACCTGCCGGCCGCAGAAGAGGTGAACAGCGTCTACTACCTTCAGCAATATGTGTCGCGTGCCGGTCCGCCTTTCCGGGATTTTCGCGTCTTTGTCTGCGCCGGCGAGACCGTGGCGATGATGAGCCGCATCAGCGACGACTGGATCACGAACGTCAACAGGGGCGGCGTGCCGGAACAGGTTTCCGAACATGGCAAGGCGGAACTGGCCTCGCTGGCTGTCGCCGCGTCAGCCGCGGTCGGCGCGGATTTTGCCGGCGTGGACATCGTGCGGGCTGACGACGGCAATCTGTTCATACTCGAAGTGAACAGCATGCCCGCCTGGTCGGGATTGCAATCGGTGGTCGCCGTGAACATCGCCGAAGCAATCGCCGATGCCTTGCTGAAACTCCTGGCCGACCGCGCCGAAGCGGCCGCCGCGCCGCGGCCCTACCGTTTCGCCGCGCCTGCGAATTCGTGAGGGCCCGTAGGATGGCGCTATCGCGTGAACGCCTCCGGGCCAGCTACAAGGATGCCTGCAGGATGGAGATCGAAGCCCTCAAACCGGGCAACGTCCATCTGTTCGCCGACGGACACGGCATGTCGGCCGCTCAATTCATGATGAGTGCGGAGGTTTCTTCCGGGCCGCTGACCGATCCTCGTCTGCCGGTCGGACAGCGCATGCTGGAGGCGGTGCGCGCGACCCGACTGGCGGTCGCAACCAATACCAATCTCGGAATCATCCTTCTGACAGGGCCACTGATATGCGCCGCCGAAATGAGCGGTGACAGACTGCAGGACAATCTCGACTCGCTGCTTCGGGCTTTGAGCGTGCAGGATACCAAGGCGGTGTTCGAGGCGATCGTCACGGCCGCGCCAGGCGGCCTCGGAGAAGCCGCCAACGATGTGCGGCAGGAGCCGAAGATCCATTTGCTGGACGCGATGCGGGAGGCCACCGACCGGGACATGATCGCCCGCCAGTACGGCAGCTGTTTCGGCGACGTGTTCGGGGTCGGGCTCGCGGCGCTGGAGGGAGCGTTGGCACGTGGAGAAACCGGCATGTGGCCGACGGTATTCGTCTACATGGCGTTTTTCGCCGACTTCCCCGACAGCCATGTGATGCGCAAGCACGGCGTTGACGTCGCAAATCAGGCGCGGCAGGAAGCCGTTGCCGTTCAGGCGGCGCTCCATGCGGAGGGCGACGAACCGTCGCGCATTCGCCTGCTCATGGAGTTCGACCGCCGGTTAAAGACCGACAACATCAACCCCGGCACCTCGGCCGACCTCACCGTGGCTACTCTTTTAGTCCACACCCTCGCCCTCACCTTGCATAATCGCGGCGTTGGTGCTTGACTTCCAAAAGTGGAAGCTGTGCTTCCGCGGCTATCTAGCCAACCGGTCCGGGCAAATCCGGACGCTGCCAACAAGGATAGCTGTCCATCGAGCGCCTGCTCGGTTGCAGCGTCCGTGGACACCATAATTGTGTCTTGGAGGAAATTGGCATGGCAAAAATCTCAAAGGTTATGGTCGGTGAATCGCTGGTGGGAGACGGCAACGAAGTCGCGCATGTCGACCTGCTCATCGGCCCGCGGGGGAGCGCGGTCGAAACGGCATTCTGCAACGCGCTTACCAACAACAAGGACGGCTTTACTTCGCTTTTGGCGGTGATCGCGCCCAATCTTCAATGCAAACCCAACACCGTGATGTTCAACAAGGTCACGATCAAGGGCGCCAAGCAGGCGGTCCAGATGTTCGGCCCGGCGCAGCACGCCGTGGCAAAGGCCGTGCAGGACAGCGTTGCGGACGGGACCATTCCGGCCAACGAAGCGGACGACGTGTTCATCTGCGTTGGGGTATTCATCCATTGGGACGCGGCGGACGACGCCAAGATCCAGAAATACAATTACGAGGCGACAAAGGAAGCTATCCAGCGCGCCGTTGCAGGAACCCCGACCGCCGCCGAAGCAACGGCCCAGCGCGACAAGGTCAAGCATCCGTTCGCAGCCTAGACAAGAGACAGCCCCGCACAGGAAAAACCCTCTTCTGAGACGGATGGTCTGTTGCGCCGGCTGAAAAAGGTTCTGGGCTTTTGAAACGTCAGTTCCCGAAGGGCGCTCGCCCTTCGGGAGTTGACGAGCGACGATTGTCAGGCGCCGAGTGACGCGAGGCGGCCGGGTGTGAGCGTAGCGTTGTGCAATGAGGTTGCGACCAGCGCCGCGGCGACGCCCATTGCGGACAAGGCGCTGATGTCGGTCTCATCTCGGACGCCGCCGGCCGCGATGACGGCGCGATTTCCGGCCTTGGCCTTGACCTCCTGCAACCGCCCGAAGTCGGGACCGGCGGCCGCACCGACCTTGGCCAGCGTCATGACAATCACCTTTTGCGGCCAAAGCTCGGGCTCATCGAGAAGAGAACGCGGTCCGCAAAAACTATCGCCGACGAAATCAAGGGACAGGATGAGATCGGGATGATCGCGAAAACGCCGCAGCAACATGTCGTCCCGCTGCGATTCAGTGCCCAGAACAGGAGACAGCGAGCGTTCGGCAAGCGCCGCCAAAAGTGTCTTTTCGTCGTCCACGCCGGCATCGACCCAAAGTTCCGGCGGCTCCGCCATCGTCCTCAGCCGGGCGAGTGCGTCACTGTTTGGCGCTCCGCCCTCGATAGCGTCCAGATCTGCGATGTAGAAGGTCGAAAAAGGATAAAGCCCACGCAGTCCTTCAGCGACCGCGACGACATCAGGGCTTCGGCTGAGCGGCGTAACGATCGGCCTGTAGCGATCGCGTTTTCCCTGCTGGGCGCGAACCACCACGCCGTCTTTCAGGTCGAGAACCGGAATGATACGCAACGCTTTTTTCACCGACCAATTGCCCCCGTCATGAAAGCTTGAAGCGTGGAAAAAAGAAAGGGCATCATTGCCGGTTTCGACATTGGCGGCGCACATCTGAAGGTGACCCGCGCACAAGACGGTCGCATCGTCGAGGCGGTAACGATCGCAACGCCGCTCTGGCAAGGGCTGCACAAGCTGGCTTCAGCCCTCGACGAAACGGCTCCGATCTACGCGGGTGCGGATCTCAACGCATTCACCATGACAGGCGAACTGTCGGACATCTTTCCGTCCCGCGATGTCGGCGTAGCGGCTCTGCTGGGTCAGATTTCCACCCATTTCCCCACAGACAAAAAGCTGGTCTACGCCGGACCATACGGTTTCGTCGGGGTCGAGCGGGCAGCGCAGCTAGCCGCCGATGTGGCTTCCGCCAATTGGCACGCGACAGCCTTGTTGGTGGCAAAACTCGCCGGCGATGCCCTGTTCGTCGACATGGGCTCCACCACCACCGATATTATCGCCATCAAGAACGGCGCCGTGGCCAACGACGGCTACACCGATGCCGGACGGCTTCTAACCGGCGAATTGGTCTATACCGGCTTTACCAGGACATTCCTGTTCGGCGTAGCCTCGTCGGCTCCCGTCCATGGCAGGCTAACGCCGCTGATGAACGAGTATTTCGCCTCGATCGCCGACGCGCATCGCATCCTGGGCGTGCTCGACGAGGACGACGACAGGCACCCTCCCGCCGACGGCAAGGAAAAGACCGTGGATGGCTCGATCGCGCGGCTGGCGCGCATGGTCGGGCGCGACGCCACTGACCTGACCCCGCCGGAATGGGGTGAAGTCGCGCGCTGGTTCAGCGAGCAGCAACTGCGCAAAGTGCACGATGCAGCGTCGCTGGTTGCCGGAACCCTGCCTCGGGACGTCCCGATCGTCGGCGCCGGAAGCGGTCGCTGGCAGATCAAGCGACTGGCCCAACGCATGGAACGCAGTTACGTCGATTTCGCCGACATCATCCCCGCGGATGACACCGTTCGCGGCCAAGCGAGCAGCGCGGCACCCGCTTCCGCGGTAGCGCTTTTGGCGGGATATCCGTCGTAAGCAGGATGCGGCGCTCGGCCTAAGCCCGCGCGTCCTCGCTCCCGGAACCTTTGGCGGTCAAATGATCGCTGACACGCTGCATCAGCCAGCCCCAGGCTTCCTTTTCACCGTCGCCTGCTGTCTTTTCGATGGCGATCGAAAGGTAGGCGATTTCCGCCTCGATCTTGTCGCGCGGCAGCATGCCGAGCCGGCTGACCAGGATGGCCAGCTCAAGCACCGCCGCCTTGGCTCGGTTAAGGCCGGTGAACGGCGCAAGCGCTTCCTCCCGCACCACGCGGCAGAAATGGCGGGGGCGCACGCCATTGTCATCGACCGCTTGGACTTCGAGGCCCGAATACGCCAGCGCGGCCTCGAGCCTCGGCACCGGAAACCCGTCAACCGGAACAGTTGGCCAATGCTTGCGGCCTGTCAGGCAGCCGGCAAAGACACGCACGTCGTCGGTATAATTGGCGATGGCGAACGGCACTTCGGCGAGATTGTCGAGCGTGACCGACGGCCGGAAGGGCGCAATCACCCAGCCGTCATTCTCGGCGATGATGCCGATCGGCGCGATGTGGACGTTGCCTGCCTTGTTGACCGTCGTGATGATCGATTCGCGAATGTAGGGCATGGTCCTAGCGCTCTTTCCTTGCGCGGAGCGTCTTGCCCGGCTCAGCAAGACGGGTACGGTCGGGTTCGGGAGCCGGCGCGGCAACGCCCCATGCGAGCGGCTCGTCCTGCACATAACGCTTGCCGAGGCGCCACGCGATCTCGGCCTTCATCAGTTCGGCGCCGAGGTAAAAAGCGTGTGCGCCATCGGCGTTGACGTCCAGCCCGGCAAAAAGTTCGAACGCATCCGTGGCAACTGCATGCCCTTTGCTATTGAAAACATGGATGCCGTCCTCCGCTACCGCGATCCGGAAGTTGGCATCGCGCACCTGGGCCGCCAATGCCTCGATATCGTCGGTTGAGGCTGTGAAAGGCTTGCGATCGTGGACCTGCAACAGGCCTGGGTGATAGCCGCGCGGCAAGGCGCCGTCCGTGCAAGCAGCCAACATGACGCGGCGGGCGATATCGTGCTCCTCGATCGTCCGCACCGTGTGTGGGCTGACATGCACCGCCAGCACGTTTCGGATCCGGAGTTCCGAGCAGAGTCCCGCTAGAACGGCCGTAACACCAGAACTGTCCGCGTCGGTCAATTCGGTGAGATTGCCGGTGCCCATCAGCAATTCGACGTCCGGCCAGCGGCGCCGCGCCTCGATGAAGCGCCCGAGTGAAACGGCGAAGCCGAAATGGATCGGGTCGAGCACGGGATCGGCAATGAAGGCAACGCCGGCCTTTTGCGCGGCTTCGATGGCCCGGCCGAGCGAATCCAGATCGCCAGGCGTGGAAGGTATCAACACTGCCGTAGCCCTATGGTCGAAGATCAACGGCAGCGTGTTCTCGTCGAGGCTGAGAAGATAGTCCGCGCCGGCGCGTGCCCCGATCGTCAGTTCGTCCACGCTGGCCGAATCGACGCTGACCATGAATCCCCGTGCCTTGAGCGCTCGCACAGCCTCCGCCAGCAACGGAAACGGCGTCTCCGGCAGGCAGCCCAGATCGATGACATCGGCGCCGGCCGCAGCTAGCATCGAGGCCCTCGCCATCAGTGCCTCGACCGACAGCATCGGCGCATCGACGATCTCGGCGAAGATGCGCATATCGTGACGCGTCAGATCCGGCGGTTTGCCCGCCCGGCCAAGGAAGGCCGGAAGGTCGGCGATCTCGTCGGGGCCGCGCACAAAAGGCACGCCGAAATGCTCCGACAGGTGCTCGATGTTTCCCCGATAGCGTCCGGGCAGGATTACGCGGTCGACGTCTCCTGTCAGAGTGAGCCGACGCTTCACAATGTCCTCGCTCATCAGCGCGGCGACCTTGACGCCGACGTCGACGATTTCCCACGCGAATTCGGTTTTGCCCAGCCCGGCCAGCAGCCGTTCCAGCCGCGCCTTGGCCAGATGGCCGGTAAGAAAAACCAGCCGCTCAGCCATCGCTTGCGAGTTCGGCCTGTCGCCGTGTGAGCGAGGCTTCGAGATCAGCGAGCGACTCGACCACCTGGGTCCGCTCGAAACTCTTCAACTGCTTGGTATTTTCCAGGTCGATCCCGCGCGGATAGACCTTGACTAGCCCGTGCGGTGCCTGGGTTTCGAGTTCCGGCGCGGTGTCGCAAGCAAAGACGATGGCTGGCACACGGCACTTTCCCGCTTGGGCAAAGACATTGGTGGCGAGCGTGTCGGAAATGCCATGCACGCATTTGGCGACCGTGTTGGACGTGGCCGGCGCCACCACGACCGTGTGATAGACACCGTGGTAGAATTCGCCGACCGGGATCGCGCTCGCGGTCTTGTCGTGCAGCACGCGCGTCGTCTCCGGGAAATCAAGTTTAAGCTTGTACATGCGCAGCACTTCGTTGGCGGCCTTTGACACGAAGACATCGCAGTGTTCGAGTTGGCGAACAAGTGCGAAGCTCTCCGTAAAAAAATGCCCGGAACCCGTCAAAACCCACGCCCAGCGCGGCACATGCAGCTTCACCATCGGCTATCCCGCCTTCTTTGCCGACGACCCTGTTGAAGCCACGATCCTGATGCCGGGCAGCTTGCCCAACGCGAGCATCGCGCCGGCCTCGGCAGCATCCTTCGGACCGGCGAGATGGAAATCGACGCCGTCAGGCAGCATGGCGGCAAAGCCTGGGTCGACAATGCCTCGGGTCCTCAGGCTGTCAGCGGTATCGCCGTCGAAGAATGCACCGGTCTGCTTGATAAGCAACAGCGCGTCTGCGCCAAGCTTGCCGGCAAGCCAGGCGGCCAGAGAATCGGAGGTAATGTCCCAGGAAGCCGGAACATCCAGCGCCGGCAGTGCCAGTGACGACGGCAGCCATACCGGAACCTTCCCCGCCTCCAAGGCTCGCCCGATCTCATCCAGCGACCGTGCCGGCGTCAGCCTTTCGTCCCGGTCGAGGATGACATGGCCGAACTGTTCCATGGCCAGGATCGCCATGGCATGTGCGGCGGTGTCGGAAAAATCCATGCGTGTCTGCGTCTCGCGCACATGATCGGCAAAGAGCCCGCCGCCGGGCACGATGACGATCGGCAGCCTGGAACCCGCCAGCGCTGCGATCCAGCTCTTCATCTCCGCCGCGTGGGCCGTGCTGCCGCCAAGCTTGACGATGGCCCGTCGGAGCATTTCGGGGCGTTCCTGGCGCGGCCGGAAGACAACGCTTCGGTCTTTTCGGCCAGCAGTGCCGGAGGCAGCGCCGCGTCCCGCCGATTGGCGCTTGCGTTCGATCTCGACGCCGACACCGCCAGGACCGAGCTCGAGCTTTTCCACCCTTACCGTAACGCGCACGACCCGCTGGTTCTCCAGGACGTGCGCTGCCACCTGCTCGGCCAAAGCCTCGCTGAGCTGGATATGGCCTCGCGCGACGATGGTGCGAATGCCGTCCATGATGATGTCATAAGAGAATACATGGCGCATGTCCTCGGGATGGTCGGTGATTTGCAGCACGTCGGCGGTCACATCAAAGCGCACTTTTTGAGTATGGCCATGCTCGAAGCTGTAGGCGCCGATCTGGACCGGCAGAACAAAATCCCGCACAAAAATCCTGTCCGTGCCCAGTGTCGGGTCGGTGTCCGGCGAATAGCCTCTCGCCGCCAACAGGCGATAGTCGATACTCAATTGACCGCCGGTCCCGGATTCCGTCGGGATCAACTCTCGAATCTGCGAGACCGCCTCGGCGCTGATCGAACTCGTGCGACCGGAATGGCCACACAGCGCCCCCCGAAAGCCGAGAAAATCCGGAGCGAAAGGCAATAGGCGCGGAATATCCGGAGCTTCCAACGATCCACTCAGGCCTGCCATCAGACCGAGCGATTTCGTGCGATCGACGAATCCCGGAATACGCTCCGGCGGCAGATGATCGAGCAGCCGGCCCTTCCCCTTTTGCGCGGTATCGACCATCACGCCATGGAAGCGATGCCTGGCGAACATCGGCAGAAGCTCGAACTCCGGCGCCAGATCGGCAAACAGCACGGCAATCAGCTTCGTTCGTGCAGCGAGCGGTTCGAGCGCTTCTACGCAGGCAGAGATATTTGCCGAAGGGAAAAATCCGATCTTCACATAGTCGACGCCGGTCGCCGCGATCTCTTCGGCCTTGATGCGGATCGTTTCGGGCTCCATCGGCAGGTCGCCGCAGACCGCGCTGACCGGAGCCCGACCAGCGATGAACGAAATGGTTCGGCGCATGGTTTCCGTGGACACCGCGCCCAGGGCTCCCGCCTTCGGGTCCTTCAGGTCGACGATATCGACACCTCCAGAAAGAGCGATCTCCGCCTCTTCGATTCCGGTGACGCTTGCCAGCATTCTGGTCATTTGAACAGTTTCTCCAGTTTGGAGGACAAGACGTTTTTATAAAGGCGGTCGATGCCCCTGCGCCACGTCTCGTCGGTGTTGCCACGCGAATCGACGCTGGCGACTTTCCGCACCGTTCTGGCAGGCGCGAAAAGTCGTCCGATAGGGTTTGATAAATTTTGCGGGTCGGCTAAGTTGATCATGGGCACCTTGACTTGGCGCGGGTCCGGCAACAGTCGAACCTTTGCGCAAGAATGGGTAATTACTATCGATGACGAGCGCGGTGCCAGGCACTCTCGCTGCCTTTTTGTGCTTTTTTTCCCTGACCGTCAACGTTTCCGACGCGACAGGCCAGGAAACGGTGGCGAAGCCGGAAAAAAAGACAACTGAAATCAAAATAGGCTATTTGCGGGCCTACGCACCGCGATTGACGCTTTCCATGCTCGACCTGCCGCCACGTGACGAAGGTGTCGCCGGCGCCGAGGTGGCGATCGGCGACAACAATACGACGGGAAAGTTCACCAACCAGAAATTCAGCCTCGACGTGACCGAGATCAAACCCGAAGGCGACGCGGTTCGGGCGTTCGAGGACATGATCGCCAAAGGCGACCGCTATGTGGTCGCCGATCTTTCAGCCAAACAATTGCTGTCGATCGCCGACATCGCCCGCGAAAAAGGCGTGCTGATCTTCAACGTCGGCGCGACCGACGACAGCCTTCGCGAGGAGGACTGCCGCATCAACGTTTTCCATATCGCGCCGACGCGCAGCATGCTGGCCGATGCGCTGGCGCAGTATCTCATGGTAAAGAAGTGGCCGAATTGGGTGCTGCTCTATGGATCGCATAAGCAGGATCATCTCTACGCCGATGCGTTGCGCCGCGCGGCAACCCGCTTCGGCGGCCAGATCGTCGCCGAGAAGGAATTCAAGGATACCGGCACAGCCAGGCGCACCGACACCGGCGCCACGCAGATACAGCAGCAGATTTCCGTGTTCACGCAAGATCTCCCGGAGCATGACGTGGTGCTTGTCGCCGACGAAAGCGAGGTTTTCGGGACCTACGTGCCCTATCGCACCTGGACGCCGCGGCTGGTCGCCGGCACGGCCGGTCTGGTTGCATCGTCGTGGCATCCCGCCAGCGAACAATGGGGCGGCATCCAGATGCAGAGTCGCTTCCTGAAGACGACGAGCCGGCGGATGCTCTCCAAGGACATGTCGGCCTGGACGGCGGTGCGTGCCGTCGGCGAGGCCACCACGCGCACCAAGGGCGACGATGCGAAAAAGATCAGCGACTACATGCGCTCTGACGATTTTTCGGTTGCTGCTTTCAAGGGGCAGAAGCTGACCTTCCGCAAATGGAACCTCCAGCTTCGCCAGCCGATCCTGCTTGGCGACACCAAGTCCGTCGTCTCGACATCGCCACAAGAGGGCTATCTTCACCAGGTCTCCGAACTCGACACGCTCGGTGTCGATCAGCCGGAAACGAAATGCGCTCTCAAGTAGAGTCAATCGGGAGGAATTTGCGTGCAGAAACGAGCTTGCGCATTCGCCATTCTCGCGGCCGGCCTGACGGCCAGTCCGGCATCGGCCTATACGGCCTACGTTTCCAACGAGAAGGACAACACGATGACCGTCGTCGACACGGCGACGATGCAGGTGGTGAAGACAGTTGAAGTCGGCCAGAGACCTCGCGGCATCACCATCTCGCATGACGGCAAATTCGTCTACCTATGCGCCAGCGATGACGATACGGTCCAGATCATCGATACCGCGACGCTTGAAATCGTCGGTACGCTGCCATCCGGCCCCGATCCCGAATTGTTCGTGCTCTCGCCGGACGGCAAGACGCTTTATGTCGCCAATGAGGACGATAATCTCGTCACCGCCATCGACGTCGAAAGCAAGCAAGTCCTGGCCGAGATTCCGGTCGGCGTGGAACCGGAAGGCATGGGTGTCAGCCCCGATGGCAAGACCATGGTCAACACCTCGGAAACCACCAGCATGGCGCATTTCATCGACACCGGCACGCATGAGGTGACCGACAACGTGCTGGTCGACACGCGCCCGCGCTTCGCCGACTTCAAGCCCGACGGCACGCAGGTCTGGGTCAGCGCCGAGGTTGGCGGCACCGTCAGCGTCATCGACAACGCCAAACGCGAAGTGGTGAAGAAGATCCAGTTCGCGATTCAGGGACTGCGGGCCGAAACCATCCAGCCGGTAGGCATCGCCATCAGTGCCGATGGCAAGAAAGCCTATGTCGCGCTCGGCCCGGCGAACCATGTCGCGGTGATCAATACCGATACCTACGAGGTGGAGAAATACATCCTCGTCGGCCAGCGCGTCTGGCATCTGGCCTTCACGCCCGACCAGAAAACGCTAATCACCACGAATGGCAATTCCAACGATATCACCTTCATCGACACGGCCACCGACGAGCCGGTCCAATCGCTCACCGTGGGCCAGCAGCCCTGGGGTGTGGTCATTTCGCCCAAATAGCAGACATTGATCATCGGGAGGCTCAAGACATGAAACTTTGCCGCAGGTTTTTCTTCGCCGCACTCGCCGGATTTGTCCTTGCTCCGATCGGAGCAAACGCCGACGACGCAACACCAAAACCGTCGCGTGCCAGCAAGAACCTGCCGGAATTGATTATCGGTTCGGCCGATTCCACCTATGCCGTCAATCAGAAGGACTTCGAGCTGATCGCCGGCCAGGGGTATCGCTGGAAGATCACCTCCAAAGGCGGTTTCGAATACAAGTTCGTGACCGACCTCTTCCGCAATGTCTGGATGGACCAGATCGTCATCAACGATTTGGAAGTGCATATGGACGGCGGACCAGCCTGGCTGGAATTCGACGATGCGGGAACGATCCAGGTGCAGTTCCATACCGTTCGCCCGGGCGAATATACCTGGTCGGTTCCCGACCTTGCCGACAAGGGACTGAAGGGCAAGATTACGATCAAGTGAGACAAAGGCGACCAGGGCGCCAGATAGCCAACGCGTCCTGAAGGAGCGACCCGGCATGCAGCATATGAGGACAAACGGTCCGGGAGAAGAGGTGGCGGCGCTCGATGTCGGCGCCGTCAGCCATTCCTATGGCCAGAAGCGGGCGCTCAACGACGTCTCCTTCTCGATCGCGCCGGCGACTTTCACCGTTCTGCTCGGCCTCAACGGGGCCGGCAAGACAACGCTGTTCTCACTGATAAGCCACCTCTACGACACGCGTCACGGATCGATCCGCATCTTCGGCCATGACATTCGCCGCGCGTCCGGCGAAGCACTCAGACGGGTCGGCATCGTGTTCCAGGCACGCACGCTCGACCTCGACCTCAGCGTCTACCAGAATCTCTCCTACCACGCCTCGCTGCATGGCATTGGCGGACGCGAAGCTCGCCAGCGCATTGCCGCGCTGCTTGAAACGGTCGACATGCAGGGCCGCCAGCACGACAAGGCACGCAGCCTCTCCGGCGGTCAGATGCGACGCATCGAAATCGCCAGGGCGCTGCTTCACCGACCTTCCCTGCTCCTGCTTGACGAGGCGACCGTCGGCCTCGACATCGAATCCCGCGCGGGCATCCTCGCCACCATCCGCAAGCTCGTCCAGGCAGAGGGCATCGGCGTGCTCTGGGCCACGCATCTGATCGACGAAGTCGAAGACGCCGACCATGTTGTCATACTGCGGCGGGGTGATCTGGTCGCGAGCGGCAAGGTGTCGGATGTGACCCGTGCGAACGGTGGAAATTCGATTCGCGAAACCTTTTCGAAGCTCAGCCGCGTCGATGCGGCGGGCATGGCGGAGACGTCGCCATGAGCGCTCCTGCGATGCCTGGAAAGGTCGCCGGCATCATGCCGGTGCGGTCTGAGCCATTCGGCCTGCGCCACTATCTCATTTGCCTGAAAGGCGTCGTCCTGCGCGAGTGCCTGCGCTTCCTGCACCAGCGCGAACGCTTCATTTCCTCGCTGGTCCGGCCGCTCGTCTGGCTGTTCATCTTCGCCGCCGGCTTTCGCCAGGTGCTCGGCGTGTCGATCATCCCGCCCTACAAGACCTATGTGCTCTACGAGGTCTATATCACACCGGGCCTTTGCGGCATGATCCTGCTGTTTTCCGGCATGCAGTCTTCGCTGTCGATGGTCTACGACCGCGAGATGGGCAACATGCGCATCCTGCTGGTCAGCCCGTTTCCGCGCTGGTTCCTGCTGGTGTCGAAGATGCTGGCCGGTGTGGCCGTATCGATCGTGCAGGTCTACGCGTTCCTGATCGTTGCCTGGTTGTGGGGCGTCAAGGCGCCGCCACTCGGCTACCTCTACGTGCTGCCGGCACTGTTCCTGTCGGGCATGATGCTTTGCGCGCTCGGTATGCTCTTGTCTTCGCTGATCAAGCAGCTCGAAAACTTCGCCGGCATCATGAACTTCGTCATCTTTCCCGGCTATTTCGCGTCTCCGGCGCTCTATCCCTTGTGGCGCATCCAGGAGGCGAGCCCGCTGCTCTACAAGATCTGCCTCTGCAACCCGTTCACCTATGCCGTCGAACTGATCCGCTTTGCCTTCTACGGACAGATCGAATGGCTGTCGCTGGGCGTCGTCGCCGGCTGCACGCTGCTGTTTCTGGGCGGCGCCATCATCGCATACGATCCTTCGCGCGGTTTGGTGATCCGCAAACAGGACATGGGAGGAAACGCCTGATGGCGCGAATGAGGCTTGCTCACACTCTGGTTCTGGTCGCCACGCTTGCCTCGATGGGGAGCGCCGGCGCGGCAAACACCGATCCCGACTGGCCCTGCATGCAGCGTAAGGTGCCACAGCTCTCGCTTGGCCAGATCTGGAATGGGCCGGAGCTTCCTGCGACCGCGAAAGATTGGGCGAAGGATGCCCGTGTGTCGGCGCTTGTCGAGGCGGTGGCGGCCCGGCGGACGCCGGTTGCCGAAGCCCAGAAAGAGATCAAGGATTTCGCGACTTCCCTGTCGGCCGAGCAGGTCGCACCAAAAATGACGATGCTGGTGCAGGGAATGTTCGACCATATGGACGCCGAGCGTTCGCACGTGATCTCCGGCATCTCCCGCTATGCGCACAAACAGCTCGAAATGGCGGCACAGTTGCGCAAGGAAGCATCCGAAGTCGACGCGCTGCGCGCCAAGGCCGATGCGGATCCGGACGAAGTCGAACGGCGAACCGACCAGCTGAATTTCGCGACGCGAATTTTCACCGAACGGGTCCAGTCGCTGACTTATGTCTGCGATGTGCCCACGATAATCGAGCAGCGGCTTTACCAGTTGTCGAAGACCGTCTCGGAAACGCTCGTCGTGAAGAAATAGACCTTGGCGCCTGCCTCATGACCCCCTGCCAGGCAGCACACGCCAGCGCTGCACGAAATAACCGGGATGCGTCTCGATCCACCGAGCCACCAGCGGCTGCGCCTGCATGAAGGCAGTCCCGGGATTCATCGCCAGACCGTCTACCATTTGTTCGCGTTGTTCGCAGGTCCGCGGTACATCCGTCAGGCAGACCATCATAACGAGTGTGTAAAGCATTACCCCTTTTCCCCATCGAATTCCCGAACCCTACCCGGGAGATTTCTGCAGGGGTTGCACATACGGATCGCTTACGGGTGTGAAAGGACGTGGCCCCCGCTCTTTCGCACTGCAACATAACATATTGCTTATATAACACCAACGATCGCGAGCGTTATCCACCGGGCTTTCATCCGTTGCGTTCGTGCAATGTCATCCCGCCTTGTCTGGATACAGCTTTCCGAAAAGGGGCAGATACATCGCGCCCTTGCGCATCAGGAAATCGTTGAACGTGGCCATGGCCGGCGAGATCGCGTGATCGGTTCGCATCACCGAAAACCATTGCCGGCGGATCGGCATGCCGACAACGTCGAGGATGACAAGCCGGCCTGCTTCGGTTTCCGCAGCGATGGTGTGGGCAGAGATGAAGGCGATGCCGAGACCAGCCATCACCGCCTGCTTGATCGTTTCGTTCGAGGCCATCTCGACACCGAGGTCGTCGATGCGCCCAGGTACGTCGCTCAGGAATATTTCCAACGAGATGCGGGTTCCGGAGCCGGGCTCGCGAATAAGGAAATGCTCCTCGGCGATGCGCTCCTTGGAGATATCGCGCGCCGCGACCAACGGATGGTCGGGCGGCGCGATGATGACCAGCGGGTGATCGCCGAAGACCGAAGCACGCACCGGAACCTCCTTCGCCGGGCGCCCCATCAGCGCGATATCGATGTCGTGGTTCCTGAGGTTGTCGATCGTCTGGGCACGGTTGCCGATGGCAAGCCGCATGTCGATGTCGGGATGGTCCTTCATGAACGCAGCCATCAGCCGCGGCGCGAAATATTTGGCGGTGGAAACAACGCCGAGCCTCAAGCTGCCGGTGCGTACGCCCTTGATGGCATCCATCTTGTCTTCGAGCAAACCGAGATGCTCCTCGATAACCTGCGCCGTCTCGACGAAAGCCCGACCTGCGGCAGTGGGACGCATGCCGTCCGACGTTCGGTCGAACAGAGCCAGCTGGAATTCTTCCTCCACTTGCCGCAGCTGGATTGTCAGCGCTGGAGGAGACAGACCTAACATCTTGGCTGCGCTGACAATTTTGCCGCACTTGATGATTGCCTGGACGGTCTTGAAATGCTTAAGCGTGAGGTTTCTCATGCCGCACACTAAATTATTTTTACTGGTTAAGTAAAGTTATTGAATTTTACTTATCTGGCGACGTTTGTTTCCATTCCTCCAGTCCAGCCGCTCCGAGGAGATGCGGCCCGACCGGGAGGTTACGATGCCAGCGGCAACGCTCGACGCTTTTCTGAACTCCTATCTCGGCCAGCCTGACGAATTTCGCTCGGCAGTTGTGACGACCGTCCGTCAGTTGACACAGGCCGCCATCAAGGTCCGCAACACCATCAACCAAGGGGTGCTCGGCGCCGCCTTTGCCGAAACCCGTGGCGCCAATGCCGACGGCGACGTCCAGAAGGATCTCGACGTCTTCTCCGACGACATCTTCCTCGACGCCATGCGCCGCGCACCGGTCGCGCTTTACGCCTCCGAGGAACTGGAGCAGCCGGTCCTGCTCGACAGGCAAGCGCCACTCGCCATCGCGATCGACCCGCTCGACGGCTCTTCCAACATCGACACCAACGTGTCGATCGGAACGATCTTCTCGCTCCTGACCGCAACTGGCGCGCCGGACGCTGATCCGACCGCCTCTTTCCTGCAGGCGGGCGTGAACCAGCTAGGCGCCGGTTTCTTCATCTATGGGCCGCAGCTGGCACTCGTCCTGTCGCTCGGCAGCGGCACGCATGTCTTCGTCTTCTCGACAAGGCTCGGAACCTTCGTCCAGGCCTATGAAAGCCGGATCATTCCGCAACGCACTCAGGAGTTCGCCATCAACGCCGCCAACTACCGGCACTGGGACGAGGCCGTGCGGCTCTATGTAGACGACTGCCTGGAGGGCACCGAAGGACCGCGCGAGAAGGATTTCAACATGCGCTGGATCGCCTCTCTGGTTGCCGACTGTTACCGCATATTGATGCGCGGCGGCGTTTTTCTCTACCCCGGCGATCGGCGCAAGGGCTATGGTCAGGGACGGCTGCGCCTCGTCTACGAGGCCAACCCGATCGCCTATCTCATAGAACAGGCTGGCGGTGCCGCCACCGATGCGATCAACCGCATCCTGGAAATCGAACCCGAGAGCCTGCATCAACGCGTGCCGATGATCTTCGGGTCGGCGCGGGAAGTCGCGCGCATCACCCGCTACCACACAGAGCCGAGCAACATCGGTGAGCGTGCGCCGCTGTTCAGCCGCCGCGGCCTGTTCAGAGCCTGAGCAGCACCATGTCAGCCAAACACCCTATCATCACCATCACCGGGTCGTCGGGCGCCGGCACGACCTCGGTCAAGCGCATCTTCGAGCTGATTTTCCGGCGCGAGAACATCGAGGCCGCTTTCATCGAAGGCGACGCATTCCACCGCTACGACCGCGCGGCGATGAAGGGAAAGGTGGCCGAGGAGGAAAAGGCCGGCAACCCGAACTTCACCCATTTCAATGCCGCGGCCAACGAACTCGGAATTCTCGAAGAGGTGTTCGCGGAATATGGCCGCCGCGGAACCGGCAAGACCCGCACCTACATTCATGATGAGGAAGAGGAAAAGCAGCACGGCACGCCACCGGGAACCTTTACCGAATGGCGCGAATTCGCTCCCAGCGACCTGCTCTTCTACGAGGGGCTGCACGGCTGTGTCGTCACCGACACGATCAATTTGGCCAAGCATGCGGATCTCAAGATCGGCGTCGTGCCGGTCATCAATCTCGAATGGATCCAGAAGATCCATCGCGACCGTTCGACACGCGGCTATTCCACCGAGGCGGTGATGGACGTCATCCTGCGCCGGATGCCCGACTATGTCCGCTACATTGTCCCGCAATTCTCGCAGACCGCCATCAACTTCCAGCGCGTGCCGATCGTCGATACGTCCAACCCGTTTATCGCGCGCTGGATTCCGACGCCCGACGAATCGATGCTGGTTATCCGCTTCGCCAATCCGCGCGGCATCGATTTTCCGTATCTGCTGTCGATGATCCACGACTCGTTCATGTCGCGGCCAAATTCCATCGTGGTGCCAGGCAACAAGCTCGATCTTGCCATGCAGCTGATCCTGACGCCGCTCATTCTGCAATTGACTGAACGCAAGAGCCGTGTGTCGTGAGGAGGATGCAATGACCAGCCAAACAGCACTGAAGCCCGTCACCACAACCGCTCCCGTCTCGGAGCGCGACATGGCGAACGCCATTCGCGCGCTGGCGATGGACAGCGTCCAAAAGGCGAATTCGGGTCACCCTGGCATGCCGATGGGCATGGCCGATGTCGCAACGGTGCTGTTCAACCGCTTCATCAACATCGATCCGTCGAGGCCGGGCTGGCCCGACCGTGACCGTTTCGTGCTTTCAGCCGGCCACGGCTCGATGCTGCAATACGCGCTGCATCATCTGCTTGGCTATGAAGACATGCAGATCGAGGAATTGCAGCGATTTCGGCAGTTGGGCAGCCGCACCGCCGGACATCCGGAATACGGCCATGCGCTTGGCGTGGAGACCACCACCGGACCGCTCGGACAGGGCATTTCCACGGCGGTCGGCATGGCGCTGGCGGAACGTATGCTTGCCGCCCGCTATGGTACCGATCTGGTCGATCATCATACCTATGTGATTGCGGGCGACGGCTGCCTTCAGGAGGGCATCAGTCACGAGGCGATAGACCTCGCTGGTCACCTGAAGCTTTCCCGCCTGATCGTCTTCTGGGACGACAATGCGATTTCCATTGACGGGCCGACCTCCCTCTCCACGTCGATGGACCAGCCGGCGCGCTTCAAGGCCGCCGGCTGGGATGTCCAAAGCGTCGCCGGCCACGACATGGAGGCAGTCGCCGCGGCAATCGAGTCGGCGCGGCGGTCGGATCGGCCATCGCTGATTGCCTGCCGCACAGTGATCGGCATGGGTGCCCCCAATCTCGGCGGTTCGGAGAAGACGCACGGCGCACCGCTGGGTGAAGCAGAGATCGCCGCGACACGCGAAAACATCGGCTGGGCCCACGCGCCGTTCGATGTGCCGGATGATATTTTTTTCGCCTGGCGCGAGATTGCCGGTCGCGGCGAAGCGATGCGGCGCGCCTGGGAGCAGCGGCTTGCCGCCTCGCCGCGGCGCGAGGCTTTTGAGAGCGCCGTCGCGGCCGAACTGCCCGACACCGTCTTCAAAGCGCTCGACGCCTTTCGTCGCGAACATGTCGAGAAGGCAACCAAGGTGGCGACGCGAAAAGCCTCCGAAATGGCGCTGGAGGCCATCAACGGCGTAACGGAATTGACCGTCGGCGGCTCGGCCGATCTGACGCATTCAAATCTGACGATCACCAAGGGCATGAACCGCATTGCGCCGGGTGATTATGCCGGCCGCTACATTCACTACGGCATTCGTGAGCACGGCATGGCGGCCGCCATGAACGGCATCGCGCTGCATGGCGGTTTCGTGCCCTATGGCGGTACGTTCCTGTGCTTCGCCGATTATGCGCGCGGCGCGATGCGGCTCTCGGCGCTCATGGGCCAGCGCGTCATCTATGTGATGACACACGATTCCATCGGCCTCGGCGAGGACGGCCCGACGCACCAGCCGGTCGAGCACCTTGCGATGCTGCGTGCCACGCCTAATCTCAACGTCTTCCGCCCGGCGGATGTCATCGAAACGGCGGAGTGCTGGGAACTCGCGCTAAAGAGCAAGGATCGGCCGAGCGTCCTGGTGCTGTCGCGCCAGAACTTGCCGATGCTGCGTCGGTCGCACAGCGACGAGAACCGCTCCTGCCAAGGCGCTTACATCCTGCGCGAGCCGTCAAAGCACCGCGCCGTCACCCTGATCGCCACCGGCTCGGAGGTCGAGATCGCGGTTGCTGCCGCCGAAAGGCTGGAGACCGAGCATGGCGTCGCCGCCGCCGTCGTGTCGATGCCGTGCTGGGAGCTTTTCGAGGAGCAGGAAAGCGCCACCCGCAAGGCCGTCCTCGGCTCGGCGCCGCGCGTCGCGGTCGAAGCGGCAGCCCGGCTGGGCTGGGACCGCTGGATCGGCGAGACCGGTGCTTTCGTCGGCATGACCGGCTTCGGCGCCAGCGCCCCTGCCCCCGACCTCTACCGGCATTTCAACATAACATCCGAAGCGGTTGCTGCAGCGGCGCTGAAGCTCATCATCTAGGAGGATTCACAATGGCTCGCATCACCCTTCGCCAGCTTCTCGACCATGCCGCCGAGCACGGCTACGGCGTTCCGGCATTCAACATCAACAACATGGAACAGGGCCTCGCCATCATGGAGGCGGCCAAGGCCTGCGACGCGCCAGTCATCATCCAGGCTTCACGTGGCGCCCGGTCCTATGCCAACGACATCATGCTGGCCAAGATGATGGAGGCGCTGACCGAAATCCACCCGGCCATCCCGCTATGCATCCATCAAGACCACGGCAACAGCGAGGCCACCTGCCTTTCCGCGATCCGCCACGGCTTCACCTCGGTGATGATGGACGGATCCTTGATGGCGGACGCCAAGACGCCGGCAAGCTACGACTACAACGTCGCCATAACCGAACGCGTCGCACGCATGGCGCATTGGGTCGGCGCTTCCGTCGAAGGCGAACTGGGCGTGCTCGGCTCGCTGGAAACCGGCCAAAGCGAGGCGGAGGATGGCCACGGCGCCGAGGGCGCGCTCTCTCACGACCAACTCTTGACCGATCCCGATCAGGCGGTCGACTTTGTGACTGCAACCCAGGTCGACGCGCTGGCGATTGCCTGCGGCACCTCGCACGGCGCCTACAAATTCACCCGCAAGCCGGACGGCGACATCCTGGCCATGCAGGTGATCGAGGCGATCCACGAGAAGCTGCCCAACACGCATCTGGTCATGCACGGCTCTTCCTCGGTGCCGCAGGAGCTGCAGGACATCATCAACAGATACGGCGGCGAGATGCCCCAGACCTTTGGCGTTCCGGTCGAGGAGATCGAGCGCGGCATCCGCTACGGCGTGCGCAAGGTCAACATCGACACCGATTGCCGCATGGCCATGGCCGGGCAGTTCCGCCGCGTCGCGACGGAAGACCCGCGCGAGTTCGATCCCCGCAAATTCCTGAAACCCGCCATGGATGCCTTGCGCGACCTTTGCCGGGACCGCTTCGAGCGCTTCGGTACGGCGTCCAACGCCTCGAAGATCAAGGTCATCGCCATGGACGAGATGGCGAAACGTTACGCCGCGGGAAAACTCGACCCCCATATCGCAACCGCGAAAGCCGCCTGAGCAACAAACAGGAGACCTGTCATGAACAAGATCGACATACTGCCAGTGGGGACGCTCAAGGAAGGCAAGGAACGCTACAAGTCAGGGGTCATCCCCTACAAGAAGATGGGCTATTGGGAGCCTGACTACAGGCCCAAGGAAACCGATCTGATCGCCATGTTCCGGATCACGCCGCAACCCGGTGTCGACCACGAGGAGGCGGCGGCGGCCATCGCCGGCGAATCCTCCACTGCGACGTGGACCGTGGTGTGGACCGACCGGCTGACCGCTTGCGAGCTCTACCGCGCCAAGGCGTTCAGATCCGAGCCGGTGCCGAACACCGGTCCCGGAACCAAGACCGAGCAACAGTACTTCGCCTACATCGCCTACGACCTCGACCTGTTCGAGCCGGGCTCGATCGCCAATTTGACCGCATCGATCATCGGCAATGTGTTCGGCTTCAAGGCAGTCAAGGCGCTGCGGCTGGAAGACATGCGTATCCCGGTCGCGTACCTCAAAACCTTCCAGGGGCCGGCGACAGGCATCGTGGTGGAGCGTGAGCGGCTCGACAAGTTCGGCCGGCCGCTGCTCGGCGCTACGACGAAGCCGAAGCTCGGCCTCTCGGGCCGCAATTATGGGCGCGTCGTTTACGAAGCGCTGAAGGGCGGCCTCGACTTCGTCAAGGACGACGAGAACATCAACTCGCAGCCCTTCATGCACTGGCGCGACCGCTTTCTCTACTGCATGGAGGCCGTGAACAAGGCGTCGGCCGCCACCGGCGAGGTCAAAGGCCATTATCTTAACGTCACCGCCGGCACGATGGAGGAGATGTACGAGCGCGCCGAATTCGCCAAGCAGCTTGGTTCCTGCATCGTCATGATCGACCTCGTCATCGGCTACACGGCGATCCAGTCGATGGCCAAGTGGGCGCGCCGCAACGACATGATCCTGCACCTGCACCGTGCCGGCAACTCGACCTATTCGCGCCAGAAGAACCACGGCATGAATTTCCGCGTCATCTGCAAATGGATGCGCATGGCCGGCGTCGACCACATCCATGCCGGCACGGTGGTCGGCAAGCTGGAAGGCGACCCGCTCATGATCAAGGGATTTTATGACACGCTGCGTGAGGAGCGCACGCCGCAGAACCTCGAAACCGGGCTGTTCTTCGATCAAGAATGGGCCTCGCTCAACAAGGTGATGCCCGTCGCCTCGGGCGGCATCCATGCCGGCCAGATGCATCAGTTGATCCACTATCTCGGCGAGGACGTCATCCTGCAGTTCGGCGGCGGCACAATCGGCCATCCGGACGGCATCCAGGCAGGCGCGACGGCCAATCGCGTCGCCCTGGAAGCGATGATCCTGGCCCGCAACGAGGGGCGCGATTATTTGCGCGAAGGGACCAAGATCCTCGAACAGGCGGCCAGATGGTGCACGCCGCTGAAGGCTGCCCTGGAGACCTGGAAGGACGTCACCTTCAACTACGAATCGACCGACACGGCCGACTTCGTGCCAACCGCAACGCCCAGCTTCTAGACGAAAGGAACCATCGTCATGATGACCAATCCGGGAAACAAGGTCACGCAGGGACAGTTCTCGTTCCTGCCAGACCTGACCGATGAGCAGATTTCGGCGCAGATCAAATACGCGCTGAAGAACCATTGGGCGGTCAGCGTCGAGTACACGGACGATCCGCATCCGCGAAACACCTACTGGGAAATGTACGGCAACCCGATGTTCGATTTGAAAGATCCGGCGGGCATACTGCTCGAGGTCAATGCTTGCCGGAAAGCCTGTCCGAACATGTATGTGCGGGTAACCGCCTTCGATTCGACCAAGGGCTGGGAAGCGCCGCGCATGTCGTTCATTGTCAACCGGCCGCCCAGCGAACCCGGGTTCCGGCTGCTGCGCCAGGAGCGCGACGGCCGCAGCCAGGGTTATTCGATCGTGCCTTATGCGACCGACAGGCCAGAGGGCGAGCGGAGCTAGCTGAACCATGCTGAACGCGATGGCCAAGGACGCTGCCGCACAGGACGCGACGGTTGATCTGCAGGCCGAGTTCGAGGCCTCCAACATCGACGAGGTGATGGACAAGCTCGACCGTGAACTCGTTGGCCTGAAGCCGGTCAAGACCCGCATCCGCGAGATCGCCGCTCTCCTCCTGGTCGACCGGCTTCGCCGCAAGTTCGGGCTGACCTCGGGCGCCCCGACGCTGCACATGAACTTTACGGGAAATCCCGGCACCGGAAAGACCACCGTGGCGCTGAGGATGGCCGAAATCCTGCATCGTCTGGGCTATGTCCGCGAAGGCCACATGGTCGCCGTGACGCGCGACGATCTTGTTGGCCAGTATGTGGGCCACACCGCGCCCAAGACCCGCGAGGTGATCAAGCGTGCCATGGGCGGCGTGCTTTTCATCGACGAGGCGTACTATCTCTACAAGCCCGAGAACGAACGCGACTACGGCCAGGAATCGATCGAAATCCTGCTGCAGTGCATGGAGAACAACCGTGACGATCTGGTTGTGATCCTTGCCGGCTACAAGAACAAGATGGACCGCTTCTTCGACAGCAATCCCGGTATGCGTTCGCGCATCGCCCACCATCTCGATTTCCCCGACTATGGTGTCAGCGAACTGAAATCAATCGCCGAGATTATGCTCGCGGAGCAGAATTATCGCCTCAGCGAGGCGGCATCCCGTGCGCTCGAAGAGTATCTTCCGATCCGCATGAGGCTGCCGCATTTCTCCAACGCGCGTTCGGTCCGCAATGGGCTCGATCGGGCACGGCTGCGGCAGGCCAACCGGCTTTTCGCATCGCGCAGCAGGGTGTTGACCAAGGCCGATCTTGTCACCATCGAGGAATCCGACATCCGCGGCAGCCGCGTGTTCGCGGAAGGGAAACTCGAAGGCGAACCGGAGACGAAGATGCGCTGACGGGATGAAGCCGGCTGGCGCAGAGACCAACAGCGCAGACAGGATTGGAGACGACGACCATGGTCACCAGGACAATCATCGCACCCTCCGTGCTTTCCGCGGATTTCTCGCGGCTCGGCGACGAGGTCGAAGCTGTCGTGCGGGCGGGTGCCGACTGGATCCATCTCGACGTGATGGACGGGCATTTCGTACCCAACATCACCTTCGGTCCGCCGGTGATCAAGGCGATCCGCGACCGAACGGACAAAGTCTTCGACTGCCATCTGATGATCGCGCCGGCCGACCCCTATCTGGCCGCCTTCGCCGACGCCGGCTGCGACATCATCACGGTGCACGCCGAGGCCGGGCCGCATCTCGATCGTTCCCTGCAGGCGATCAAAAATCTCGGCAAGAAGGCCGGCGTATCGCTGAATCCTTCGACGCCGGAGAGCGCCATCGAATATGTGCTCGACAGGCTCGACCTGGTGCTTCTGATGACGGTCAATCCAGGCTTTGGCGGCCAGGCCTTCATTTCCGCGGTCATCGAGAAGATCAGGCGAATCAAGGCACTGGTTGGCCACCGCCCGATTGACATCGAAATCGATGGCGGCGTCACGGCCGAAACCGCCCCGCTGGTCGCCGCGGCCGGCGCCAATGTGCTGGTCGCCGGGTCGGCCGTGTTCAAGGGGGGCACCGAGGCGGCCTATCGCGCCAACATTGGAACCATCCGAAAGGCGGCCGACGGTGCGATCCGGAAAGCCGCGTAAACCATTCCATCGGAGGCAAGCATGGCGGCCGTCCCCCCTGTCTGCGATTTCGGCTGGCGCGCCATCGATGCCGTTTTGCCTGACGTCGACGGCAGGTCGCATTCGATCTTCAGCCAGGCCGGCCCGAACGGCCTGGTCGTGGCCTTCATCTGCAATCACTGCCCTTATGTGAAGGCGGTGATTTCACGTATCGTGCGCGATGCCAACGACCTCAAGGCCGAAGGTATCGGCTTTGTCGCGATCAACTCAAACGATGCCGATGCCTACCCGGAGGATTCCTTCGACCAAATGAAGCTCTTCGCCACGACGAGCGGCTTCAGCTTCCCTTACCTGCACGACCAGCACCAAACTGTGGCGCGCGATTACGCAGCCGTGTGCACTCCCGATTTCTTCGGGTTCAACAGCGAGTTGGGACTGCAATATCGCGGTCGGCTGGACGCCTCGCGACGAGAAGCCGGAGCGCCCGGGCTGAGACGCGATCTGTTCGAGGCGATGAAGCAGGTTGCCCGAACCGGCGACGGGCCGCTGGACCAGATCGCCTCGATCGGCTGCTCGATCAAGTGGAAGGATGCCGCATGAACGTCGGCGCAGGTAGGCCGCTTCGATCGCCGAAGGCGATCCTGTTCGACCTCGACGGCACGCTGGTCGACTCGGCGCCGGACATAGCGGCCGCAGTCAACGAATTGCTGGCCAGCCGCGATCTGCCGCCGCTGCGCCTGGATCAGGTCACGGCCATGATCGGCGGCGGCGTCAGGAAATTGATCGAGCGAGCCTTCGCGGCGTCGGGAGCGCCACTGCTCGGTAACGCTCTCGATGAGGCCAACCGCGTCATGGCGCCTATCTACCGCCGGCATCTGACCGGCCTGACAAGGCTGATGCCTGGCGTCAGGGAGGCTCTCACCCACTTTCATTTGGGCGGGGTAAGCATGGGGGTGGTAACCAACAAACCGCAGTTGGCGACCCGCGAAATCCTGCTTCATTTCGGATTGACGGAATATTTCGGCGCCATCGTTGGCGGAGACGCGGTGACATTCCTGAAACCGGCGCCCGATGCCCTGCTGCTGGCGTTGGCACAGCTTGGGGTCGACGCCGGTGACGCGCTGCTGGTCGGAGACAGTGGCGCTGACCTGGGCGCCGCACGCGCCGCCGGCTTGCCCGTCATTCTGTTGCGCGGCGGCTACAGCCACATTCCGGTGGAAGAGCTTGGCGCCGACCTTGTTTGCGACAGCCTTTTCGATCTGCCTTCGGCAATGCAGAGGCTGCAAGCCGATGCGTGATTGAGGCGTCCGCCGGCCGAACGCAAATTCGAACGGCCGGCTGCGCTCTATTTCGAGAATTGCTTCAGATAGGCAATGACATTGGCGATGTCTTCGTCCTGCTTGAGGCCGACAAACGCCATCTTCGTTCCTTTGACCATGGCCTTGGGATCGTGAAGATAGGTCTTCAGTGAGGGCTCATCCCATTTGACGCCGGATTTGCCAGCCGCGACCATCGCCTGAGAATAGCTGAACCCCGGGTGTGTTCCAGCCGTTCGGCCTATGACGCCGTTCAACGACGGGCCGACCTTGTTCTTGTCCTGGTCGGCGACGTGGCAGACCTTGCATTTGGCGAAGACCTTCTCACCCGCCGCCGCATCCTGTGCCTGGGATTGGCTCGCGATGAAGGGCACAACGGACATGACTGCGAAAAATGCGATTGCGCGCATGGCATTTCCTCATTGATCGTCTGGGTGCCCTGGACGATTTGCGCATGCCGATCCTTTGATCCGTCGGCATGCGCCTTACGCGGTGGTGTCCGCTTCTCCCGTGGAGCCGCGCCGCGTGATTCAGAAGCTAATTGGCATGTTGTGAAAGTCAATCGTACAAAGGTTTAGAGGCCTGGGTGCTCAACAGACCCGTCCATTCGTCTTTGTTGACGGTGATCCGGCGAGCGCGTAGCTTGACCTCACTCCGGTTTCTCCATTGGCACCTCGGGAAATCCGGCAAACGGTGATTTTGCCCTCGCTTCTGGTTGGGCTGAGCTCGCCGGGATGAGCGTTTGGGAACGCGCAAGAGGTGCTGAATGGACATGGTCGATCTCATATTGACGGTTTGCCTCAGCGCCAATCCGAGCAATTGCCGAGACGAACATCTCTATTTCGAGAGCCGCGGCACTCTGTTCCAATGCATGATCCTTGCCCCCAGCGAAATCGCGAAATGGTCCCAAGAACACCCGACCCTCAAGGTCATGCGCTGGAAATGCGCATTTCCAAACAAGGAACGAGCCATCTGATTTGGCAGCGCGGAACCCTGGGGAGGAGGTGTCATGATGGTTTCACGGCGCATGACGTTGCGTCTGGCGGTTCTCGGGACAGCCGCTGTTCTTGCTACCAGGCCGGGCGTTGCGGCAGCCAGGATTCGCCTCGGTGTGCTGAAGTTTGGAACCGTGAGTTGGGAACTCGATACGCTAAGGCAGCACAAATTCGATGCCGCGAACGGGATCGGTCTGGAGATCATCGACTTCGCCGGCGAGGATGCAACCAACGTCGCGATGCTGGCTGGCGCGATCGATATGATCGTCTCCGACTGGCTGTGGGTCTCGCGCCAGCGCTCCGAAGGCGGCGACCTCACATTGACCCCCTATTCGACCGCGGTGGGTGCGATCATGGTGAAGGAGGATTCGCCGATCCGGACGGTCGCCGATCTCAAGGACAAGAAGATCGGCGTCGCCGGCGGCCCGCTCGACAAGAGTTGGCTGCTGATACAAGCGCTGACCAGACGCGATCTCGGCGTCGACCTGTCGGCAACCAGCGACATCGTCTTTGGCGCGCCGCCACTGATTTCGGAAAAGGCGATACAGGGCGAACTCGATGCAGTGCTGAATTTCTGGCATTTTTGCGCGCGTCTCGAGGCCAATGGCTTCCGTCGATTGATCGGCGTGAATGACGCGGCAAAGACGCTCGGGGCTCTGGGACCCGTTTCGGCGCTCGGTTACGTCTTCCATGACCAATGGGCCAACGAGAACCCCGATGCCGTCAGGGGTTTCGTGAGGGCGTCCGCGCAAGCCAAGGACTTGCTGGCCAGATCCGATGACGAATGGCTGCGCCTGGCGCCGATCATTCGCGCGGAAGGCAAGGAACTGGAAAAACTGCGCGATCGCTACCGCCAGGGCATTCCCAGCCGGTCGATCGCCGAGGAAGCGGCCGACGCCGGGAGGCTATACCATGTGCTTGCGGCGATCGGCGGCGCGAAGCTTGTCGGCAGCGCGCCGGAAATGGCGCCCGGCACGTTCTGGCAGGACCCCGAGAAATGACCGCATTGGGAACCGACGGCGCGCGTGATGCCCCGCCGACCATGTCCGGCCGACGCAATCTGGCGACGGCACTCATGCCCGCGCTGACCGTAGCGGTCTCCCTGCTCGGGCTTTGCCTGCTATGGAACCTTGCGGCAAGTGTCTGGCCAAGCCGTGCCTTTCCAGGACCTGGGCAGGTCTGGCAGGTGCTTCTCAGGGAGGCTGCGAGCGGCGACCTTTTTTACCATCTCGGCGTGACCCTCGGCCGGGTCGCCGCGGCATATATCGTCGCAATGATCATCGGATCCGTCATCGGCGTTTTGCTCGGCAGCCATCGTCGCGTCGACCGTTTTTTCAACCCGTGGGTGATCCTGTTCCTCAACATCCCGGCGCTGGTGGTCATCGTCCTCGGCTATATCTGGTTCGGCCTCAACGAGGTGGCGGCGATCGGCGCGGTGGCGGTGAACAAGATCCCGAATGTCGTGGTGACGATGCGCGAAGGCGCCAGGGCGTTTGATCCAAGTTACGCCGAAATGGCCACCGTCTATCGCTTCGGCCGCCTTGAACGCATCCGCCATATCCTGCTGCCGCAATTGCAGCCCTATCTTGCCGCCGCATCGCGATCCGGCATCGCCCTCATCTGGAAGATCGTCCTGGTCGTCGAGTTGCTCGGCCGCTCGAACGGTGTCGGCTTCCAGATCCATCTCTATTTCCAGCTCTTCGATGTCGCCGCCATTCTTGCCTACACGCTGGCTTTCGTGGCGGTGATGCTTGTCATTGAACTTCTCCTGGTGCAGCCCGTTGAACGACATGCAACCCGTTGGCGCCGTCGTCCCGCTTAAGGTCGACATCGCCGAAAAGACCTTCAGGTCCGCGCGAGGCGTCTCGATCACGGCGCTTCAGGACCTTTCCTTCGAGGTCCGGCAAGGCGAATTCGCCTGCTTGCTGGGACCGTCGGGCTGCGGCAAAACCACGACGCTGCGTATCCTGCTTGGCTTGGACAAAGACTTTTCCGGCTCCTTCCAGTTGCCGCAAGGAGGTTCGAACCGCATCGCCGCCGTATTCCAGGAACCGACCCTGCTGCCGTGGCGAACGGTGGAGCAGAATGTCAGGCTGGCGTTGCCGAAAAGCTTGAGAGCGAAAAATCTCGACAGGCTGTTCGACACGCTCGGCCTCGCCGGCATGCGCTCGCTCTATCCTGCCGAACTGTCGCTCGGCCTTGCGCGCAGGGCAGCACTTGCCAGGGCTTTCGCCACCGAGCCGGCGGTGCTTTTCCTGGACGAACCCTTTGTCTCGCTCGACGAACAGACCGCCGAGCGGCTTCGGCATCTGCTTTTGACCGTGTGGTCGGCACGGCCAACGACCGCCTTGATGGTGACGCACAATCTACGCGAGGCACTGATGCTGTCGGACCGCATCATCGTGCTCGCGCCGCGGCCAACCCATGTGCTCGGCGTGTTCGACGTACGGCTGCCACGGCAACATCGCAATTCGCAGGTGATGAGCGACCTTCTGCGGTCGTTCCATCATAGATTTCCGGACGTCACCTGATTGCCAGCAGGCGAAATGCATATCGGAGGCCTTCATGTCGGTTGATCGGCTAAGACGCAGGCTTGTGAGTGGCTTCGCCTGCACCGCCGCCAGCGCCGCCTTGCTGCCATGCTGCCTCGGACGAGCCGTTCTGGCCGCAGGTGGCAGTTCTCGGTTCTCGGTCAGACAAATCGCCGACGGCGTCTTCGCCTTCCAGGGCGCGGATGAGTTGATGACCGCCGCCAACGACGGTGCGATCTGCAATCTGGGCGCCGTCATCGGCACCGATGCGGTTGCCGTCATCGACAGCGGTGGCAGCCTGATCGAGGCGCACGCCTTTCTCGCCGCGATCGGAAAGCTGACAGCAAAGCCGGTTCGCTTCCTGGTCAACACCCACATGCATCCCGACCATATCTTCGGCAATGCGGCATTCCGGAAGATCGGCGCGACCATCGTCGGTCACCGCAATCTGCCGCGTGCCCTTGAGGCGCGTGGCGCGTTCTATCTGCACAACTATCGCGAACAGCTTGGCGAGGCGCTGATGGAGGGGATCGAGATCGTGTCGCCGACCATGCTGGTCGACGATCGCCTGCAACTCGACCTCGGCGGGCGCATGATCGAACTGCGGGCATGGAAGGCGGCGCACACCGACAACGACCTGACCGTGTTCGATCCCGCGACCAGAACGCTCTTTGCCGGCGATCTCGTGTTTATGGGCTCCTTGCCGACGCTCGACGGATCCCTGCTTGGATGGCTCCGCCAGATGGATGCGCTCACCGCGATCGACGCCGCGCGCGTCGTTCCAGGTCATGGTCCTTTAACGGCCGACTGGCCACAGGCGCTGGCGGGGGAGCGACGCTATTTCGAGGTTCTGGCGCGCGATATCCGCAAGGCGATCGCCGACGGAACGCCGCTGCGCGAAGCAGTCAAAACCGCTGGCGAAAGCGAACGGGATAATTGGCACCTGTTCGACGACTACAACGAGCGCAACGCAACGGCCGCATTTGCCGAACTCGAATGGGAATAGACGACACCGACATGCGCCAGGCAGCTGTAAGGCACGGCGATTTGCCAAGGCGTCGCCAAAGGCTTATCCTCAACGCCAGCCTGGGCACCACCTCTCTTGCATTGGTGGAGGCATCGAAATGCAAAATCACGCTTACTCGAGCCGGCAGCTCGCTTTGCCGCTCGCATTCGTTTTCGTCGCGATCATCTTGGCCATCGGCACGCTGCTCGGCTCCTCGGGAACCGCCAGCGCACAGCAAACAACCGCGTCCTCGGATAGGATCTGGCAGGATTTGAAGGTCGACGTGTTCGGCGATCGGGCAATTCTGGTCGATACCGGCGTCGTCAGGATCGAAGCGCCGAAGCGGGCGCAGGATGCCGCCATCGTGCCCGTCGACATCTATCTCGATCCAGCCAAGGCCCCGGACGGCATCAAATCCGTTACCTTGATCATCGATGCCAACCCTGCACCGGTGGCGGCAACGTTCCAGCTCGGCAAGGATGCCGGCGTGACGCATCTGTCGACGCGCGTGCGCGTCAACGACTATTCCTATCTGCGTGCCATCGCTGAGACGCAGGGCGGCCAACTCCATATGGCGCAGACCTTCGTCAAGGCGTCAGGCGGATGCTCCGCCCCTGCGGTCAAGAACCAGGACGAGGCCAACGCGACGATGGGTCAGATGAAGCTGCGCCAGTTCCCGCCCAAAGAGACGATGACCAAGACCGAGGAACTGCAGTTGATGATCCGGCACCCTAACAATTCGGGGCTGCAGCGGGATCCGCTGACCCAGTATTTCATACCGGCGCATTTTGTCCAGAAACTGTCGATCTCCCAAGCCGGCCAGCCGATCCTCTCCATGGAAGGTGGAATATCGATTTCGGAAGACCCCAATTTCCGATTTGATTTCACCGTGCACGGCAACGGCGAAATCCAGGTTGAAGCGATCGATACGGATGGCAAGACATTTCGCAATCAGTGGCCGCTGGAGACAGCGGGACTCTGAAGTCTCGATATCCTGCCGGACTGCCGGGTGCTTGCCAGCTTGACCCCGAAAGTGGAGCTTGTTTCGGGAAGGTACTGTCCAGACAAAGGATGGAACTCCATCCGGCTTGCGGATTTGAGCAGGTTCTAAAAGCAGCGCACGTCGGCTTCCGACTGCGCGCGCTTCAATTCGGTACGGGCTGCCTTCGCCGGTGCGCTCTCGCGAAACAGCCCCGCGTTTTCCCCTGTGGTCAAAGACATGCTCTTGAAAGTCTCGGCTCTCTCATAGTGGTCGTAGGGAAGGATCGAGGCGATGACGTCGATCGAGCAGGAACAGCTTTCCAGCGCCTGACGTGTCTGGCCGTTCGTCTGCATGCAGCCGAGCACGTAATCGGCAATCGTTGCTGTCGGGTAATCTCCCGCGGCGCCCGCCGGGTTTGCGAAGGCCAGCGGCGCGGCAAGGAGCAGCGGCAAAGTCGAAAATCCAACATATCTGATCACGGGAAAACCTCCGGTTGGCCTAGGCGTGATGCGCCCAGTCGGGATCACCGTGGCAGTTGGCAACGTGCCGCAGAGTCAGTCAAGCGCCCATGGCTTCCGTATACGACCAAAGGAGGAATGCGGTGCTGGTCGACGGTGGTTCCGCATGGGGCCCCCATGGCCCGCTCCACGCTCCAACTCCAACGATCATCTCATGCTTGGCTCACTATCGTTTCCCAACGGGCACGTACATGGCCATGCCGAGACATCGAAGTGAATACCTCCAAATAAAATCCACGCTTAGGTGAAATGTAAAACTCATAAAATAATCAAATTTTATCCGGCCCACCGTTATTTCTCAATCAGGAATACTTCATCTAACAAATACTACCCCACTTATTTCCTTATATTGCGCCGCAGCATTTACGATATTGCGGTGCAAAAAAACACTCAGGCTTTTTTGCTTGCCTAGCGTTTTGCGATGACATAGCCTCACCCTGTTTCCGGCTTCAAGGGCGTCACCGTCATTAGGGAGCGGCGACAGTCTTTCGTAGGCCAAGGTGAGGTGGGCAGTAACGGTGCCCTCTGCACATCTGGCTTAGGTCGTGACACGCTGCCGGAAATATTTCCCCCCCGTGAATCGCTTGGGCAAGCCCTTGTGGGCTCAGCAAATGATTCATCACTATGAACCTCGGGAGGAATTCGGATGCGTGTACTTACGAAAGCTACCTATATTCTAACCACTGCGGCGTTTCTGTCGCTCGGCGCGGCCTTTACGGCGTCGGCTAACGAGGACCTTGCAAAGCTGGCTTCGGATTCGAAGAACTGGGCAATGCAGACAGGTGACTACGCCAACACCCGCTATTCCAAACTCAACCAGATTACTGCGGACAATGTGAAGAACCTGCAGGTCAAGTGGACCTTTTCCACCGGCGTGCTACGAGGCCACGAGGGTGGACCGCTTATCATCGGCGATGTGATGTATGTCCACACGCCTTTCCCGAACAATGTCTTTGCGCTCGACCTCAAGAATGACGGGAAGATCCTCTGGAAATACGAACCCAAGCAGGATCCCAACGTCATTCCGATCATGTGTTGCGATACAGTCAATCGCGGCGTTGCCTATGGTGACGGCAAGATCATTCTCAATCAGGCCGACACCACGGTCGTCGCCCTCGACGCGAAGACCGGCAAGGTCGTCTGGTCGGTCAAGAACGGCGACCAGACCGATGGCGGCAAAGGCGAATCCGGTACGGCTGCCCCCGTCGTCGTCAAGGACAAGGTGCTCATCGGCGTATCCGGCGCCGAATTCGGCGTTCGCGGCTGGCTGGCCGCCTACAATCTGAAAGATGGCAAACTCGCCTGGAAAGCCTATTCGGAAGGTCCGGACGCGGACACCCTGCTCGATCCCGAGAAGACCACGCATCTCGGCAAGCCGGTGGGCAAGGATTCCGGCACGAACACCTGGGAAGGCGAGCAGTGGAAGACAGGCGGCGGCACGACATGGGGATGGTATTCCTATGATCCCAAGCTGAACCTGGTCTACTATGGCACCGGCAATCCCTCGACGTGGAACCCGGTACAACGCCCCGGCGACAATCGCTGGTCGATGACGATCATGGCCCGCGATGCGGATACGGGTGTTGCCAAATGGCTCTACCAGATGACCCCGCATGACGAATGGGACTATGACGGCATCAACGAGATGATCCTCGTCGATGGCATGGAGGTCAACGGCGCCAAGCACGACGTGCTGGTCCATTTCGATCGCAATGGTTTTGCCTACACCATGGATCGCGCCACCGGCGACCTTCTCGTCGCCAAGAAATACGATCCGGCCGTGAACTGGGCGACGGAAGTCGTCATGGACCCCAAGAGCGAACAATATGGTCGCCCGCAGGTCGTGGCGAAATATTCGACCCAGCAGAACGGCGAAGACACCAACTCGACGGGCATCTGCCCGGCGGCGCTTGGAACGAAGGACCAGCAGCCGGCGGCCTATTCGCCGAAGACCGGGCTGTTCTATGTCCCGACCAACCATGTCTGCATGGACTATGAGCCTTACAAGGTGAGCTACACCGCCGGTCAGCCTTATGTTGGCGCCACCGTGTCGATGTATCCCGCACCTGGCGGCGACGGCAACATGGGCAACTTCATTGCCTGGGATGCGGCCAAGGGTGAGATCGTCTGGTCGAAGCCCGAGCAGTTCTCGGTGTGGTCGGGCGCGCTGGCGACAGATGGCGACGTCGTCTTCTACGGTACACTCGAAGGCTATATCAAGGCGGTCGATAAGGACGGCAAGGAACTCTACAAGTTCAAGACCCCGTCCGGCATCATCGGCAACATCACGACCTACGAGCAGGGCGGCAAGCAGTACATCGCCGTTCTGTCCGGCGTCGGTGGCTGGGCAGGTATCGGCCTGGCAGGCGGCCTGCTTTCGCCTGATAACGCCGCTGCCTGGCATGGCGCCGTCGATCAGGGCCGTGCCCAAGGCGACGAGGCGGCGGTCGTTGGCACCGCTGGTCTTGGTGCCGTCGGCGGCTACGCGGCACTTGCCGACTACACAACGCTGGGCGGTCAGCTCACCGTCTTCGGTCTCCCGGATTGATGCGCCGGGAACCTTGAGCACGCCTCGGGTCTTGTGAGACCAAAGGCTTGAAGAACGAGAGCCCGGATCATCCGGAAGCCATGTCCGGGCTCTCGATTCGGTTACGCACCCAAAAACACCGATCAATGCCGGTCGCGACAGCAAAACCGTGTCCATTGGCAAATGAAGGAAGCGTTTGAATGTCCGTTCGCATTGTAATTTCGGCTTTGGTCCTGGCTCTGCTGCCTCTGGCAAGCTCAGGCGTCGCCCAGGCCGACGACAGCATGGAAAAAGCCAAGGCGGTAAAGGAAGAAGGCGGCAAGTATATGGATGCGGATGGAAATCCGACCTACAAGATCGAAAACGGAACCGTCGATTGGTACACGTTCAGCGGCTACCGCCGGTATCACTCCGATTGCCATGTCTGCCACGGACAGGACGCGACAGGTTCGAGCTATGCGCCGGCTTTGGTCAACAGCCTGAAAACCATGGATTACGCCACATTCCTCTCGATCGTCGCCGAAGGCCGCAAGAATGTCGGCGGCGGCAAGGAAAACGTTATGCCTGCTTTTGGCGACAACAAGAATGTCTATTGCTACATGGACGACCTCTACGTCTACCTGCGCGCGCGCGCAGATGGCGCGGCCCCCCGCGGACGGCCGCCCAAGCACGAAGACAAGGCCCAGGCGGCGAAGGATGCCGAAGCATCCTGCATGGGTGGATGACATGATTGGCCGCGATGCATTGAAGCTGCGCGTCGTTCTGCCGATCCTCGGCACACTCGCCTTGCTGCCGTCGAACGCGCATGCGCAAAGCGCCGGTCTTGGCGCGGCGGGAGAACTGGTCGATCCCGACATTCTGCGCGTCTGCGCCGATCCCTCGAATATGCCCTTCACCGACAAGAGCGGCGAAGGCTTCGAAAACAAGCTGGCCGAGCTGGTTGCCGCGAAAACCGGGCGCAAGTCCGTCTCCTACACCTGGTTTCCCACGATCACCGGCTTCGTGCGCAATACGTTGGGGGCCAACCGATGCGACATCATCATGGGCTATGCCCAAGGCGATGAGCTGGTGCAGAACACCAACGCCTACTATCGCTCCGCCTATGTGCTGGTGCATCCAAAAAGCCACGATATGGAAGGTGTGGAAACGATCGAGGATCCCAGACTCACGGGCAAGACGATCGGCGTCGTTGAAAGCACGCCGCCAACCGCCAACATGGCCGCCAACAAGCTTCTGCGGACCGCCAAGATCTATCCGCTTGCGGTGGATACGCGCGTCACCCCATCCATGGGAGAGGTCATGATCAAGGACATGCTGGCACACAAGATCGATGCGGCGGTGCTGTGGGGACCGATGGCAGGTTACTATGCAAGGGAACTCGGAGCTGATGTGACGATCGTTCCACTGGTGAAGGAAAAAACCGGCTCGCGCATGTCTTACCGCATCACCATGGGCGTACGTCCGTCCGACCAGGAATGGAAGCGGACGCTCAACCGGGTGATCAGGGAAAACCAGGCTGAGATCACCAGGATCCTGCTGAGCTACAACGTGCCGCTGATCGACGAACACGACAACCTGATTACCCAATGAATGGAAGGGAGACTATTTTCTTGCTGGTCGCCGCGAGCCTTCTGGGTCTGACCGAGCCGACATGGGCCGGCGATGTCGTCGAACCCAGCGGTTTCCGGATGGACGACTATCGGGCGCCGGTGCCGCGGACGCTGCAAGGCGCGAGGGTGGTGACGACGGTGGAAGCGGAAGCGCTGTGGCGAGCGAAAAAGGCGATCTTCTTCGACGTGATGCCGGACACGCCCAAGCCGGCCAATTTGCCGGCAGGAACCATATGGAGGGACAAGGTCAGAAAGGACATTCCAGGCAGCACATGGCTGGCCAATGTGGGATACGGCGCTATTTCGCAGGAGACCGCCAGCTATTTTCGCCGAGGCCTCACGGCCAAGGCCGGGACGGACAAGTCGCGCGCGATTCTGTTCTACTGCATGACGAATTGCTGGATGTCGTGGAATGCGGCGAAACGCGCCGTCGAGTGGGGCTACAGTTCAGTAATCTGGTATCCGCTTGGCGCTGATGGGTGGGAAGATGCAAACCTGCCACTGGAGGAGAAAAAACCCTACGCCACGACCAATTGAAGTAAGGACTGCAATTATTCTCGATAGTTTGTTTTCAATTTTTCAAAACCTATTGTTTCATTTGTCCATTTTGAGACTTGATGGACGAGCCATTGCGTCGGTGCCCTGCAATGGTTGGCTAACGACAGGATCGGTCCCTTCGGGCTGGTATAAGAGGAGAAATGTCATGAAGAAGAACTGGAAAAAACCGACCATGTGTCAGGTTGCCGCTGGCTTCGAAATTTCACGGTATCTGCCTGCTGAAATTACTCCCAAGAAGTAGGCCGCAGAGGTGCGCGTCCCTGGCGACAGGGGCGCGCATCCCCTCGCCGCATGGGATTTTCGTGAAAGATTTTGACGCACGCAAAGCGTGCGAAGCGTTTTTTGTGACTGCAAATTGCCTGCAGGTCAGAGAAGCCGCCGCGCGGGCATTTTCATGCATTTAAAGATCATCGGATCGGCGGCGGGCGGCGGCTTTCCGCAATGGAACTGCAACTACCGTCTGAGTCGTGCGGCTCGCACCGGCATGGCCGGCGTACATTCACGAACCCAGTCAAGTGTCGCCGCCTCTGCGGACGGGTTCGGCTGGGTTCTTTTCAATGCCTCGCCCGACATTCGCCAACAAATCGCTGCAACACCTGAACTGCAGCCTGCGGGCGATGCGCCGCTGCGCTCGACGCCTATTCGCGCGGTGGTGCTGACCAATGCCGATGTCGATCATATCGCCGGACTGCTCAGCCTGCGCGAACGGCAGCCTTTCGCCATCTATGCAACGGCGCAGGTTCTGGCGACGCTGGAGGCGAATTCGATTTTCAACGTTCTCGATCCAGCGCTTGTGCCGCGGCGCATCCTGCCGCCGACGAAAGAATTGGCCATCTGCGATGCAGAAAGCCGCGAGACCGGCGTGATGATCGAGCCCTTTCCGGTGCCCGGGAAGATAGCACTCTATCTGGAGGATAGAGACCATCCGGATGCCAATTTCAGCTCCGACGCAGGTGATACGATCGGAGTCCGAATCGCCGGCATCGGCAGCCGCGGCTCCGTCTTCTATATTCCGGGCTGCGCGCGCATCGATGCGCGCTTACGCGCGCGTCTCGCCGATGCCGCCTGTCTTCTGTTCGACGGCACGGTCTATACCGACGAGGAGATGATCGTCGCCGGCGTCGGTCAGAAAACCGGCGCGCGCATGGGGCATCTGGCGATCTCGGGAGAATTGGGTTCGATCGCCGGCTTGGCCGATGTGAAGGTTAGCCGCCGTGTGTTCGTCCACATCAACAACACCAATCCCATCCTTGACGAGAATTCCGCCGAGCACGCGGCGGTCAAGGCGGCAGGCTGGGAAATCGCAAGCGACGGTATGGAGATGGAATTTTGAGCGGCTTCCGCGATGCAGCCAAAGGCGGACTCTCCACGAGCGCTCTCGAAGCCGTATTGAGGCAGGTTGGCGCCGAGCGCTATCACAATCGCCATCCCTTTCACCACAGGATGACCAGCGGCGCGTTGTCAAAGGCCGAGATGAAGGCCTGGGCGCTGAACCGCTATTGCTATCAGGCGGTCATCCCGCGCAAGGATGCCATGATCCTCGTGCATGCCGAGGATCCGGCGTTTCGCGCCGCTTGGCGCAAGCGGATCGAAGACCATGACGGCGAGGACGGCTGGAGCGGCGGCATCGCGCGCTGGCTGCATCTGGCAACTTCGCTCGGCCTGGACGCCGAGGCCGTGAAGAGCCAAAGGCTGGCGCTGCCGGCGACGCGCTTCGCGGTGGGCGCTTACCTTTCCTTTTGTACAAACCGGACGCTGTTCGAGGCGGTCGCGTCGTCGCTGACCGAGATGTTCTCGCCACTCATCATCGGCGAGCGGGTGCCGGCAATGCTGGCCAAATACGACTACATCACCGAGGATACGCTGGCCTATTTCAGGCAACGGCCCGAACAGGCCTCGCGTGACGCCGACTTCGCCCTCGCCTACGTGCTCAGCCACGCCGATACGGCGGAGCGCCAGCAGCAGGCAATCGATGCACTGGTGTTCAAATGCGATATACTCTGGGCCATGCTTGATGCGCTTCAACACGCCTATGGCGAGCAGGGAAACATACCGCCCGGCGCCTTCCAGCCTGAGGCAGCCCTATGATGGCGCTGCGCGAAAGAGCCGTGGTGTCGCTGCGGTCGGTACCTTCGCTGCCGAAGCACGTGCGCATACAGTACGATTCCGTGCGGCAGGCATTCGCCGTGCTTTCACCGGAAAAGATATTCTGGCCGAACGATGTCAGTCTCGACATATTGCGCCGCTGCGATGGACGGGCAACGGCAGGTGACATCATTGCCGGCCTTGCCGCGGATTATGAGGCTGAACAGGAGGCCGTGGCGACCGACGTCATCGCCTTCCTGCAGGAATGGTCGGACAAGCTGCTGGTGAGGCTATGAGCACGCCCCTCCTCCCTCCAATCGGCATGCTGGCGGAACTGACGCATCGCTGCCCGCTGCAATGCCCTTATTGCTCCAATCCGCTCGAACTGCTGAAGGCCAATCGCGAACTCGACACAGAGACCTGGCTCGCTCTGTTCTCGGAGGCAGCCGATCTCGGAGTGCTGCAGGTGCATCTGTCCGGCGGCGAGCCGACACTGCGCCGCGACCTCGAGCAATTGATCGCCGGGCTTGCGGGGCGCGGCGTCTACACCAATCTGATTACCGCGGGCGTTGGCATCGTCGAGGGCCGTATCGAGGCATTTGCCGAAGCCGGTCTCGACCATCTGCAACTGAGCTTTCAGGGTGCGCGGCCGGCGACCACCGATCGCATCGGCAACCACAAGGGCGCTCACGAAAAGAAGCTGGAGACGGCACGCCGCGCGCGCGCTGCCGGTCTGCCTCTTACCATCAACGCGCCGATCCATCGCCATAACATCGAGGAAGTGCCGGAATTCATCGATCTCGCCCTTTCGCTGGGCGCGGAGAGGCTCGAGATCGCCAATGTGCAGTATGCCGGCTGGGCGTTGACCAATCGCGACCAACTGATGCCCGAGCGTGAAGCGGTCGACAGGCAGGCGGAGATCGTCGCGGAGGCACAGGAGCGGTTGGCCGGCATCATCAACATCGATTTTGTGACGCCGGACTATTTTGCGATCTATCCCAAGCCGTGCATGGGCGGCTGGGCGCGTGACGCCTTCATGGTGACGCCTGACGGCACCGTACTGCCCTGTCATGCCGCACAGACGATCCCGTCTCTCAGCTTCGAGCGTTTCGAACCACGCAGACTGTCCTCGATCTGGGCCGATTCACCGGGGTTCAATGCCTTTCGCGGTACGGACTGGATGCAGGAGCCGTGCCGCGGCTGTGAGCGGCGCGAGATCGACTGGGGCGGCTGCCGCTGCCAGGCGATGGCGATCGCCGGCGATGCCGCCGCAACGGACCCGGCTTGCGCGAAATCGCCGATCCATGCTCGCATGGCAATGCTGATCGACGAAGCCAAGCGCATTGCCACAATTCCTTCGAGAGAAGAACCATTCGTCTACCGGCGGATCGGCGCCGTGACCGAATCCGCCTGACCAGTGTCATACCAGCCCGAGCAGAAAGGCGGCGCCGCCGAGAAAGCCTGCCGAGCAGATCCATAGCAGCCCAAGCCCCCGGACCCGGCATTCGAGCACCGCTGAGCCGGGGTTGACGGGGTCATAGTGAACGTCGACCTTGCTACCTTCGACATATTGCCGTGCCTGGCCGCCGACGAGGCCGGGCAGCGAGGCGGTCACGGTGGCGCCGAAGGTCACACGATCGGCGCTGTAGCGCTGGCCGGCGACGCCATAGGAGTAGACGATGCGGGATTTGAAGACGGTGCGCCAGCGACCATAGCCTGAATGGTTTCGGAGCGCCTGCAGGCCTGAGGTTTCGATGCGGCCGGCCGCGATCGGCCATTTTGCCGCCTGTTCGGCCAACGATTTCTGGGCAAAACCCATGCGCAGGATGAACAAGCCCATAAAAAGCAGCAACGCCGCGGCACCGAGATTCTGCGGCTTGGGCAAATGCGGCCCGATCGCTTCCAGAACACCGCCGACGGAAAACACCAGCACAACCGCCCCGATCACCAATCCTGCCGAAAGTTGGACCATGAACTTGAAGGCGCCGTCCGGCAGTGTGCGCTCGATCACCGCTTTGCTCGGATCGGCCGGATTGTAGAAGACAGTCACCTCCGCGCCGCGGGGAAACTGGGCAAGGGTTTCAGCGACTTCGAAATTCCCCAAATTCTCCTTCACGCTGTGGCGCGAGCTTTGAAATTTCTTGCCGCCGACCTTGTATTCGAAGGTGATCGCCGGAAAATTCCGCATTTCGGTGGTATCGCTGCTGTCCGAGCCAACGCCCGAGTTTCTCACTTCACGTGCCTCGACGCGCGAGGAAATGATCTTTCCCGGCGCCGGCAGCCAGCGGCTGAGCGCTTTCACCTCTCGCCATTTCATGAAGGTGATGAACGACAGCGCGCCCGCGACCACGCAGGCAAAGCCGACAAGCATGATCTTGAGTTCCAACTCGTCTCCCCCAGGAGTGCAGGAACTTCACATAGACAGCAAGGCTGCGGCAATGTCTTGCTTATTCGCGAAATCTGAAAAGGCTGAGCAGCGCAAACAGCGACAGCGTTCGGCGGGTCATGCAGGCTTGACGGCCAGGAACGTGTTCCATTCTTCGCTATCGCGGCCGACGTTGAAATCGTCCCTGATGAGGACGAGCCCGGCGCCTTCGAGACGGGCCGCGAAGTCGTCCCTGCGCCAGTAGACCATGTGATATTCGCCTGATGTCTCGCCGTCGCCATTGCGCATCGAGACGAGGAAGGCGCCGCCCGGCCGCAGCGACCCGGCTATCTTGGCAAGTACCTGGTCGGTCTCGTCGCGAGGCACATGGATGAGGACGCATAGGGCCAGGACTGCGTCGTAGGGGCCGCCGAGATCATCGGTGATGAGATCGAGCAACTCGCCATGCTTGCCACGCGCGGCCTGCAGTTCCAGAAACCGCTTGGTTGCGTCGGTGCGCCGGACTTTGACGCCCAAAGTCTCCAGAAAATCCGCGTCGTATCCAGCTCCGGATCCGACTTCCAAAATCCGGCCGCCTGCACCGGCGATTGCCACCAGGCGCTTCAGCGATGCCTGCTCTCTCTCATTGGGAACATGGCGCACAATGGCATCATATTGTTCCGCATAATCCTCGTAAGCGCTGATCGTTTGACGGCTCTGCGCCAGAGCCTCCGATGACACACCCATCTTTCCCTCCCATGCGTCCATGTCGGTCAAAGGGCCGGACACTTTCCTCAGCGAATGCTGCCGGCGGAAGCGTGTCCATCGAGCAGTCCGATATCGCGCTTGCCCAGACCGCGGGCATCAGGCAGAGCGAAGCGCGCCGGGACTGACGACTGTCTCAGTTGGCGTCGGCTACCGTCTGCCGGCCGCCGGCCCAGGCGCGCCATTGCCGTTCGTCGCCATGGAAGACATTGAGGTCTATACGGCCGGTGACGCCGTGCGACAGGCCGGAGCCGGAATACTGCCAGAAGAGCCATTTGCGGCCGGGATAGACCTTTGACGGATGCTGGGCCACGGCACGCAGCCAGAACGGATAGTCGAGGAATTCGCCCCTGAGATTGTCGCGGTAGAAATCGGGCGCGGTGTAGATGATGGGACGCTGGCCGTAATGGCGCTCCAGCTTGTCCATGAACACCTGCATCTTTTCCAGCACCTTTTCGCGCGACGGCCGGCGCTTGCAGCTGGACTCGCCGTTCCACTCGACGTCTATCACCGGCGGCAGTGCGCCTTCGACCCTGGGCACGTTGCGGATGAACCAGTCCGCCTGCTCGCCGGCCGTGCGGCACCAGTAGAAGAAATGATAGGCGCCGCGCTTCAAGCCGGCGGCGTCGGCGTTGCGCCAGTTTTTCATGAACATCGGATCGAGGTGGTCGCCACCGTCGGTCGCCTTGATGTAGGCGAAGTTGGCGCCCTGGGCGCGCAGCTTGTCCCAATTCACGTTGCCTTGCCAACGCGAGACGTCGACGCCGTGCACTGCAAGGCGGCGAGGCGAAGCCTTGCCGAAATTGATAGGCTTGGCATCACGAAAACCGTAACGGGTGAGCGGCCCGGCAAGCATGGCCGGTGCCGCGCGGGTCAACAGCTTGGGCGGCGACACCAAGGCTGCCGGCTCGACCGGCAACCCGCCGACATCAGGCACTTGGGGATCAGGCACATCAGGTGCGGCAAACACCCCCGTCTCTTCCTCCTCCGCCAAACCAAACGGGCGCCTCGGACCGTTGTCAGACATGGAGGCCAATTCGGCCCTTGCCGCCCTGTTGCCCTTTGCCGCCGGAGCAGCGGCGATCGGTGCCGGCGGCCGAATCACGGAACTGGTGGTCTCGTTGGACGGTTTCTGCAAATCCAGCGCGTCGACGCCGGCCGTTGAAGAGCAGCCGGCAAGGCATAGCGATGCGATCAAAAAACTGACGACGCCCGGAATCCGCATCTGGACCTGTACTCAAAACACAACAGACCGAGGGCAAAACGACAGCCGACGGACAAACCGGATCAGTTATGAATGAGAAATTACCAATAAAGTTTGAATCAATTTTTTTCGCCCATACCGCGTGTGGGTAAGCGCGGTGGAAAACCGGCTAGGATTTCCTGAAAACGCCGATCATCGGCCCGAGATTCCAGTAGTCGTCTTTGCGGCCGATGGCAGGCGCAAACAAGCTTGATATCGTGCCGTCGAGGAACAGCGCGTTGTCGCAGCCAAGCGCGTCGCGGAAAAGCCGGGCGAAGGCATGGAAGGTCACTGTGCCGTTCGAAATCGCAAAGACCGCGACGCCGTCCTTTCGCACCCCGACACCGTCGCGGGTTTTCCGCGAAGTGCCGTCAGCCTGGAATTTTGGATGCAGCTTGCCGTCGATCACCAGCATCGGCCCCGATTGCGTCGCATAGTCGACGGTCGGGCGCCTTTTCACGAAATCCCTGGTGGCACGGACCGCGGCCTTGCCGTCGCGCAGGTAGAAAATGCCGTTCGGCTGCAGGGAAAAATTGCCGCTTCCCGATCCCGTTTTCACCGAGGCCATCTCCTGGCCACGCTCGACATAGAGGCCGACCGGCGCGAGGTTAGGGTGATACATGCCGGCATTGATGCCGAACACCATCGTGCGCCCGATCGCCTGTTGCGCGGCATGCAGATTGTGCAGCGACTGAAACGGCTTGCCCGCCGCATCCTTCCAGAACAGCTCGAGCTGGTATCGTTTCGGATCGACCTCGCAAACGAGATAGCTGGTCGCCTCGAAGGTGAAGTCCCGGCATGGCGGCAGTGAAGCGGCCCACTGGCCAAATGCCGCCACCGACGGCAGTGCGCCCTTGGCCAACGCCAGCAGCAACGGCAGTGATTGCAGGAGGGTCAAAAAATCCATGTGCGTACCGGAATCGAAGTTCGAGGTCCGGTACGGATATAGCCCGTTTCAAGCGATACTGTGGAACTTGCCTTAGACGAGCCATCCCATCGCCACGCCCAGCAGCAGGACGACACCGAGCAGGCCGCGATAAATGACGAACGGCCAGGCCGAGAAACGCTCCAGCACGTGCATCAGCCCCCATATGGCGAAGAAGGCGGAGATCGAGGCGACGACCAGCCCGACGGCAAGGACCGACCACCCATGGGCGTCGAGATGGACCTTGTGCAGTTCCCAGAGTTCCTTAAGGCCGGCGAGTGCAATCGCCGGCAACCCGAGCAGGAACGAGAAGCGCGCCGCCTCGGCCCGCTTGAAGCCGAGCCCCAGTGCCGCCGTCAGGGTCGAGCCCGAGCGCGAGACGCCGGGGACAAGCGCGCCGATCTGGGCAACACCGACGAGCAGCGCATCGGTCAGCGACGCACCGCCCATGCTGCGCCGGTGACGGGCAAAGATCTCGGCCAGCGCCAGCAAGATCGCCATTGCGATGCAGGCCCAGCCGATCACCGTTAGGCTGCGTAGCGGCGAATTGCAGGCGTTGAGCACGCCCGACAGCGCCACGCCGGCGATGACGATCGGGATCGTCGCCAGCACGATCCAGAGCGCCAGCTTGAAATGCCGGTCGGCGAAATCGCGTCGCGCCAGAGCGTCGAACGAACCAAACAGGATATTCCTGACATCACTCCAGAAATAGCTGACCACCGCGGCAAGAGCCGCGAGTTGCATGGCGGCGGAGAAGGCGGAGCCAGGATCCTGCCAGCCGAGCACGGCCGGCACGATGCGCATATGGGCGGTCGAGGAAATCGGCAACAGTTCGGTGATGCCTTGCACCACGCCGAGGAACGCCACCTTGGCGAACCCCAGCCCGACGAAGCCCGTGTCCAGGCCTTGTGTGCAGATGTCGGCCAAAATCGAATTCCGTGCATGAGAGATCAGAGTTGCGTGGACCGACCACCGGTCAATCCCCGACAAGCCTTATCGTCATGGGCCGGATAATCAATTTACGGATTTGTAAGCTGGCGTGCCGAAGTGCACGCCGTTCGAAAACCGGCCCACCTTGGAGCCGGCTTGAGATACACAGGGAAAATCGCAAAGCGACTACGGGCAGAGCCAGAGTTTCTGGCATGTCCTGGCGATCACATGCGCCGGCGGCACTTCGGGCTCATCGGTCGAAGGCCGGCGAGCCCGTTCGAGCAGCATGCGCACCTGTTCGGGGCGCACACGATCGCGCTCCATCACAAGCAGGACCATCGGATCGCTCAAAAGCTCGTCCAGGGTGCTGATGCTGTCGTTCATCCGTCGTCTCCTCGAATGCCGTACCCGCGACCCATAAATAGGGAGACAATGATGGCCCGCCAATGACGCTTTGCCGGCTATCTCGTGTCGATTTGGATTAAATTTTGGCCATGGTTGCGTTCTTCCTTCTCGCTGGCGTAGCGCGTCGATCCACCTTCTTCCACAACAAAGGGAAAAGGGAAAATTAGCCTGGCGGAGGGGCGCCTTCGTATTTCGGCAGGCTGTCATCGAGCACCACCCAGGGCTGCTTCGAGGCGGTGAAAATATGCATTTGCGGCTTGAAAACCGTGGGATCGTCGAGCGAACCGGTGGTGATGCCGATGATATCAGCGGAATCACGCCGGGAAAACATCGTCGTGCCGCAGCTCGGGCAAAAGCCGCGCTTGAGATCCGGCGAAGAGTTTATGGTCGCCAGCGGCCCGTCGATCGTCACGTCGTCGATGCGAAACAGGACGCGTGCGTTGAAGGCGGCGCCGATCGCCTTCTGGCAAACCCGGCAGTGGCAGACGCGTTCGTTGATGGGGGCCGCGTCCGCGCGGTAGCGCACCGCCTTGCACAGGCATCCGCCGTCATATCTTGCCATTGTCCGGATCGATCCACTGGTGGGGGAGAATAGGCGCGCAAGGTATCGGCGCGGCCGATTGGGTCAATTGAAAAGCTTTGATGCAACGTCATCGCTTATGCTGATGCGAGTGGGGCTGAAGTCATGACGCCGAAAGCCGTCATGGCGGCCGCATGACGATCCGCCGGCTGCCAGCCAACAACCGGCGGCCTTGGCGTTCACTCCGTTTCGCCGACGACCTCGTCCCAGGTTTTGACCTTGGTCTGGCCGTTGAGGAACGGCAGCGCGGCGGCCGTGAGTTCGGGGGCGAAGAAAGTGTCGTAGTGGGTGCGGTTGGGCAGGATCGCCAGGCGGTTCTGCGACAGGTTCTCGCGCATCCAGCCGGCGTCCTTCAGCCCGCCGCCGAGCATCTGATAAAACTTGATCTCGTGCTCGGGCTTGTACATATCGCTGTCGCCATAGACCAGCATGACAGGCATCTTCAGCTTGGCGACGTCGGCCGAGTAATCGCGGTTCTGACGCATGAAGCCGCCCAGCGCATCGAGGAGCTTCGGGAACTCCTCCGGATGCGGCGCCACCGCGACGTAGGATTTGTACATCGGCGTGTCCTTCATGAACTCAGCGGCAGCCGCGCTCACCTGTGCCTGCTGGGGACGCATCTCGTCATAGAAGCCGTCCGTGGCGTAGCCGGTCGATACCAGGACGAGGCGGCGCACCGCTTCGGGATGCTGGCCGGCCATGCGGAAGGCGACGCCGCCGCCCAGCGAATAGCCCATGACATCGACCTGGTCGTAACCGAGCGCCTTGACGATGGCGGCCATGTCGTCGCCCATCGCTTCCACGGTGAATGGTCGGTCACCCAGCGCGGTGCGACCGTGACCCTGCAGGTCGACGCCGATGACGGTGCGGTTTTCGGCAAGTTTCGGCAGGATCGGCGCGAACATATCCGTGGTGCCGAGACCGCCATGCAGCAGAAGCAGCGGCTCGCCCTTGCCATAGATGGCATAATAATAATTCAGGCCGTCGATCGGCAGCAGGCCAGACTTTTCCGGCTTCGGCAGTGCGTTCGTCTCAGTCGTCATGGCGGGTTTTGTCTCCTCCGCATTGGTGGTGCCCGGGCAGGCAAGCAGTGCTGCGGCCGAAGCAAAAATGGCGAAAAACAGGGTTTTGGACATATCGATCTCCTCTCGTCCTGCCGGTATCAGAGCGTCATGCGGATCAAAGCGTTTTGGCGAGTTCTTCGAGCTGGTCGGCGCACTGTCCCCAACCCTCGTGGAAACCCATCTTCTCATGCTGTTCGCGGTCGGCGACGCTCCAGTGCCTGACCCGAGCGATGTAGCGCGTCTTGCCGTTGCCCTCGTCCTCGAAGGTCAGCACGACGGTCATGAACGGCTTTTCCGAAGGCTGCCAAGCCTCTGTGTGGGCGTCGGTGAAGACGATCTTCCTGCCGGGAACGACTTCGAGGAAGATTCCCGGGTTGGGGAATTCGTTACCGTCCGGGCTAGCCATGACGACAAGGCTCGAGCCGCCGGTGCGCACATCCATCTCGGCGCGCGGCGTCGTCCACGGCTTTGGCGAGAACCAGCGCGTGATCAGTTTCGGATCGGTCCAGCAGCGATAGACGTTCTCACGCGGCGCATCGATGATGCGGGCAAGAACCACTTCACGGTCGTTGGTGGGGGCGGTGTCGAGCTTGGTGGTCATAAGGGCGTCCTGCGTTTGATCTGGCTTCCGTCCCAAGGACGAGCCGATGAACCGCAAACCGACATCGTCCACGAAAATTTTGCGATGACGTCCCTGCTCCGCGTCGGTCCGTGGGGAACGAAGGAAGTGTCAGTGGCGCTTGGCTTGCACCAGATAAGCCTCGATTTCGGTCTCGCCGAGCCACTTTGCCGCTTCCAGCCGGTGCAGGCCTTCGACGAGGATGTGGCGTTTGCCGTCATGGCGGACCTGGATCGGCGTCTTCATGCCGTTTTCCAGAATGTCCTCGGCCAGATGGCGGACGGTCTCGGGATGCAGCGTCTTCTTGCGCGCTGTCGGCACGTAGATCTCGTCGACTTTGACCTTTTGCACTCTGAGCATTCCGACCCCCGTGGCGGAAACGCCGCCTGCCCTGAGATAGTCCGTTTGATGGAGGCGGCCAAGGGTGCGGCTAACGAATGCTGGTCCGATCGTTTCCATTTGACGCAACGACAGCAGATCGCCGAAATGGCGGCCTTCGACCTTTCAGGTGTTCATGACCCATCTGCCGACCGAATTCCCCGATTTCGGACTGACGCCGGAGCAGCGCCGCCACGCGGTGCGTGGCCATTACTACGAATGGCCGGGGATGGATGGCGAGCGCGGCGAGATCTGGTGCTACAGCGACCGCTTTTCCTATCGCGCCGGCGAAACGGTGGCGTTGCATGTCAGTTCGACAGCTCCGAACTTCGGCATGACAATCACCCGGGATGGCGGCAGCGAGACCAAAGCGTTCGAAAAATCGGGCATCGCGGCACGCCGGCAGGACACACCTGACCAGTGTTCGGTTGAAGGCTGCGGCTGGGACGTATCCTTCGAATTTCGCGTCGGGGCGGACTGGCCGTCCGGCGCCTATCGGGTCACGCTGACCGCCGACGGCCGCGACGGCAAACCGATCCAATCCCATCATCTTTTCATCGTCAGCCCGCAGCCGGGCCGTAAACCCGGCCGTGTGCTGCAGGTGGCTGCGACAGGCACATGGCTGGCCTACAACACCTGGGGCGGCTCCAACCACTACCAGGGCATCACCGGGCCGGATCGCAACCAGTATTCGCCCATCGTGTCGACGCAACGCCCCTGGTGCCGCGGCTTCGTCGTGCTGCCGAAAGACGCGCCGCGCGTGCCGCTGGAAGTCGCCGTGCCACCCAAGACGATTCCCCGCTATCCGCATATGGAATGGGCGCTCGCCACAGGCCATTCGAAGAAATACGCCTCTTCGGGCTGGGCCAGCTATGACAGCCATTTCTTCCGCTTCGCCGAACAGGCCGGCTATGGCGTCGATCTCATCAGCCAGCACGATCTGCATTTTTCGTCCGAAATTCTCGACGGCTACGACTGTGCCGTCTTCGTCGGCCATGACGAATACTGGACCTGGGAAATGCGCGATGCCGTCGACGCCTATGTCGAGCGCGGCGGCCATGCGGCGCGCTTTGCCGGCAATTTCATGTGGCAGACGCGGCTGGAAGACGAGGCCCGCCGGCAGGTCTGCTACAAATATCGCGCGCGTGCCGAAGACCCCGCCTATCTCCCAGGCGGCGACATCACCCGCGCCACCAACTCCTGGGAAGCGCCGGAAATCGGCCGGCCGGGTTCGGCGACCTTCGGGCTCAACGCCACGCGCGGGGTTTATACCGGTTGGGGCGGTTGCGCGCCGCGCGGCGTGCGTGGCTTTCCGGTCTACCGGCCGGAGCACTGGGCCTTTGCCGGCACCGGCATCTATTATGGTGACCTGCTGGGCTCCGACAGCCATGTCTATGGCTATGAAGTCGATGGGCTCGACTTCGAGATACGCGGCGGCCTGCCCTACCCCACAGCGACCAGCGGCGCGCCAGACGGCCTGCAGGTTCTCGCGGTCGGCATGGCATCCCAGGTCGAGGAAAGCGCCGACATTCCGATCGAGGATCAGTTCCTCACCGACGAAGACGGTCGCTTCACCGCCGAAACACTGTTCGGAGAGGCGAGCGACGCCAATCTGGAAAAGGTCAAACGCGGCAATGGCATGATCGTCAATTTCCCGCGCGGCAAGGGCGAGGTGTTCCACGCCGGAAGCTGCGAATGGGTCGCCGGCCTGCTAAGACAGGACCCGATGGTCGAACGCGTCACAAAAAATGTCCTCGATCGTTACCTCGGAAAGCCCTGATATGTCGAAAATCCAATCCGCCGTTGAAGAAACCGAAGTCCGGCGAGACTCGCATCTGTTCTATCTGTCCAGCCTGCGCCGGCCGCTGATCGACCGTGCCGAGGGCATCTATATGTGGACGCAGGACGGCCGCCGCTTTATCGACGGCTCGAGCGGCCCGATGGTCGCCAATATCGGCCATTCCAACCGCAACGTGCTGGATGCCATGAAGCGGCAGATGGACCGCGCCACCTTCGCCTATCGGCTGCATTTCGAGAACGAGCCGGCCGAAGAACTGGCACGTGAGCTGGCCGGCAAGCTGCCGGAAGGCATGGACCGTATCTTCTTCGTCTCGGGCGGCTCGGAGGCGACGGAATCCTGCATCAAGCTGGCGCGGCAATGGGCTGTCGCCACCGGCCAGGCCAGCCGCTGGAAGGTGATCACGCGCTTCCCCTCCTATCATGGCGGCACGCTGGGTTCGCTGTCGATTACCGGCGACGATGCGCTGGCCGAAACTTTCGAGCCGATGATGCGGGTGATGCCGACCGTGCCGGCGCCGAACGCCTGGCACGACCGCGACAATCTTTCGATGGAACAGCGCGGCATCCGCTATGCCGACATGCTGGAGGAGAAGATCCTGGCCGAAGGGCCGGAGAGCGTGGTCGCCTTCATCATGGAACCGATCGGTGGCGCTGCGACCGCAGCGCTGGTGGCGCCCGACAGCTACTATCCGCGCATCCGCGAGATCTGCGACCGCTACGGCATCCTGCTCATCCACGATGAAGTGATGAGCGGCGCCGGCCGCACCGGCAAATTCCTCGGCGGCGACCACTGGAACTGCAAGCCCGACATCGTTGCGCTGTCGAAGGGGCTGGGTTCGGGCTATGCGCCGCTTGGCGCGCTCGCCGCCCCGATGCGGCTGGTGCAGCCGCTGCTTGACGCCGGCGGCTTCCAGCACGGCCACACCTATGCCGGCAACCCGCTGGCCTGCGCCGCCGGGCTGGCTGTGCTCGGTGAAATGGACCGGCTCGATCTGATCGCCAATGCGGCCGCCATGGGCGACGTGCTGATGGATGGGCTGAAGGGGCTGGCGAAGCGGTTTCCGTTCATTGCCGACGTGCGCGGCAAGGGCCTGCTCACCGGCGCCCAGATGGTTGCCGATCCCGAGACGCTCCGACCGATCGACCAGACCAAGAAAGCCACGCAACGGCTGCTCGACCTCGCCTATCAGCGCGGGCTGATCATCTATGGCCGCAGGGTCAAGGGCGGCGTCGACGGCGACAATTTCATGGTCGCGCCGCCGATGATCGTCACCAGGGAGCAGGTCGGCGAGATCGTCTCCATCATCGGCGACTCGCTGGACGTTCTGGCCTCCGAACTCGATCTACCGGTCGAAGGCTGAGGCGACAAAGATGGCGCCTAGAAAAGTCATCATCACCTGCGCTGTCACCGGCTCGGTGCACACGCCGTCGATGTCGCCCTATCTGCCGGTGACGCCGGACCAGATCGCCGCCGACGCGATCGCCGCCGCAGAAGCCGGTGCTTCGATCCTGCATCTGCACGCCCGCGATCCGAGTGACGGCCGCCCGACCGCCGATCCGGACGTCTACATGCAGTTCCTGCCGCGCATCAAACAGGCGACCGATGCAGTGATCAACATCACCACCGGCGGCTCGTCGTTGATGACCTTGGACCAGCGGCTGGCGGCACCGCTCAGAGCCGAGCCCGAAATGTGCTCGCTCAACATGGGTTCGATGAATTTCGCGCTGTTCCCGATGCTCGACAAGCCGAGGGAATGGCAGCACGAGTGGGAGCCGAAGCTGCTGGAAGCCACCCGCGACACGATCTTCAAGAACACCTTCGCGGACATGGAGGGCGTGCTGGAGAGGCTGGGCAAGGGCTGCGGCACGCGCTTCGAGTTCGAATGCTACGATGTCGGCCATCTCTATTCGCTGGCGCATTTCCGCGACCGGGGACTGGTGTCGGGACCGCTGTTCATCCAGTTCGTGCTGGGCATTCTGGGCGGCATTGGCGCCGACCCGGACAATCTCGTCCACATGAAGCGGATCGCCGACAAATTGTTCGGCGACAGCTACCAGTTCTCGGTGCTGGCCGCCGGCCGCCAGCAGATGCCGCTGATTTCGATCGCCGCGGCAATGGGCGGCAATGTCCGCGTCGGGCTGGAAGACAGTCTCTATGACGGACGCCAGCTGGCGAAATCCAATGCCGATCAGGTGCGCCGCATCCGTGGCATTCTCGAGGGGCTGTCGCTGGAGGTTGCAACCCCCACCGAAGCGCGCGACATGCTGGCGCTCAAGGGCGGCGACCGGGTGGCGTTTTGAGATGCTGGCGTTTGAAAGGGAGACAATCTGAAATGATTGCGTTCCTTCGCACCCCCCTCTGTCCTGCCGGACATCTCCCCCGCAAGGGGGGAGATCGGATGTCATTTCGGCTTTCGCTAACTTCCAACGTTGCAGGATGGGCGGTAGTATCAAAACTGCCAATCTCCCTCCTTGCGGGGGAGATGTCCGGCAGGACAGAGGGGGGTGCCTGGGCACCGAACCTCCGATGATTGTCCCCCCGCCCAATATCCTCCTTCGACTCGGCACTCTCGACGACGTCGAAACGATCCACGCGGCGATCCTGAAACTCGGCACCCATATCGGCGCGCCGGAGGAGATCATCTCGACACCGGACGATCTCAGAACCTATGGCTTCGGCGAAAAGCCCGCCTTCTCGACCCTGATCGCCGAGGTGGACGGCGAATTTGCCGGGCTTTGCCTGCATTTTCCGTTCTTTTCAACCTGGATGGGGCGGCCTGGCGTCTATGTGCAGGACCTCTATGTCGAGGATCGTTTTCGCGGGCGCAAGATCGGCGAGCGGCTGTTGCGGCATGTTGCGGCGCAGTGCCGGAAAGAAGGCGGCGTCTATCTCCGACTGTCGGTCGACACCGACAATGAAGGCGCCAAGACCTTCTACGAAAGGCTGGGCATCGCCTGGTCGAGCTATGAGCAGACCCAGAAAATCATTGGCGAGGCGTTCTTTGCCTTCGCCGATGCGCCGCAGAACGAGGATCCGGAATGAAAGCCTTCTATGCCGAGGAACAGAAGCGTCACGACCCCAAGGCCTTTCTGTCAAGCGGCGCGGCGCAGCCCAATCCGGAAAAGCCGGAGCGCGTCGAGAGATTGTTATCCGGCGCAAAATATGCTGGCTGCACGATCGAGCGACCTCGCAACCATGGGCTCGGCCCGGTCGCGGCTGTGCATACGCCCGAATATCTGGATTTCATCGAGCATATCTACGCGCGCTGGCAGCGCATCGAGGGCGCTTCGGCCGAAGTGATCCCCAACATCCATCCGATCGCGCGCAACGGCTCCTACCCGGCCTCGGCAGTCGGGCAGGCCGGCTACCACATGGCCGATACTGCTTGCCCGATCTCGGGCGAGACTTGGCAAAGCGCGCTGTGGAGCGTCTGGAGCGCGGTCGATGCGGCCGAGGCGGTGATGTCAGGCGTACCGGCCGCCTACGCGCTATGCCGCCCGCCCGGTCACCACGCCTTTGCCGATGTCGCCGGCGGCTTCTGTTTCATCAACAATTCGGCCGTCGCCGCACAGGCTCTGCGTAAACAGGCCGCACGGGTGGCGATCCTCGATGTCGACCTGCATCACGGCAACGGCACGCAAGGCATCTTCTATGCACGACCGGATGTGCTGACCGTCTCGCTGCATGCCGATCCCGTGCGTTTCTACCCGTTCTTCTGGGGCCATGCCGACGAGCGCGGCGAAGGGCCAGGCCTCGGCTACAATTTCAACCTGCCGCTGCCACGCAAATCCGCCGACGCGGCGTTTCTCGAAGCGCTCGAGGTAGCGTTCCAGCGCATCCGTGCCTTTTCGCCCGACGCGCTGGTCGTGGCGCTCGGGCTCGATGCGTTCGAGGGCGATCCGTTCGGCGGACTTTCGGTGACGACGCCGGGTTTCTCGCGCATCGGCGAGGCCATCGCAAAGCTCGACCTGCCGACGGTCATCGTCCAGGAGGGCGGCTACCTCTGCGACGAACTCGGCGACAATCTCACCGCGTTCCTCACCGGCTTCGGCGGCAAGATGCGGTGAGTACTCAAGCCAGTGTCAGGAGCGCTGCTGCCTGAGCATGGCGATGACCCGGTGCACGCTCTCCAGCGTCTCGTCGATTTCGGCAGATGTGTTGTAGTGAGCGATGCCGATGCGCACGACGCCATACTCGGCCGGGATGCCGAGTTGATGGACGATCTCCCAGGCATAGTTGTGCCCCGACCACAGGAAGATGTTCTCGGCGTTCATCTGCCGTACGATCGTCTCCGGCACGATGCCGTCGACGGTGAAGGACACCGTCGGCACGCGCTCGCCAATCCGCTTCGGATCGGTGATGCCGTGGATGGTCAGACCCTCGATATCGGACAGACCGTCGATCAGCTGTTGCGCCAGCGGGTTTTCATAGGCGATCGACACCGCGAACGCCTTGGCGATCTTCTGCCTTCGCGATCCACCCTCGCCCGCTGCCGCGCCAAGGTCGGCGAAGTAATCGACCGCGGCCGTGAGGCCGGCCATCAGTTCGATCTGCGGCGTGCCCAGCTCGAACCGCTCCGGCAGGCCGTTGGATGAACAGCGGCACTTGTAGGGTTTCAGATCATCGATGACATCATGCTGGCCCCACAAAATGCCCATATGCGGGCCGAAGAATTTGTAGGCCGAACAGATCAAGAAATCGCAGCCGAGCTCCTGAACGTCGATCAGGCCGTGCGGGGCGAACTGCACGGCATCGACATAGACCAGCGCGCCGGCGTTCCTGGCGATGGCGCTCAGCGCCTTCACCCGGTTGATGGAACCAGTCAGGTTGCTGGCATAGTTCAACGCGACCAGCCGGGTCCTGTCGGATAGCAACCCGGCGAGCGTCGCCTCTTCGACCTGCCAGCTCTTTTCGTCGAACGGCAGCCAGCGCACGACGAGGCCGAGATCCTCGGCCAGCTGCAGCCAGGGCGACACATTGCCCTCATGGTCCATGCGGGTGAGGATGATCTCGTCGCCGGGCTTCATCGTGCGACCGAGCGTGCGCGACATGTGATAGGTCAGCGTCGTCATGTTGGCGCCGATGATGATTTCTTCCGGGCTCGCCGCACCAAGGAAATCGGCCATTGCCCGATGCGCCTCATCGACGACGGCCTGCGCGGCAATCGTCGTTTCGAAATAGCCGCCAAGGTTGGCGTTGGTGGTCAAAAGACAGCGCGACACGGCGTCTGCGACGACTTGCGGCACCTGCGTGCCGGCCGGATTGTCGAGATAGATGCGGCGACGGCCCTTGTCGGTCAGGGAGAGAGCGGGAAATCTTTCGCGGACCAGCTCGATCGGAAAATTCATTGTTGCCCTCTCCCATTGTAATCATTGGATTCGGCCAGCGGCCAATCCCCGTTCAAGGACAGGGATTACCGACCCGCTGATGGATCGCATCCACCGCCTTCTGCATTTCTTCGGTCCAGACGACATCGACGGAAGACAGCGCCATGTCGAGCTGCGAAAGCGTCGTTGCGCCGACGATGTTGGAGGTTACGAACGGCCGGCTTGAGACATAGGCATTGGCAAACAGTGCCGGCTCCAGGTCAAAGGAGCGCGCCAGCTCATTGTATTCAAGTTGTGCTTCGGCAGCACCTGGCGTCTCGTAGCGCTGGCCGCGGTTGAATAGCTGCGTGCGCGAGCCCTGAGGCCGCGCGCCATGGTCGTATTTGCCAGTCAGGTATCCCTGTGCCAGCGGCGAATAGGGCAGCAGCGACACTTGCTCGCGCTCGCAGACCTCGGCGAGGTTCACCTCGAAGGTGCGGTTGACGAGATTGTAGGCGTTCTGGATCGACGCGACGCGCGGGCCGATGTCCTTGTCGGCTTCGGCAAGGAACCGCATCACGCCCCAGGAACTCTCGTTCGACAGGCCGAAATGGCGTATCTTTCCTGCCTTCACCAGTTCGTCGAACACGGCAAGCGTCTCGGCGACCGGCGTTTCGTCGGCCGGTGCGCCGACGGAATCGGCGCGCGGCGACACGGCGCCGACGCGCGTCGGGTTGGCGCCCCAGGGGATATCCCGCTCCGGCCAGTGGATCTGATAGAGGTCGATATAGTCGGTGCCGAGCTTGGCCAGCGACTTGTCGATGGCGTCAAAGATATCGGCGCGCACCAGTTGCGACGGCCTGTCGCCGCGAAACCAGCTGTTGGCCGTGCGGCCGACGACCTTCGAGGCCAGGATTACCTTGTCACGGTTGCCCTTGGCTTTCATCCAGCTGCCGATGATCTTTTCGGTCCGTCCCTGCGTCTCCGCCTTGGGCGGGATCGGATAGAGCTCGGCGGTGTCGATGAAATTGACGCCGCGCGAGAAAGCCAGGTCCATCTGGGCGTGGCCTTCGGCCTCGGTGTTCTGCTGGCCCCAGGTCATGGAGCCCAGGCAGATCTGGGTAACAAGGAGATCGGTCCGACCGAGACGGCGTTTGTGCATGGAATTCGGCTCCGGAGGAAGGCTGGCGCGACTGCGCGGAGGAAGCCGCATCTATAGGCAAAGCAGAGCCGCTCTCCAAGCCTGGCCAGAGCGACTTTTGCGTGAACCCGAAAGGTTTAGCGGCGAGCGCCGGCCAGCGCGCGGCGCTTGGCCTCGTCGATCAGCATGTTGGCCACTTGCATGCGGATCATGGCGCGCTGGCGCAGATGCGGAGCGACACGGTCGGGGTGGTTGGCAAAGGCAAAGCTGCGGCGCATGCGGCCGAAATCGGCGACCTGCTTGGGCTGATTGAGGCCGAGTTCCACGGCGATGGCTTCGGGATCGATCGGCGGCAGTTTCTCCTCGGGCTTTGGCTCTTCGCCGGCGAGAGCCAGCTTGGCATGATCGAGCAAGGCGGCGAATTCGGTCGCCAGATCCGCGCCCGCCTCGCGATATTCGGCAGCGGAAACCTTGATGCGGCCGGAATGGAGTTCATCGGCCACCGAAAGATAGTCGAACGGGATGGATGGACGAGCGCCGGCCTCTTCGCCCTCGCCATTCTTGTCGGGGGCGATGAAGAGGTCGTCGAGCAACGAAGCGAAATCCCGCTTGGCGCCAGTAGCGATGTCAGCCTCCCCCTCGCCCGACCATTCGGGTATCAAAGCATAGAACCGGCTCGTTAAAAATGCATGGCACCGATCTTAACGAATTTAGCCTTCGCCTCGTCTACCGCTTGACCCACCGCAATCCCAAAAACAAAAGCCGGACTGCATTTTCACGCAGTCCGGAATTCGCCAGGAGTGGCGAGGAAAAACCGGCCATGTAGCCAGCATTCGAGGCTACGGTGCGCGTCGGCCAAAAGTTTCACCGGGTTGCAGAAAATGGCGAAAGATTCGCCAAGGCAAAAATTCGCCAAGACATGGCAGGTATGCAAATGCTGCACTGCACAATTGTCACGATTCACCTATATTGGCTGGCGTGGAGGACCAATTTGGGGCTTGAATCATGGGTTTCTTCACTGAAATGTTCGCCCGGCCTCGGCCGCAGGAATATCTGAGATACCGCTCGGCGCTCGCGCTGCTTCATTCGATGAGCAATGCCGACCGCGCCGACATCGGGATCAAGCCGGCCGACTTCCCCCGCATCGCCCGCGAAATGTCCGTTCGCTAGCTGTATCCGGTGTTCAGGATGTCCCGGATCGCTCCGGGACACCTCCAAAAAACTCAACTCCTTAGCGCGACCCCAGAAACGTCGCCTTGCCCAACGGCACACCGTTGTGGCGAAGGATGTCGTAAGCCGTGGTGAGATGGAAATAGAAGTTGGGCATGGCCACATGCAGCAGATACTGCAGGCCGGGCATCGAACTTTCCCGTCCGCCAAGCTTCAGCTCGATGATCTTGTCGTCGGAGCCGTCGAATTCGGCAGCCGAAAATGTCGCGAGAAGGTCGAGCGTCTTCGTGATGCGAGCCTGGATATCGGCAAAACTCGCCTCATTGTCCTCGTATTTCGGCACTTCGCGGCCGGCGAGCCGTGACGGCGCGCCCTTGGCATGATCGGTGGCGATCTGCACCTGCCTGGTCAAGGCAAACATGTCTGGCGCCAGCCGCGCCGTCAGAAAAACTTGCGGGTCTATCTTGCGGTCAAGCGCATTCTGCTCGGCGGTCGCAAGCATATTGGAAAGCGCTTTCAGCCTGGCCGAAAACACAGGCACGGATGCCTCATACATCGATATCGCCACGTCAAATCTCCTACCCGGCCGAACGCCGGCGGACGCGACGTAGCGCCTTCGCGCGCGATTCTTCAAGACCGCCGAGCCTGCGTCACCACGTTGCCGCAATCGCCAGAGTAGAATCTCCCCATCGAGCGGAGGTTCCCGATGAGACGCGCCCTTTTCGCAGCGACTGCCTTTCTCTCCCTTGTCCCGATCGGCCAGACGCTATTGGCGGCCGACGATGCCCCCGAAACGCCCTATGTCGACGACCGGTCTAGCGCCGATGCGGTTGTGCGTTCGCTCTACAGCGCCATCAGCCGGCACGAATTCGCCCGCGCCTGGGGTTATTTCGGCGATACAAAGCCGGCAAAGGATTTCGACAGTTTCGTCAAGGGTTTTGATGGCACCGACAAGGTCGAGGTCGAGACCGGGGCTGTTTCCGACGAAGGTGCGGCCGGCAGCATTTTCTACAACGTCCCCGTCGCCGTCCGCGCCACCGACAAGAGCGGCGGCAAAAAGGTCTTTGCCGGGTGCTACACGCTGCGCCAGGTGAATGCCCAGACACAAGTGGAGCCACCCTTCGATCCGATCCACATCGAGAAAGGGGCACTGAAGCCCTCCACTGCCGATTTCGAGGAGGCGCTGCCGCCAAGCTGCGGCGATGGCCCGCCACCGCCAAAGAAAGACACCGCACTGGAGCAGGCCAAGAAGGCCTTTCTGGCAACCTATGGCGACCAGTGCGACAAGCAGTTCCTCGCCAATGAACCGACCGTTTTTTCGATCAAATACAAGGACAAGGATGCGCAGCCCGGCGATCCCGACAAGGAAACGCGACTGTTCCATTTTTCCTGCTCGGCCGCCGCCTACAATGAAAGCTCGGTCTACTACATGACCGACGAGACATCGGGCGTGCAGCAATTGCAGTTCGCCGAACCCAAAATGGATATCCGATACGAGAACAATGACAGCAACGGCAAATTGCTGGGCATGACCATCGTCGGTTTCCAGACGTCCGGCTGGGCAGTCAATTCCGACTATGACGAAGCCGCCCACACGATCACCACGTTCAACAAGTGGCGCGGCATCGGCGATGCGTCCGACGCGGGGACGTACCTGTTTCGCAACGGCAATTTCTCGCTGGTCCAGTACGACGTCGATGCGTCCTATGACGGGGAGCAAAACCCCGAGACTGTCGTCGACTACAACACCGCGCCCTGAGCCTCACACGAGCTTGCAGGCTGATCGATCAGGGCGCCTTCGACAGCATCCAGTTGAGTGTGCCGCGCCAGTCGGTCATGCGAATCGGCGTACCATGGGTGCCGGTCTCGAAACGGACGAAGCGGGTCGGATAGGTCTTCGATTTGGCCAGGATCGAGCGAAAGAACGCCTCCTGCTTTGCCACGGGGTAGACCACGTCGTGGCTGCCCTGGCCGAAGAAGACCGGCACGCGGCGCTTGAAGGCCGGGCTGGTGAAAAAGCTCTCATCCCACAGCGAACCGAGCAGCAGCAGACCATTGATGCGTCCGCCCGTGTCCTTGCGCGCGGCCAGCTCCCAGCACAGCGCGCCGCCCATCGAGCCGCAGGCGACGAAGATCTTCGCGCCGGGCGACTGTTCGGCATAATGACCGATCAGCGCCGCCACCTGCGCCGCTCCCGTATCGCCGAAATCGGGGAAATCAGGACTGAGATAGAGGCCGCCATTGCTGGCCATCAGGTTCTTGAGCCGGTTGAAATTGCCGCCGAAAGTGAAGTCGTCGACACCCTGCTTGCGGCTGCCGCCCTGCCCGTGCAGGTAAAGCACGATGATGCCGGCGCCCTCGGTCTTGCCGACGGCGACATGCCTGACATCGCCGGCATCGGTCTTCAGCAACAGATCCTGCTGCACCTTGCGCACGCTGGCGTCGGTATATTGGGCGTTCACCCGCCGCTCGGGCACCTGGTCACGCTGGTTGATGTCGCGCATCTCGCGGTAATCGATGACCGTGTAGGCGCCATTGGTGTCGGACGACAGCGTGGCTGGATAGGCGAAGAGATCGTCCTTGAAGGGTTTTAGGGACAACGCCTGACTTTGCGCGGCCGAAGACAGCAACGCGGTCGCGACTGCAAAGGCACAGAAAATTTGGCGGCGAATAGACATGTCCAAGGCATGCGTAATTCAGCTTGGGTTTGTCAATCCTGCAGCACGCCGCCGGCGCCTTCCAGCGCCTCGCGCGTGTCGACATCGACAGATGCCGCCGCGCCGATCTCGACATCGATGACATCGAGCCCTTCGGTCTCGACCAGATGGCGTGCGCCGGTGTCGCCTTCGAGATGGGCGATCGCGGGAAACAGCGAACGCGGCAACAGCACCGGATTGCCGCGCTTGCCGTCATGCGAGGCGCGGACCACCGCATTGCCGCCGGCCTTGCGGAAAGCATCGATCAATCTGTCGAGGTCGTCGGACGTGATATCAGGCATGTCACCGAGAACGATCATCACGCCGGCGGAATCTTCCGGCAGATAGGCGATGCCGGCTTTCAGCGAGGTGGACAGGCCCTCGGCAAAATCGGGATTGTCGGCGAAGGTCACGTCGAGGCCCGCCAGTGCCGCGCGCACCCGCTCGCGCTGGTGGCCGGTGACGACGACAGTGCTGGACGCCTTCGAGCCAAGCGCCCGCTCAGCGGTGCGGCGCACCAGCGGCTTGCCGTCGAACAGTGCCAGCAGCTTGTTCGGCCCGCCCATGCGGCTCGACCGGCCGGCCGCCAGCAGCACGATGCCGACCTTGAGCTGAGATTTGGCCGGCAGCGGTTCGCGCGGCTGCGGCCGTGTCGGGATTTCCATCAACAGCCCGCCGACCCCCATGCCGGCAATATCCCTGGCGGTCACGTCGATACCGGCGATCAACCGGTCCAGCACCCAGTCGAAACCATTCTCCTTGGGGCTGCGGGCGCAGCCGGGCGCGCCGATGACGTGCTTACCGCCGAGCGTGCCCAGCACCAGCAGATTGCCGGGATCGACCGGCATGCCCGCGCGGATGACTGCACCACCCGCCCTCTCGATCGCCGCGGGAATGACATCGGCGAAATCGCTCATCGCCGAGGCGCCGAAGATCACCACCATGTCATTGTCGCGTGCCAGCGAAGCCGCGGCCTCCGCCACCGGAGCGATCTCATGCGGCGTGCGGCGCTCGGCCGTCAATCTGCCGCCCGTACGCGCCAGCCGCGCTTCGGTGACGCGCAGCGTCTTGTCGAGCACGGAAGGCTTGATGCCGGGTAGAACCGTCTGGATGACGCCGACACGCACGGGCCGGTAGGCATTGACGGCAAAGATCTCGCCTGCGGCGCAGATTTCTGTCGCGGCGCCGACCAGCGCTGCACTGACCGCGAAGGGGATGATCTTCACGGTCGCGACCATCTGGCCTTTCTCGACCGGCGCATGCTGCGCCAGCGTGGCGATGGTGATGGCGGGATCGATGGCATTGATGGCGTCGATGGCAGCGGCATCGACCGTGAAGATGCCCGGCGCCTTGGCATGGAGGTTGATCCGCCCGGTCGCGGCAGGCCTCGCCTCGATCCCGCGAAAGGTCATGCTCTCAGCTATTTCCTGCGCGGCGGCATCCTCGCCGAGGTCGTCGGCAGCCAGCACGGCTGCAACGACCTGCGAAATGCCGGCGGCCCGCAGCAGCGCCACATCTTCGGCGCTGAGCCTGTGCGCCTTGCGGAAGCGGCGTTCACCAGCGGTGGTGGAGTGCGCCAGCACCGCGCCTTCCGCGGTCTCGATCGGGATCGGGCCGAATTTCACGCCGCAGCGCCCGTAGAGCGCCGCGCGTCCTTTTGGACGCGCAAAGGACGCTCTACTACTTTGAATCTACGCATCGTGCTTTTCCAAAATCGATTTCGATTTTGGAGCCGATGCGGAGGCATCGAAACCGCGCGAGCGGAAGGCGTGGATCGCCTGGGCCAACACCGCAACGGCGATCTCTCCCGGGCTGGCAGCACCGATGTCGAGCCCGATCGGCGCATGGATACGGGCGATCTGATCGGCGCTCGCGCCCAGCGCCAGCAGGCGTTCGACCCGCTTGGCATGCGTCTTCCTGCTACCGAGCGCCCCGACATAGAAACAGTTGGCGTCGAGCGCGGCCTTCAGGGCGAAATCATCGACCTTCGGGTCATGGGTGACGGCGGCAAGTGCGGTGTAGCTGTCGAGCGGCTGGCGCTCCAGCACATCCTCCGGCCATTCGGCATGAAGCGCCACCTCGGGAAAGCGGTCCGGCGTGGCGAAAGCGGTGCGGGGGTCGATGATCTCCACGGGATAGCCGGCGATCTTCGCCATCGGCGCCAGCGCCTGGCTGATATGGACAGCGCCAATCACGACCAGACGCGGCTGCGGCAGATGCGCGTTGAGAAAGAAATTCCGCCCCTCGGCTTCGACCGAACCGGAGTTGCCTGTGCGAAACGCCCTGGCGATCGCGGCGCCAAGATCGCCGGCGACCTGATCGCCCTCGCGCACGATCCTGTCGCGGCCGTCACCGAGATCGGTGACAAGGATCGCTGCTCGGCGAGCGCGTCGTTCGGCGTTCAAAGTTTTTAAGGCGTAGGGATCCATCAGGAAATCTCTTGTCCGAGCATGATCTTGTCCAAAAACCGGGCCCCACTTTTGGGCATGCTCTAGCCCAGTCTTTCCACATACACCTTGATGCGGCCGCCACAGGACAGGCCGACCTGCCATGCGGTCTCATCGGCAACACCGAACTCCAGCATCCTGGCCTTGCCGCTGTCGATGACGTCGATGGCCTCGCTGACCACAGCGCCTTCGACGCAGCCGCCCGAGACGGAGCCGTGGAAATTGCCGTCGGCGTCGATGACCAGATGGCTGCCTACAGGTCGGGGCGCCGAACCCCAGGTCTCGACCACTGTCGCGATGGCCACGTCCTTGCCGTCCTTCATCCAGCCCTCCGCAATGATCAGCGGGTCGCGGGCCTCATCCAGATAAATGCTGTTTTCCATGACCGTTTCTCCAGAAGTCTGTTTTTCTCGGGATCTGTTTTCCGGATGGGAAAGATATGGCTATGCGGCGTGCCTCGCGCCAGCTTCCAGCCATCGGCGCGGATCGACGGATTGTGCCGACTTCTTATCCAGCGACGCGCAAAGATCGGCGAGCGCGTCGAGATTGTGCACCGAGCGGAACTCGTCGACGTGCGGCAGCATCGTCTTGACGCCGCGGGCGCGCGCCTGAAAGCCGTCGAAGCGCAGCAACGGATTCAGCCAGATCAGACGCCGGCAGGATTTGTGCAGGCGCTCCATTTCTTCAGACAGGCCGGCGACATCGTCGCGCTCCAGCCCGTCGGTGATCAGAAGCACGACCGCGCCCTGCCCCAGCACGCGGCGCGACCATATCAGGTTGAACTCGGCCAGCGTGTCGCCGATGCGGGTGCCGCCCGACCAGTCCCTGACCGCCGCCGAACAGTCGGCAAGGGCTGCATCCGGGTCGCGATGGCGCATCTGCCGGGTCAGGTTGGTCAGCCGGGTGCCGAAGACGAAGGTGTGCACGCGACGCCTTTTTTCAGTCAGCGCATGCAGGAATTGCAGGAAGATGCGCGTGTACTGGCTCATCGAGCCGGAAATGTCGGCCAGCACCACCAGCGGCGGGTGAACCTCGCGGGCTGAGCGGAATTTCGGCAGGATCAGTTCGCCGCCGGTGCGCGCGGCCGAACGCATCATGGCGCGCGGATCGATGCGGCGGCCATGCGCATCGGCCTTGAAGCGCCGGGTGCGCACCATGTCGAAAGGCAACCGCAACTGCGCGATCGCCTTCTTGGCGTCGGCCATCTCGGCGGCGTTCATCTGGGCAAAATCCTTGGCCCGCAGCACCTCGTTGCCGGAAAAGGTGAAGCGGGCGTCGACCTCGATCTCGGGAATTTCCTGTGGCGGCTGGTTCTTCTGGTGGCCCTCGAACATCGCCTGGCTGACCCGATTTTCAGCGGCGCGTGGCTTCTGCTTTTCCCTGGTGTCGGGTGCCACCGGCGAAAACATAGCCAGCATCTTTTCGATCAGTTCGCGCGACTTCCAGAACAGCCGGAAGGCTTCGTCGAAAGTGGCGTGGTCCTCATGCCGCGAGACCAGCACGGCGTGCAGCGTCCAGTAGAAATCGTCGCGCGAACCGATGCCCGCGGCGAGCACCGCCTCGATGGCGTCCTTGACCGAGGCCGGCCCGACCCGCATGCCCGCCTTGCGCAAGGTGCGGGCAAAATAGACGATGTTGTCGGCGATCCGCCCGTGCGGCATGGCCTCTTTTGGTTCGGGGCGCGACATCGCCTACTCCGCCGCCGAAAGCTCGGCCTTCACCTCGTTGAGGATGCGCCGGCCTTCGCCCTGTTCGATGCGGGCAATGTCGTCCTGGTATTTCAACAGCACGCCGATCGTGTCGGAGACGGTTTCCGGATCGAGCGCCACCTTGTCGAGCTCGGTCAGCGCACCGGCCCAGTCGATGGTTTCGGCGACGCCAGGCACCTTGAACAATTCGATCTGGCGCAGCTTCTGGATGAAGGAGACCACTTCGGCCGAAAGCCGCTGGTTGGCCTGCGGCACCTTGCGGCGCACGATCTCCAGTTCGCGCTCGGCGTTGGGATAGTCGACCCAGTGATAGAGGCAGCGCCGCTTCAGCGCATCGTGGATTTCGCGGGTGCGATTGGTGGTTATGATGACGATCGGCGGTTCTTCCGCCTTGATGGTGCCGAGTTCGGGCACCGTCACCTGGAAGTCGGACAGGATTTCGAGCAGGAAGGCTTCGAACGCCTCGTCGGTACGGTCGAGCTCATCGATCAGGAAAACCGGGGCAGCGCCCGTCTTTCCGGTCAGCGCATCGAGCACCGGGCGGCGGATCAGGTATTTTTCGGAAAAGACGTTGCGCTCCATGGCGGAGCGTTCGACCTTGCCGGCCGCCTCCTCCATGCGGATCTCGATCATCTGCGCGGCGTAGTTCCACTCATAGACGGCGGACGAAACGTCGAGGCCTTCATAGCACTGCAGGCGGATCAACCGGCGACCGAGCGCCTGTGCCAACACCTTGGCGATCTCGGTCTTGCCGACACCGGCCTCGCCCTCGAGGAACAGCGGCCGCTTCATACGCAACGACAGGAACAGCACGGTCGCCAGCGACCGGTCCGCCACATAGTCCGCACCGGTCAGGAGATCGAGAGTCTCGTCGATCGTCCGTGGCGCGGCGCGCGGTTTCAGCTCGGTCATTCTTTCTCCGTGAACGCCGCCGCTCCGCTTTCCAGTACGTGGTAGCCGCGGGCGTGATAGATCAGCGGCCGCAAATTATCGCCCATACGCAGACCTGTCACCTTGCCAAAAAGCACACGATGGGTGGCCAGATCCTTGGTGTCGATCAATTCGCAGTCGAACACGGCGAGCGCGCCTTTCAGCGTCGGTGCGCCGGTAGAGATCACATCCCATTCGCCAAGCGCGAAACGTTCCTCGACCGGCAGGCCGGTGATGCCGGAAAAGCCGACCGACAGCGGCTCCTGGTGCGAGGCCAGCGTGTTCAGGGCAAACCTGCCGTTTTTCACGAACTGCTCATTCTTGGCATTTTCGCGGTTGAGACAGACCAGGATGGTGGGCGGCGTGTCCGACACCGAACAGGCGGCGATCACCGTCGTGCCACGCTTGCCGGCCGGCCCGTCGGTGGTGACCACATGGACGTGGCCGGCAAAGTGGCTCATCGCATCGCGATAGGCCTGCGGCCCAATGTCGTTCTTCTTCAGCACCGTAAATTTTCCATGGTCAGGATCCTACCGACATATATGGCCAGACATAGCCCGCCACAAGCGAAGTGCCTGAGCCATATCCCGAAATTCGCGTGTTGCACCAAGGCCAGGCAGCCTTTAGGTCTTGGCGGCAATAGTGCCAGGAGCATAAGACCGGCACGGAGGACCCCATCGCTCGAATGCGACCCAGGACAAGAACAATAGCGGCGCTGTTCTGGCTGTTTCTGGCCAGTGGTGCGGATGCCCAGACGCTGCTGGTCGGCGTCTCAGCGCCCCTGTCGGGACCATCGGCCATTCTCGGCAAGCAGATCGAGGCCGGCACCGGTCTGGCCGCCGAGGCGAACGGCATCGAACTCAAGACGGTGGATGATGCCTGCACCGCCGATGGCGGCGCTGCCGCGGCCAGGGAATTTGCCGCCGCCAAGGTCAATATCGTGGTCGGCTTTCTCTGCACCGAGGCGATCGAGGCGGCGATGCCTATTCTCAAGGACGCCAACATTCCGGTCATCACCATTGGCGTGCGAACCGAGAGCCTGACCGACCGCCGCGCCAAGACTGGCTGGCCGGTCTATCGCCTCGGACCACGCGGCGACGATGAGCGCAACACCGTCGCTTCTGCCCTCACCCATCTGTGGCAGAACGAGCTGTTCGCCATTATCGACGACGGCACCATCTACGGCCGTGAGATCGCCGAGACGTTGCGGGCAGCGGCCGAACAGGCAGCGCTGAGGCCGGTATTCACAGACACGTTCCGGCCACAGCTCGACAACCAGATCGGCATGATCGGCCGGCTGAAGAAGGCCGGCGCGACGCATGTCTTTGCTGGCGGCGACGGCGACGACATCGCCATCATGGGCCGCGATGCCGCACAGCTTCAGGCTGGCATCGTCTTTGCCGGCGGCGAAAATCTCCGCGCACCGCCGGGCGACGTGCCCTATGCCGTGGGCACGCTGATGATCGCACCGCCTGAATGGGCCGATGTCGCCGATCCAAAAGTGCTGGCGGCATTTGACGCTAGGAAGATCGTGCCCGACGGCTATGCGCTGCCCGCCTACGCCGCGGTCGAAATCGCCAAGGCGGCATCAAGCTTGTCCGAAAGCTCGGGCAAGCCATTGGCTGAAGCCCTGACCGGGCAGGATTTCACCACGGCGATCGGCCCGATCCGCTTTGATGCAAAAGGCGACCTCAGCCAGAGCCCCTACCGCGTCTTCCGTTTCGACGGCACGCGCTTTGCGCCCTTGGAAAGCAACTGATGTTTCGCAACGGCCCACGCAACCTGATCACCGACGTTGCCGGCCTGCGCGTCGGCAATGCGTCCGACGCCAGGCTGAAATCCGGGGTGACGACCGTGCTTTGCGATGCGCCGACGGTGGCTGGCGTTCAGATCCTGGGCGGCGCGCCGGGCACGCGCGAGACAGACCTGCTCGAACCGCACAATTCGGTCGATGTGGTGCACGCCGTCGTGCTTTCAGGCGGTTCGGCTTTCGGCCTCGACGCGGCATCCGGCGTGCAGGCGGCGTTGCGCGAACGCGGCATCGGCCTCGAGGTCGGTGGCTTTCGCGTGCCGATCGTGCCATCGGCGATCCTGTTCGACCTGCGCAATGGCGGCGACAAGGATTGGGGCCGTTATCCGCCCTACCGTGAGCTTGGCTATGAGGCGGCGCAAACCGCCACCGCCGATTTCCAACTCGGCACGATCGGTGCCGGCACCGGTGCGCTGACCTCGGGGCTAAAGGGCGGCCTCGGCTCCGCCTCGACGCTGCTGGAAAGTGGCGTCACCATCGGCGCGCTGGCCGCCGTCAATCCGACGGGCTCGGTAACCGTCAGCCGAACCCGCCATTTCTGGGCAGCACCATTCGAAATCGGCGACGAATTCGGTGGGCTTGGCTATCCCTCGCCGATGCCGGACGACGCGAAAAGGATTCTTTTGAAATACCGCGACAAGCATATGGGAAGGCCGATGGAGACCGGCGGCAACACCACCATCGCCGTCATTGCCACCGATGCGGTGCTCACAAAAGCTGCCGCCAAGCGCCTGGCGATATCGGCGCATGACGGGTTCGTGCGCGCCATATGGCCGACGCACACACCGGCCGATGGCGATCTTGTATTCGCGCTGGCGACCGGCACGAGCGGTATCGAACTCTCCGCCGATGCGGCAATCGATCTCTACGCCGCCGCCGGCGCCACCATGGCGCGCGCCATCAGTCGCGGCGTCTATGCAGCAACGCCTGCCGAAAACGATCTGTTTCCGGTCTGGTCGTCACGCCTGAGGTGAAGCGATCAATCAGACCCGATCGGACTTTTCTTCCTCGAACGTCACCGCAACATCGGAATTCGCCGACAGCCAGACCTTCTTCCCGTCGACTTCGGCAATCAGGCTCAGGGGAATATAGTGATGATGGCCCTTGTGAGCGCCCTCGCCGCTATCGGCCTTGGTCAGCTTGATGCGCTGGCCATCGACCTTGTCGACAGTGCCGACATGCACGCCGTCGGCGCCGACAACTTCCATATGCTCGCGAATTTTGCTGGTGTCGGTCATGGTGGTTCTCCATTGGGACTGCCGACCATAACAAATGACGGGCCGATTGGATGCATCGGCTTTCGCACCGCACGACGTTTTGATTTCGGCGTGCTAGGGGATTGAGACGATCACGGGGGTGAAGACCGATGCGAATGCTCTTTCTGTTTGCCGTTGGCCTGCTTGCACAGTTTGCCACCTCGATCGCGGCTCATGCCGGCGATGTCGCCGAACTTGAAATCCTCGGCTTCACCAAGGACGGCAGCGTCTTTGCTTTCGAGGAATATGGCGTGCAGGATGGATCGGGTTTTCCCTATGCCAACCGCTACTACATCGACACCAGCACCGACAGCTTTCTCAAGGGCACGCCGATCCGGGTCCGGCTTGAGGACGAGAATGCCAAACTGGATGCGGCGCGCCTTCAGGCCCGGCAAAAAGGCGAAGCCATTGTCAGTCAGGCCGAGCTGAGCGCCAATCGCGGCATCACCGCGGGTTTCAACCCGGTGACCGAGCTTTCGGCGGATCCGCACCGGATGGCGGTCAATCCGCGCCCGATCTTTTCGCCGGTCGACCCACCGCTCGAGTTCCGGCTCGACGAGATCGGCATGAACAACACCAAGGGCTGCGAGAGCCAGGGCGAGATCAACGGCTTCCGGCTGCTGCGCATCGAGGCGCAGGATGGTGGCACCACCAAGCTGCTGCACGAGGATAAGGCGATACCGAAAAGCCGGGGTTGCCCGAACGGCTACCGCATCGGCGCCGTGCAGACCTTTTCGATGGACAGTCTCAGCGCCTATGCCGTGCTGATCGCGGTGCGCCAGTACGGCTTTGAAGGCCCGGACTTTCGCTGGATCGCGGTGACCGGCCGCCTGTGACACCGCTTGTCCCACCCGCCCCGCGCGATCGTTCGCTGAACCGCCTTCGCCGCGCTATACCGACGCCGCGCACTGCGTTTTATGGCGCCTTGCTATGGGCCACGACGATGGGCGCCAGTGCGCTCGTCACCCTGTTGTTGGACGACTGGGAGACGCCGGCGAAAATCCGCATTGTCACCGTACTGTTCGCGGTGGGAGCTGCGCTGGCCTTTCCTATCGGCCTGTTCGCGGCGCGGCTGGTTTCGCAGGGAAGACGCTGGGAAGTCGCCTTTGCCGCGGCCTTCGTGTGCCTAGCCGCGGCGACGATCGGCCTGACCGCCGGGCTGTTTGCCCTGCAGTACCGCTCCTACTATGCCGAGTGGCATGCGCCTGCTTTCACCCGCACCTGGGTCCTCCAGTTCGTCTTCACGACGTTGATTGCGCTTTATCAGTTCGTGGTGCTGGGCATCCGGCTCTATTTTCCAGTTGGTTTCATCGCTCTGTTTGCCGCGGGCGTCTGGTTTGCGCGCCAGCGGCGTTGAGCATTTTGCTCGCCTCTGTTAGGACGCGGGCAAACTTCTCGATATGTCAGGACTGACCGATGATCCCTCGCTATTCCCGGCCGGAAATGGTCGCCATCTGGTCGCCAGAAACCCGGTTCCGCATCTGGTTCGAGATCGAAGCCTATGCATGCGACGCGCTGGCCGAACTCGGCGTCATCCCCAGGGAAGCGGCAAAAACCATCTGGGAAAAGGGCGGGGCGGCAAAATTCGATGTCGAGGCGATCGACGAGATCGAGCGCGTTACCAAGCATGACGTGATCGCCTTCCTCACCCATCTTGCCGAATTCGTCGGGCCGGACGCCCGCTTCATCCATCAGGGCATGACCTCGTCCGACGTTCTCGACACCTGCTTTGCGGTGCAGCTTACCCGCGCCAGCGACATCCTGCTCGCCGACATCGATGGTCTGCTTGCAGCGCTCAAGCGCCGCGCCTTCGAGCACAAGGACACGGTCACCATCGGCCGCAGCCATGGCATCCATGCCGAGCCGACCACCTTCGGCGTCAAGCTGGCGCAGGCCTATGCCGAGTTCTCGCGCTGCCGCGAGCGGCTGGTGCACGCGCGCGAAGACATCGCCACCTGCGCCGTTTCGGGCGCAGTCGGCACCTTCGCCAACATCGATCCCTATGTCGAGGAGCATGTCGCGGCGAAGCTCGGCCTGAAGCCCGAGCCGGTGTCGACGCAAGTGATCCCGCGCGACCGCCATGCGATGTTCTTTGCCACGCTCGGCGTCATCGCCTCCTCGGTCGAGCGGCTGTCGATCGAGATCCGGCATCTGCAGCGCACCGAGGTGCTGGAGGCGGAAGAGTATTTTTCGCCGGGCCAGAAAGGCTCGTCGGCCATGCCGCACAAGCGCAACCCGGTGCTGACCGAGAACCTCACCGGCCTTGCCCGCATGGTGCGTTCGATGGCGCTGCCGGCGATGGAGAATGTGGCGCTCTGGCACGAGCGCGACATCTCGCACTCCTCGGTCGAGCGCATGATCGGCCCGGACGCCACCGTGACGCTCGATTTCGCGCTGTCACGGCTGACCGGCGTCATCGACAAGCTGCTCGTCTATCCCGACAACATGCTGAAGAACATGAACAAGTTCCGCGGCCTCGTGCATTCGCAGCGCGTCATGCTGGCGCTGACGCAGGCGGGCCTGTCGCGCGAAGACTCCTACCGGCTGGTGCAGCGCAACGCCATGAGAGTGTGGGAGCAAGGCGCTGATTTTCTTGAGGAATTACTGTCCGACAAGGAAGTGACCGCAGCGCTGCCGGAAGCCGAGATCCGCGAGAAATTCGACCTGGGCTATCACACCAAGCATGTCGACACGATCTTCAAGCGGGTGTTCGGATAGGATTTCCATGCGACTGGCTGTCCTTTCCGACATTCACGGGAATCTGCGCGCGCTTGAAGCGGTTCATGCGCGGATCAAGGACAATTCTCCCGACATCATCGTCAATCTGGGTGATTGTCTCTCCGGGCCGCTATAGCCGGAAGAAACCGCGCAATATTTGATTGCACAGAACTGGCCGACCGTGCGCGGCAATCACGACCGTGTGCTGATCGAGCCGCCGGCTTCCGGGCTGGAAGACGTCGATGCCTTTACCCACCATTGCCTCTCCCAGACGTCATTGGCTTGGCTTTTGGCATTGCCGATTGCCCTGACGCTCGCCCCTGAAATTCTGCTCTGCCACGGCAGCCCCAGCGACGACGAGACGTTCCTGCTCGAGGAAGACGGCGGCAATCACTTCTATCCATCCAATCAAAAAGAAATCAGACACAAGCTCGGCAGCATCGATGCCGGGCTGACCTTGTGCGGCCACACCCATACGCCGCGCGTCGTGCGGCTTTCCGACCGCCAGACGATCCTAAATCCCGGCAGCGTCGGTGTTCAGGCGTTTCCCGGCCTTACCGTGACCGGCAGCCCGCATGCCCGCTACGCCCTCGCCACGCACAAGCGCGGAGAATGGTCGTTCAGCCATCACGCGGTCAGTTATGACTGGGCCGAAGCATCCAGCCGCGCGACGGCGGCCGGCTTCGACAGTTGGGCACACGGATTGCTGACCGGTTACGCCGCCAGTTCTGTTTAAGAGCGCAGCGGGCGCTTAGCCGGCAGCGCCAGGCACGGTGCGGATCACCGTGCCCCACGGGTCTTCCCGCGTGGTTTCGGTGGATGCCTTGTCCGAACGCATCTCGACCCAGGCCAGACCTGACCGGGAGGGATCGCGGCGGCCTGCGCCTGAACTCTGCCAGGCGTTGGCGCCGATGTGGTGGTGATAGCCGCCCGAAGACAGGAACACCGCCTGGCCGCCATATTTCGCCACCGTGTCGAAGCCGAATTCCTGGTTCCACCAGGCTTCGGCGTCTTCCGGCCTGCCGACACGCAGGTGGACATGGCCGACGATGCTGTTTTCCGGCGCGCCCTGCCAGCCGGCGTCACCCGCAGGCACTTCGGCAACGACGGACGGAATGTTCAGCCGCTCCGTTGCCATGGCAATCTTGTCGCCATTCCACTTCCAGTCCTGCGGGCGGCGGTCGGCATAGATCTCGATGCCATTGCCTTCGGGATCGGTCAGGTACAGAGCTTCGCTGACCAGATGGTCGGAAGCGCCCTCGATCGCGATCTTGTTCGATATAGCGTGGTTGATCCAGCGGCCGAGATCGGCGCGGCTGGGCAGCAGGAAGGCGGTGTGGAACAGCCCGGCGCTGCGCGGATCATCCGGCTTAGCTGAAGCGTCCTGCTCAAGCACCAACAAGGGACGGTTGGCGGCGCCCAGCGTGATCGAACCATCGGCACGGCTCAACTCCTGCAGACCGACAATTTCGCGGTAATATGCGGCAAGGCTTTCCGCGTCGCGCGCCTTCAGCCCGACGCGGGCAACGCTGACTGGGGTGGTGGCGGCAAAAGGCAACTCGCTCATCAAATGCTCCGTTCGACCGGCCTGCGATGAAGCTCCCAAAGCGAGAAGCCCCACTCCGCCGATCATTGTACGTCGTGTCAGTTCCAAAGTCAGGGTTCCCGCGCACGGCTGTTTCTTTTCCTGACCACAGATCGTCCATCGGCATCGTTCACACAAGACGCGAAGAAGCGAACATGGTGTTCACTATTGTGATCAAAAGTGGCGTTCCCGCCGGTTGCACGAAGCGATGCCGCTCGCTATCTCAGCGCCATGAAGGTCAAGGAAGCAGATATCCTCATCGTGCCGGGCTACACCAATTCCGGCCCCGACCATTGGCAGAGCCGCTGGCAGTCGAAACTGTCGACGGCGCGCCGCGTCGAACAGGCCGAGTGGTCGAAGCCGGTTCGCGAGGACTGGACCGCGAGCGTCGCCAAGGCGGTCAACGAGGCCGAGCGGCCGGTCGTCCTGGTCGCGCATTCGCTCGGCGTCACCACTGCGGTGCAAGCCATTCCGCAATTCCGCAAGCCGATCGCCGGGGCCTTCTTCGTGGCACCTCCCGACGTCGCCAATCCCGAGATCAGGCCCAGGCACCTGATGACCTTCGGTCCCTACCCGCGTGAGCCGCTGCCCTTTCCCTCGATCGTGATCGCCAGCCGCAACGATCCGTTCTGCGCCTTCGATGTCGCCGAAGACATTGCCGGTGCATGGGGCTCACTATTCATCGATGCCGGCGAGACCGGTCATCTGAACGCGGATTCAGGCTTCGGGCCGTGGCCCGAAGGTTCAATGACCTTCGCCAAATTCCTGACGGATTTGAAACCCTGAGTTTCTTCAGGACCCAATCGAATCGCGGACGCTCTTGATCAGCGTTTTTGCGCCAAGCCCGATCAGCGAATGCTCGGAGCCCATGGCCAGCAGGCGATAGCCCATCGACACAACCCGGCCGGCAATTGCCGGCTCGACAACGTAGATCGCCGCATGTTTGCCGGCCTTGCGGGTGCGCTCGGCCACCGATGCCACCGTCTCCATCATGCTTTCCAGCGTCGAATTGACGGTCGCACCATTGCTCCAGGCGATCGAGAAATCCGATGGGCCGAGGAAGATGCCGTCGATGCCGGGCGTGTCGAGGATGCCGTCGAGCGCATCGAGGGCCGGACGCGTCTCGACCATGGCGAAGGCCATGGTGCGTTGGTTGGTGTCGCGCAGCCACTCGGCCTGGTCGCCCTTGCCGTGGCGTGGAAAAGCGTAAGTCGGCCCCCATGAGCGCTCGCCGAGCGGCGGGTATTTCATGGCGGCGGCGAACAGTTTTGCATCGGCAACCGAATTCACCATCGGCGCGATGACCGCCTCGGCGCCGAAATCGAGCGCGCGGCTTGCCATGTCGAAACGGCCAACAGGAATGCGCACCAGCGCCGGCTTGCCGGCAGCGAGCACCGGCACCAGGCCACGCAGCACGCTGTCTTCGTGATGGCCGCCATGCTGCATGTCGAGCGTGACGGCATCAAAGCCCTGCTTGGCGACGATCTCGACGGTCAAGGCATCCGGCACGCCGGACCATGCGGTGAACAACGTTTCGTCGGCCGCGAGGCGGGACTTCAGGGACATGGGTACTTTCCTTGTTAACTCCGGCAGTTTCAGCCGGAAATCGTGACAAAGGCAAAGAAAAACCGCCCGGATAGGCCGGGCGGTCGATTGGTCCAGCGTATGGCCGGGATCAGCGCATGGCCCGGATCAGGTGTTCTTGATCTGCTCGATCGCCTGCGCCATCAGTTCGTCCATGGTGCGGCGGATCTGGTGGTCCGACTGCTCGACGCCGGCCGCGTCGAAATCCCCGCGGATTTTGCGGAACACGTCGTGGTCGCCGGCTTCCTCGATGTCGGAAATAACCACTTCCTTGGCATAGGCGTCGGCATCAGCGCCGGACTTTCCGAGCTTTTCGGCGGCCCACAGGCCGAGCGCCTTGTTGCGGCGCGCCGAGGCCTTGAACCGAAGCTCCTCGTCGAATGCGAATTTACGCTCAAAGCCCTCTTCGCGGTCTTTCATGCTGCTCATGGCGTCCCTCCGGTCAAATTCGATTCGTTGGCGGTGAATATGTGCGTTGCCAAAGCACAAACCAAAAGGTCGCGGGCCGGTCAATACGCTTCATCGCATGCTGCGCTGCGGCATTTCAGTCCCGAAAGCGGTTGATTGGAAGGATTTGCCGATTGAGCAAACGATGTGATTGGGATAGACCCGGCATTGAACCCTACCGTAGCCGCACTATTTCAGGCAGACGGACAGGAAATGGTCTGATACCGCCTGTCCGGAACCCCAGAGAAAAATCCAGATGAAAAATCGCCGCCGCATTTATGAAGGCAAGGCCAAGATACTCTATGAGGGACCCGAACCGGGCACGCTTATCCAGTTCTTCAAGGATGACGCCACCGCGTTCAACAAGAAGAAGCATGAAGTCATCGACGGCAAGGGCGTCCTCAACAACCGCATTTCCGAGTACATCTTCAACCATTTGAACCGCATGGGGATCCCGACCCATTTCATCCGCCGGCTGAACATGCGCGAGCAGTTGATCAAGGAAGTCGAGATTATTCCGCTCGAAGTGGTGGTGCGCAATGTCGCCGCCGGTTCGCTGTCCAAGCGGCTCGGCATCGAGGAAGGCACCGTTCTGCCGCGCTCGATCATTGAATTCTATTACAAGGCCGACGCGCTTGACGATCCGATGGTGTCGGAAGAGCACATCACTGCGTTCGGCTGGGCGAGCCCGCAGGAGATCGACGACGTCATGGCGCTGGCCATCCGCGTCAACGACTTCCTCTCCGGCCTGTTCATGGGCGTCGGCATCCAGCTCGTCGACTTCAAGATCGAATGCGGCCGGCTGTTCGAGGGCGACATGATGCGCATTGTCGTCGCCGACGAGATCTCGCCGGATTCCTGCCGCCTGTGGGACGTGGCGACGCAGGACAAGCTCGACAAGGATCGTTTCCGCCGCGACATGGGCGGCCTCGTCGAGGCCTACCAGGAAGTTGCCCGCCGCCTCGGCATCATGAACGAGAACGAGCCGCCGCGCCCGACCGGCCCGGTGCTCGTCGCCTCGACCGACGGCCTCAAAGGCAAGCCGCACTGATCGCGGCTTGCGAACTGATAGTCAGAACAGGAGCATGTCCAGCGTGATCAAGGCCCGCATTACCGTCACCCTCAAGAACGGCGTGCTCGACCCGCAGGGCAAAGCGATAGAACACGCATTGTCGGGCCTTGGCTTCGGCGGCGTCGGCGCGGTGCGGCAGGGCAAGGTTTTCGACGTCGAACTGGCCGAAAGTGACAAGGCCAAGGCCGAAGCCGACCTCAAGGCCATGTGCGACAAGCTGCTGGCGAATACGGTGATTGAGAATTACGCGGTGGAGATTGCCTAAATTGAAAGCAGCCGTCGTCCTCCTGCCCGGCCTCAACCGCGACCGCGACATGATCGCGGCGTTGACCAAGATTTCGGGAACACCGCCAGTCACCGTCTGGCAGACCGACACCGAAATCCCCGATGTCGACCTGATCGCCATTCCGGGCGGCTTTTCCTTCGGCGACTATCTGCGCTGCGGCGCGATCGCTGCGCGCATGCCGGTCATGCGGGCAGTGGCCGAAAAAGCGGCCGCGGGCGTTACAGTCATCGGCGTCTGCAATGGTTTCCAAATCCTGGTCGAGGCCGGCCTGTTGCCGGGCGCCTTGATGCGCAACACCTCGCTGAAATTCGTCTGCCGGCAGGTGAAGCTCGAGATCACCAATGCCAACACCATGTTCACCCGCCGCTATCAGCCGGGCCAGATCATCCGCTCGCCGGTCGCGCATCATGACGGCAATTATTTCGCCGACGCCGACACGCTTGCCCGTCTCGAAGGCGAAGGCCAGGTGGTGTTGCGCTATGCGGAGGGCACCAACCCCAACGGCTCGATCAACGACATTGCCGGCATCGTCAACAGCCAAGGCAATGTGCTCGGGCTGATGCCGCACCCGGAAAACCTGATCGAAGCAGCCCATGGCGGCACCGACGGCCGCGGACTGTTCGAGAGCGCCCTCGGCATCGCCGCCTGACGATATCGAAGCGAACAGCTTGAAAACAGCCGGACATTCCTGTCTCTTTGGAGCAAGTCTGGTTCATTGGGGAGAGAGACGGTCATGAAACTCTATTCGCGGCCGTTGTCGCCCTACTCGTCGATCGTGCGGGCACTGGCCTACATCAAGGACGTACCACTCAAGATCATCGCGCCGCCGCCCGGTTTCCCCATCCCGGAAGAGTTTCGCGCCATCTCACCGATGAACCGGATTCCGGTTCTGATCACCGGCTCGGGCGAAACCATCGTCGAATCGGTGGTCATCGCCGAATATCTCGAGGAACGGTTCCCGGAACCGGCGCTGCTGCCGCCCGATTCCAAGGACCGCGCGCTGGTGCGTATGTTCGCCCGCATCACCGATCTCGATGTGCTGACACCGATGATGAAGCTTTTCGAGCTTCATTCCGTGCCGAAGCGAAACAATGCCGAGATCGACGCCCAGTTCGCCCGCCTACATCATGGACTGGCGGCGATCGAGGCCCGCATGGCGCAAGGGCCCTTCGCACTCGGCGACGACATTAGTTTCGCCGATGCCTGGCTGACGCCGACGCGGTTCATCTTCAACAATTTCCGGGCCATGACGGGACGCCACGACCTGCTCGATGCCTATCCCAAATTCGACGCCTACCAGCAGATCGCCTCGCAACACCCGGCATTGTCGAGGGTGTGGGGCGAGATGACCGATGGTTTGAAGATTTTTCTGTCCGAGCTTGAGATGGGTGCCGCTTGATCAAGTCGAAGACGATCGCGCTGGTCGCCGCGGCGGGCTTTGTGCTGGCATCTTGCCAGTCGACGCCAAAGAGCACGCCTGTTCCCTCAGGCAAAAGTGCTGCGCTGCTGGCCATGGAACAAGTGGCGATCGCTGCCCACAAATGCTGGATCGCCAGCAAGGACCCAGCCTTCAAACCGTACCAGATGGCCAATGAGCTGAATTCGTTCAGCGGCACGCCGCGTTTCCTGCTGGTGCCGGCCAAGCACTATGGCGGCAAACCTTTGCTGGTCGTGCAGGCGCAAGGCAATTCTAGCCGTGTCGACGTCTTCGGACCGCTGATGAACGATCCGCTCGGCGCCCGCATCGGCTCGGACATCGCCCGTTGGCAGACCGGCAATCCGGCCTGCGCCGCGACGGCCTAGCCCATGGGCCGCTTTCTGCAGATTGTGGGGCTGGTCATCGGTCTGGCCGGGCTCATCCTGCAGTTCTGCATCAGCATTCCGGCATCGATGGAAGCAGGCCGCAGCCTGCTTGGCTCCGTCATTTTCGTCTTCAGCTTCTTCACCATCTTGACCAACATCGGCGCGGTGCTGGTGTACATGTCGCTGCTGTCACCCACCTTCTATGCCTGGGTGCCGGCCTTTGCAGGCGCGCGGATGCGGGCCGGCGTTGCCGCTTCGATCGCGCTGGTCTTCATCATCTACGCAACGGTCCTGGCACAACTCTGGCAGCCGCAGGGGCTGTTCCTGCTCTGCGACGTCCTGCTGCATTATGTGACGCCGGTGCTCTTCGTGCTGTGGTGGTTGATATCGGGCGCTGACGGCAGGACGCGCTGGAGCGACATTTCCTGGTGGGTGATCTATCCCATCGCTTATCTGGTCTATGCGCTGGTGCGGGCGCCGTTTGCCGGCGAGGTGCCCTACCCTTTCCTGGACATCGCCAAGAACGGCGCGACCAGCGTCGTCATCTCGGCCGCAGCCATCACCGGACTTTTCCTCGTGCTGTGCGTGGTCGCCGTCCTTGCGGACCATGGCATTGCTCGCACCAGGGCATCGAGCGTCCGTTAGAACTGTGCGGACGTCCTGTCCGCATTTCCAGGGACCATTATCTTTCCCAAAAACCGGTTCCCACTTTTGGGATCACGGTCAGTCCCAGAACGGCCTGATGCCCTCGCGGTGGGCATCGCAGCGCGAGATGCCGATATCCTTGAGCTGGTCGTCGGTCATCTCCAGCAGCGCCAACCGGCTGCGGCGGCGATCCAGCAGGTTGTCGATCCATCTTGCCAGCGACCTCAGCACGCGCACAAGGCGGCTGACAAAGCCGCGCTGAACCGACGGGCGTATCGATTGGCCTGATAATGCAGCGCTCGAATGACGTATTGTCGCGATTGTATTCATTTTCTTTCTGCCGACGTTCTAAATTGTACCTTTTTTGCACGCGATTGATATGTATTGACTCATGTGCCGGTGCAATATAGAAAATTGTCACCATGACAAATTGGCTTCCAGATCTCACTGCCGGCTCCGGCCCGCTGTATCAGCGGCTGGCGGATTCCATCGAGACGGACATCGATCGCGGCGTGATCGATGCCGGCGCAAAGCTGCCGCCGCAACGCGACCTCGCCTACGACATCGGCACCACCGTCGGCACGGTCGGCCGGGCCTATCAATTGCTGCGCGAGCGTGGGCTGGTGAGCGGCGAAGTCGGGCGTGGAACCTATGTGCTCGGCCAGCGCGCGAAGCCGGATTTTCCGGCTCCGGACGTCGGCGGCGAAGGCACACGCTATATCGATGCGCCTAAAGGCAAGTTGCGTTTCGACAGCACCGCAGCACCCGATATCGGCCAGGGCGACATCGTCGCCGGTGTCCTGTCGCGCACGGCGCAGGACCATCCACATGAGATTTCAAGCTACACGCGGGATTTTCCCGACCGCTGGTACGAAGCCGGCGCCCGCTGGTTGGCGCGCAATTCGTTTCGTCCGAGTGCCGACACCGTCGTTCCCACGCTCGGCACCCATGCGGCGGTGATGGCGGCAATCGCGGCGCTCACCATGCCTGGCGACTATGTTGCCTTCGAGCACCTCACCTACTCGCAGATTTCCCGCAGTGCCGGCCTGATCGGCAGGCGCACCGCGCTGGTGGCATCGGACGAGGAAGGCATCGATCCGCAGGATTTCGAGCGCGTCTGCGCGCAAAAGCATCCCAAGATGATCTTCCTGATGCCGACTGCGCAGAATCCGACGCTGGCCACCTTGTCGGCGGCGCGCCGCGAGGCGATCGCCCATGTCGCACGCGAATACAACGTCGTCCTCATCGAGGACGACCTCTATGGCAATCTGACCGATGATCCGACACCATTGCTGGCCGAGTATGCGCCTGAACGCACCATTGTCGCGGGCGGCCTGTCGAAGTCGGTCGCAGCCGGTGTACGCGGCGGCTGGCTTTCTTGCCCGCCCGCCTACCGCCACCGCATCCGTGTCGCCCACAAGATGATGACCGGCGGCATGCCCTTCCTGCTGGCGGAGGTGAATACAAGGCTGGTGCTGTCAGGTCAGGCGGATGAGATACGCAAGCGCAGCATCGCCGAAATCGGCGCCCGCATCGCCATCGTGCGCGAGACTTTGGCCGGCTTCGCGTTCAAGTCGCATGACAGGGTGCCCTTTGTCTGGCTGACCCTGCCCGACCCCTGGCTTTCCGGCACCTTCAAGAACGCCTGCCTTGAGCACGGCGTGCTGATCGACGACGAGGACGAGTTCAAGGCCGGCCGCTCCGAGCAGGTTTTCCATGGCGTCCGCTTTGGCGTTTCGCAGCCGAGACAGCGCGAGGACATAGCCGAAGGCGTCGCGGCGATCCGGCGACTTCTCGATGAAGGCCGCGCCGGCTACGACAGCTTCTCCTGACACTGCGTGGCTTTGTCCGGTTTTCCGTCGTTTTTCGTCAATCCATGGGTATATCGGCCGCAAGGCTTGCGATAAGACGGGACTCAAAATCCCAACGTCCCGGATATAAATCGCCGCCCATGACCATTTCCAATTCCGTGCCGATCACCCCTGAGCTCATTGCCTCACACGGGCTCAAGCCCGACGAGTATCAGCGCATCCTCGATCTTGTCGGGCGCGAGCCGAGCTTCACCGAACTCGGCATCTTCTCGGCGATGTGGAATGAGCACTGCTCCTACAAATCCTCGAAGAAGTGGCTGCGCACGCTGCCAACCACCGGTCCGCAAGTCATCCAGGGGCCGGGCGAGAATGCCGGCGTGGTCGACATCGGCGACGGCGACTGCGTCGTCTTCAAGATGGAGAGCCATAACCACCCGTCCTATATCGAGCCCTACCAAGGCGCGGCGACCGGCGTCGGCGGCATATTGCGCGACGTCTTCACCATGGGCGCGCGGCCGATCGCGGCGATGAATGCGCTGCGCTTCGGCTCGCCTGACCATCCCAAGACCCGGCATCTCGTTTCAGGCGTGGTTTCCGGCGTCGGCGGCTATGGCAACGCCTTCGGCGTGCCGACAGTCGGTGGCGAGGTCAATTTCGACGCCCGCTACAATGGCAACATCCTGGTCAACGCCTTTGCGGCGGGCCTTGCCAAGACCGATGCGATCTTCCTGTCGGAAGCCAAGGGCGTCGGCCTGCCGGTCGTCTATCTCGGCGCCAAGACCGGCCGCGACGGCGTCGGCGGCGCCACCATGGCGTCGGCTGAATTCGACGACAAGATCGATGAGAAGCGCCCGACAGTGCAGGTCGGCGATCCCTTCACCGAAAAGTGCCTGCTGGAAGCCAGCCTCGAACTGATGGCCTCGGGCGCCGTCATCGCCATCCAGGACATGGGTGCCGCCGGCCTCACCTGCTCGGCGGTCGAAATGGGCGCCAAGGGCGACCTCGGAATCGAGCTCGATCTCGACAAGGTTCCGGTGCGCGAAGAGCGCATGAGCGCCTACGAGATGATGCTGTCGGAAAGCCAGGAGCGCATGCTGATGGTGCTGCGCCCGGAAAAGGAAAAGGAAGCCGAGGCGATCTTCCACAAATGGGGGCTCGATTTCGCCATCGTCGGCAAGACCACCGACGATCTGCGCTTCCGCGTTCTGCACCAGGGCGACGAGGTCGCCAACCTGCCGATCAAGGATCTTGGCGACAAGGCTCCGGAATATGATCGGCCGTGGACCGAACCGAAGAAGCCGGCGCCGCTGGCCGCCAATGACATTCCGCAAGCCGACGTTGCCGACGCGCTGCTGAAGCTGCTCGGCGGGCCGGACCTTTCGTCGCGGCGTTGGGTGTGGGAACAGTATGACACGTTGATCCAGGGCAATTCGCTGCAGCTTCCAGGCGGCGATGCCGGCGTGGTCCGGGTCGAAGGCCATGCGACCAAGGCGCTCGCCTTCTCGTCCGACGTGACGCCGCGCTATTGCGAGGCCGACCCCTATGAGGGCGGCAAGCAGGCGGTGGCCGAATGCTGGCGCAACTTGACCGCCACCGGCGCTCTGCCGCTGGCCGCCACCGACAACCTCAATTTCGGCAACCCGGAACGGCCCGAGATCATGGGCCAGCTGGTCGGCGCGGTGAAAGGCATAGGCGACGCCTGCCGTGCGCTTGGCTTCCCTATCGTCTCCGGCAATGTCTCGCTCTACAACGAGACCAACGGCCAGGGCATCCTGCCAACCCCGACTATCGGCGGCGTCGGGCTGATCGCCGACTGGTCGAAGATGGTGCGGACCGGCTTTGCGGCCGAGGGCCAGATGATCCTGCTGGTCGGCGCGCCGGGCTCCTGGGGAACGCATCTCGGTCAATCGGTCTATTTCAGGGACATACACGGCCGCACGGATGGCCCGCCGCCGCCGGTCGACCTCGATCACGAAAAGCGCGTCGGCGACCATGTGCGCGCGCTCATCGCATCCGGTGTCGTCACGGCGGCGCACGACGTTTCCGATGGCGGTGTCGCCGTTGCACTTGCCGAAATGGCGATGGCGTCCGGTATCGGCGCCACCGTTCCCGGGCTTGTCGGCACCGACCCGATCCCGGTCTGGTTCGGCGAGGATCAGGGCCGTTATCTCCTGACGCTGTCGATCGATCCGCATGGTGACGAATGGGACGCCATTCGCAAGCAGCAGGGCGAACTCGGCATCTTCGCGCCGTGGATCGGCTCGACCGGGGGCAACGCGCTGAAGCTTGGCGACGCCAGGGCAATCCCGGTCAGCGAACTCTCCGCGGCGCACGAAGGCTGGTTCCCCCGCTTCATGGACCAGGCCAGTTGACGAGAGCATGATCCCGAAAAGTGGGAACGGTTTTTCGGGAAACTCATGATCAATCACAGGAAACTGGCTGCCCGGGCGCTGCTTGCAGTCGTCTTCTGGCCGTCGTTGTTCTTCTTCTGGTTCCTGGGACCGTTCGTCTTTTCCTGCTGTCGACAACCTCAAGCGAGGTGTGCATGCGGCTGGAAACGCGCGCGGAGTTCCTTGCCGCGGCCAATGGCGCCATCCCCATGCTCATCGCGCAGAATCTCATCTACGCGGTCCCGATCGTCTGCCTGGTTCTGTGGGACCGCCTGGCGCCGGATCCGGCACGGGCAAGGCACATTGTCACCTGCATCAAGCTTTTTGCCAGCGCGGTGGTCGTAGGCGCGATGTGGGAGTACGGCTCGTCGCTCATCTGCGACGGCTATGGCGAGGGGTTCTTCTCGCCAGCTTGGCAAATGACGAGTTACCTTCCCATTGTCAGTCTCGTGCTCAACGTGCCGCTCTACGTGCTGGCCTTCAGCCTTGGCCGCGCCTTCTCGACACGCGAGGACATTGCCGAGGATGAAGCAAGCCCACCGGTCTAGTCTTTCTCTGAAGCCATCGAACCGTCTTGCCGTTGGTGGGACAGAACGGCTTCAATCCGGACCGGAAAGGCTTTAGGCTCGCCCGACTCTCATCTTATGGCCGGCTGCCGGCCGCTCCAAACAGGATTTTGCCATGGCAATGGATGCCCACGACATCGAAAAACTGATCAAGGACGGCATTCCGGACGCCAAGGTGACGATCCGCGATCTCGCCGGCGACGGCGACCATTATGCGGCCGAGGTGGTGGCCGAGAGCTTTCGAGGGAAAAGCCGCGTGCAGCAGCACCAGATGGTCTATGACGCGCTGAAAGGAAATATGGGTGGCGTGCTGCACGCACTGGCGCTGCAGACCAGCGTTCCTGACTGAGCCGCACCGGAACAACCGCAACCACGCGGATCAGTGTCGAGAGAACCGCTTGGCCCAACACGGCTCATCCTTTGCGCCATTTCAGCCACGGCACGGCTAACGTCTTGTTTCGAGCAATCGTTGGGTTTATTTGAAGGGATATGTTTCGAGCCTGACTCCCACAGGCGGGAAAGGATTTTCCATGAGCGGTATCAACGACTACATCGACAATGAAGTGAAGGGCAACGACGTCGTCCTTTTCATGAAGGGCACGCCCGGTTTCCCGCAATGCGGATTTTCCGGCCAGGTCGTCCAGATCCTCGACTATATCGGCGCCGACTACAAAGGCGTGAACGTTCTGGACTCGGCTGAACTGCGCCAGGGCATCAAGGAATATTCCAACTGGCCGACGATCCCTCAGCTCTACGTCAAGGGCGAATTCGTCGGCGGCTGCGATATCATCCGCGAGATGTTCCAGGCCGGTGAGTTGCAGACATTCCTCGTCGAGAAGGGCGTCAGCGTCAAAGGCGCCGCCTGATTTCTGTTTGTGCATATTGCCATCCGAAGGTTGATTTTGATTTTCGGGGTCGTGCACAAAGGCGCCGGGAGCAGCCCACCTCGGCAATTTTCATGTCCTGAACCCAGGACCAAGACGAGCCAATGCGCCGGCCCGCCGGCGCATTTTCGTTTGAAAGATCGGACTTGCCGTGGACCAGTCAAAACCAGAGCCGCAATCGGCAAGCAAACTGCCCATTCCGCGCTGGGAGTTCATCGCCCTGTGCGCGGCGCTGATGGCGCTGAACTCGCTGGCCATCGATATCATGCTGCCCGCGCTGCAGCAGATCGGCGCCTCGCTCGGCGTCGAAAATGAAAACCACCGGCAGTACGTCATAACGGCCTACATTCTGGGCTTCGGCGGCGGACAGCTGTTCTTCGGGCCGATCTCGGATCGCTTCGGGCGTCGCGCACCGCTGGTCGCCGGGCTGGTGATTTATGTCGCCGCGGCGGCGGCTGCCGCCATTGCGCCAAGCTTTGAAACACTTCTGCTGTGCCGAGCCGTGCAGGGCATCGGTGCAGCCGCCACCCGCGTCATCGCCGTCTCGATCGTGCGCGATACGTTCGACGGCCGGCGCATGGCCGAGGTGATGTCGCTGATCTTCATGGTGTTCATGGCGATACCGGTCATTGCTCCCGGCATCGGCCAGTTCATCATGCTGTTTGCGACCTGGCATTGGATCTTCGTCACCATGGCCGTCGGTGCGCTCCTCGTCTCGGCCTGGTCGCTGCTGCGCCTTCCTGAAACGCTGCATCCCGAACATCGCCGGCCGCTGACCGTGAACTCGATTGTCGGCGGGTTTCGCATCGTGCTCACCAACCGCATTGCGATCTGCTATGCCTTCGCCAGCACCTTCATCTTCGGCGCCATGTTCGGCTTCATCGCTTCGGCGCAGCAGATCTATGTGGACATCTTCCATGTCGGCGAGATGTTCCCGGTCATCTTCGCCGGGGTTGCGGGCGTGCTCGCCTTCTCCAACTTTCTGAATTCGCGCCTTGTCGGCCGCATCGGCATGCGCCGCCTGTCGCAGAGCGCGTTGCTGCTGTTCCTGGTCATCAGCCTTGCCTGGCTGGTCGTTTCGCTGGAAATGAAGATGCCGCTCTGGCTGTTCATCACCTTCTTTGCCTGTGCCATGCTTCCGTTCGGTGCGCTCGGCGCGAACTTCAACGCGCTGGCCATGGAACCGCTCGGACAACTGGCCGGCACGGCGTCGTCGATCCTCGGTTTCATGCAGACGTTTCTCGGCGGCATTCTCGGCACGCTGATCGGTCAGGCCTTCAACGGCACGGTGACGCCGCTGGCCGCCGGCTTCTGCAGTGTCTCGGTCGCGGCGCTGCTGATGATCTTCATCGCCGAGCGCGGCAAGATGTTCCAGCCACAGAACCCGCCCGTTTCAGGGCACATCACCGACTTGCATTAGGACGCACCTTCAAGAGTTGCCGTGAACCGAGGGGCAAGCATGCGCCCTGCGATTGCTTCACCCATGCTGTCCGAAAAAGGCAATGGCAGAGCGTCATCAAGTGCCCTGAGGATGGATGCCACGAAGGCCCTGCTGCGCTGGGCATCGGTTCCCAGATCGGAATATGTGGCGCGAGGTTTGCCAATCAGTGTGCCGTTGCGGCGAAGCGAGAACCGCAGTGTCAGGGACATGCCCGCGGTTCCGGGTGGCGGTTTCCAGCAGGCATAGATAGCGTCCGACATCTCCCTTATCGTATCGACGGGATCGGAACTGCGACAGCTGCGCTCTTGCGATCTTGCTTCCTGGGAACTGGCAAACAGAGCGGCGGCAAGAGCCGTGGCGACAAATGCGAACCGAGGTTTCATTCGAGAGCCTCCGGATTTGCGTGAAATTGCACCGCTCCTTCGGCTAACGCAGCAATTAATCCTGTGCCGCCCAGAGTTCGCGGCGCAATTCGTGCCAGCTTTCGCGATCGGGCGCGACAAGCAGGCCGCCGCCGAGATGCGAGGGCAGATAGGTGCTGCCGTCGAAGCGCGCCGCGTGGCCGCCGGCCTCGGCATGGATCAGCACGCCGGCCAGATGATCCCACGGCATCAGCTTGTTGTAGACGACGAAGTGGGCATGGCCGCTCGCCAACAGGCGGTATTCGTGCGCGGCGCAGCGATAGGCGAATTGCGACAGGATCTTCGTCTGGTTGCGCGCCAGCCGCGACCGCTCCGGCTCGGCCATATATTGCCAGGAGACGGAGCCGGTCATCTGCGCGATCGGCGCAGGTGCCGCGACATGCACCTTCTCCAGGCTGCCATGCGCATGCCGGATATGGCTGCCAGCGCCCCTGGCACTGATCAGCCAGTCCTTGCCGACGGGATCGTGGATGATGCCGGCAACCGTCTCGCCCTGGACCACGACCGCCAGCATGACGCCGAACAGCGGCACGCCGGAGGCGAAGTTGAAAGTGCCGTCGACCGGATCGATGACGAAGGCCAGATCGGCATCGCCCAGACCATCGAGCAGTGCCGGATTGTCGGAACAGGCCTCCTCGCCGACGATCATCGCCTGGGGATAGCGCTCGCGCAGCCGCGCGGCGATCAGCCGCTCGGCATTGACGTCGGCTTCGGTCACAAGGTCGGCAGCCGACGTCTTCTGGCGGATGTCGCCCTCACCAAGCCGGCGAAAGCGCGGCATGATCTCGGTCAGCGCCGCCTCGGCCAGAATGCCGGCCAGCCAGTCGATCGCGGTGTCGTCAAATGTCATCGGAAATATCTTGCCTTGTGCTGAGGGTCTCATTGAGCGCAGCGAAGTCGAACAGCTTTCTGTCGAGCAGATGCGATGGCCTGCTGTTCGACAGCGCGCGCAGCATCGTATCCTTGCGGCCCGGCATGCGCTTTTCCAGGTCCTCGAGCATCGCCTTCATGGCGTTGCGCTGAAGACCTTCCTGGCTGCCGCAGAGATCGCAGGGAATGATCGGGAAATGCATGGCGGCGGCGAATTTTTCCAGATCGGCCTCGGCGCAGTAGCTCAATGGCCGCAGCACCATGACGTCGCCGTCGTCGTTGAGCAGTTTTGGCGGCATGGCGGCGAGACGGCCGCCATGGAACAGGTTCATGAAGAAGGTTTCGAGAATGTCCTCACGATGGTGACCGAGCACAAGCGCCGAGCACCCCTCCTCGCGCGCAATGCGGTAGAGATGGCCCCGCCTGAGGCGCGAGCAGAGCGAGCAATAGGTGCTGCCCGCAGGCAGCTTGTCGGTGACGACGGAATAGGTGTCCTGATACTCGATGCGATGCGGGATGGCGTATCTGTCGAGATAGTCCGGCAGGATATGTTTGGGGAAATTCGGCTGGCCCTGGTCGAGATTGCAGGCCAGAAGATCGACCGGCAAGAGCCCGCGCCATTTGAGGTCGAGCAGCACCGCGAGCAGGCCGTAGGAATCCTTGCCGCCAGACAGGGCAACGAGCCAGCGCTGGCCGGGCTTCACCATCGTGAAATCCTCGATCGCCTGCCGGGTCAGCCGCAGCAGCCGCTTGCGCAATTTGTTGAATTCGACCGAGGACGGCACGTCGGCGAACAGCGGATGGAAGCCGCCTTCGCTGTCGGCGATCGGTTCGATGTCTGGAAGCATGTTCATGGCATGTCGCTTTCAGTGGCCCAGAGCGCCGGATTAGCGGACATGACCGACAAAGAAAAGGCCGCCTCGACGGGCTAATGCAGTTCACTTAAGTTGGGCTGGATGAGGATCTGGTAAGACCTATCGAACAGGATGGAGATTCGTTTCCATCCTGTTCGT